>NZ_CALPCF010000005.1:0-169827 GCF_943192965.1 Senimuribacter intestinalis
TTGATTGTTATTCAGATTTGAGGGTATATACCTCAAGAGAAAAGAAGCTGCGAAGAATTTTTCAAGAGCTGACGCGGCGTGCGAAGGAGCGAAGAGGGCACGTACTAGTGTACGTAACTGATGAGCGAAAGAGCAGCAACAAAGTCAGGATTGAAAAAGGCAAGCAGGAAATCCGGTGACAATAGCGGGGAGGATACACCTGTACCCATCTCGAACACAGAAGTTAAGCTCTCAAGCGCCGATGATACTTGGTGGGAAGCTGCCTGGGAAAGTAGGTCGTTGCCGGTTTCAGTAAAAAGCAAGTTACGAAGTAGCTTGCTTTTTTAGTGTCGGAAGGACACGTCTGAAACGGGACAACAACGGGTAAGTTGAGTATGGGATTTTGGCTTGAGGTATGGGCTTAGTGCTGGTTTTAATAAATGTAACCTGCAGCATGAAACGATTTTTTGCTTTGCAGAATTTTGCTGTACTTCTGTTCAAAAAAAGGAAAATGATATTTTTGTAGGTCTAAAACTAGAAAAGTGGGGGTGCATATTCTATAGATAATGATATATATTATTGGATTTTTGTCATTTTTTTAATATATATGCCTATTTAAATCCAGGTGGCTGAGTATGGGAATGTGGATTTTCCTTTTTTTGCGGAAGTAAAGGGTAGGTTTCTGCAATTCTTATTTTGCCTAACTTTAAGACAGGAGGCGGGTAGTGAAGATAGGGCAAATGGAAGGTCGTGAATCGCTGAATTTACAGTTTTTTACTCAGATAACAGGAAAGTCCTTTATCTCAATGGAGATTTGTGATATACTTATTCTGTATATTTGGGCGAACAGAAAGGATGGTCAGACAATGTTATTTTTGAAAATTATATTCTGTATTCTGCTTTGCTGTCCGTTAGCTTATGGAATTGCACTTCTTTTTATGAAAATGGTAGATGATGCAATTAAGAAGCACTAGGAGTAGGTTATGAAACGAGGACTTTTTATTACGCTGGAGGGACCGGACGGTTCCGGGAAGTCGACACAAATAGAGTTTTTAAAGGTATATTGTCAGGAAAGGGCTCTGCCATGCATATTTACCAGGGAGCCTGGAGGAACGGCCATCGGAGAGAAGCTCCGCAATATTATACTTGATAAAGAAAACCAGGAAATGTGTGATATGACAGAAGCTCTTCTTTATGCGGCGGCAAGAGCACAGCACGTGCAGCAGCTGATTAGACCGGCGTTAGATTCGGGTAGGATTGTAATTTGTGATCGTTTTATCGATTCCAGTATTGCTTATCAAGGCTATGGGAGAAATCTCGGTGATGTGGTGCGTGTCATCAATGAACTTGCTGTTGACGGGTGTATGCCCGATGTAACTTTTTTGATGGAACTTTCGCCGGAAATTGGAAAGTCCAGAATCAGAGAGGACAGTCAGGACAGGCTGGAGCAGGAAAAGTTGGAATTTCACGACAAAGTGTATGCGGGATATAAGGAGATTGCGAAATTTTATCCAGACCGGTTTGTAGAGATTGACGCGGGAAAAGATAAAGAAACCATTCGCGACATTATGTTTTCGCATCTTGATAGAATTTTGGAAGGCTAGTTTATATGTCATTAAGAGAGTATAAGGAGTTCGGAAGGCTGCCAGAGAGAATCAGCAGGGCGATTTCCTGCGGGAATGTGTCCCACGCCTATATCATAGAGGGCGACAGCTGTGTTGATAAGCGGAAATTTGCCAAGGATTTTGTAAAGGCAATTTTGTGTTCTTTAGAGCCAGGATTTGGCTGCGATCAATGTGTAGTTTGCCGGAAAATTGACCATGATAATTATGAGGACTTATATGCAGCACAGGCGGATGATTTTTCTGTAAAGGATGCCGCTATTTCGGCATTGCAGGAAAAACTTAAAAATAAACCGTCCGGTGGGATGAGAAATATAGCAATAATTGAAGATGCAGATACGATGACAGTGCGGGCACAGAATAGGCTTCTAAAGACGCTGGAAGAGCCTAATGACGGAACCGTAATTGTGCTTTTGTCTGAGAATACAGAGAACCTGCTGCAGACTATTACATCAAGGTGCATAATCTACAGGCTGGGGAATTTTATAAATAGCAATGAGAATTCTAATCTTTCCGGTGCAGAGGAAATCATGGAAATGATTTTTGCGGGGGCATACTTTTGTGACATAAAGGATCGTCTTGGAAAGATTGTCAAAGACCGAAAAGAGGCGTTTCAGCTTCTGGATGGGCTGGAACGGCTTTATCGCAGATATTTAACGGCGGACGGCCCGCAGGCGGTGAGAAAAGAAAAGCTAATTGCGAAGATTAAATATATAGAAGAGGCAAGGCGGGATTTGCTTGCCAATGTAAATTACAAATATGCAATCAGAAATCTGATATTGAAGCTTGGAGGGTAAGACTATGATAAAAGTAGCTGGAGTTAGATTTAAAAATGCCGGCAAAGTATATTATTTTGATCCGGACAATTTGGAAGTTGGTCTGGGCGATTCTGTCATCGTGGAGACTGCCAGAGGACTGGAGTTCGGTACAGTCACTATGGACATTACAGAAATCAAGGAAGAAGAAGTGGTGCAGCCACTAAAGAAAATTATTCGAATTGCAGGAGAAGAGGATATCAAGCGCCACGAGGAAAACGAGCGAAAGAAAGCTAAGGCACTGAAACTCTGTCAGGACAAAATCGACAAGCACCATCTGGAAATGAAGCTGATCGATGTGGAATATACCTTTGATAACAATAAAATTATCTTTTACTTTACTGCCGATGGCAGAGTAGACTTCAGAGAACTGGTAAAGGATCTGGCAGGTGTGTTCAAAATGCGTATCGAGCTGCGTCAGATTGGCGTGCGTGATGAGGCTAAAATGCTGGGAGGTATCGGTTCTTGCGGGAAAAGTCTGTGCTGCAATACATGGCTTTCCGATTTTGAACCGGTGTCTATTAAAATGGCGAAAGTACAGAATCTTTCTCTGAATCCGACGAAGATTTCCGGCATTTGTGGACGTCTGATGTGCTGCCTGAAGTATGAAAATGATGTCTATATGGAACTTCGAAAAGGACTTCCTGATAACGGAGAGAAAGTGAAGACTCGCGACGGCATGGGAAAGGTTGTGGATACCAATATTTTGGAGAGCAAAGTGCGGGTTAGGCTCTATACAGGAGAAAAAGATGACGATGGTGGTGAAAAACTGGGCACGGAAATCTTTACCTATAAAAAAGATGAAATTAAGAGACTAGGTCACAAGAAACATGGTGGTTCCCAGAACAATAATATTTTGGAGGACGTTGACGCTGAGTACATTGATGAACTGAAAGCTTTAATTAAGGAGTAGTTCATGGGACTTCGGATGGATAGAACAGGTTTTGGAGAGTTAGAGATTTTTCAAAATCCTGAGGAGTTTTGTTACGGTGTAGATGCAGTGCTTCTTGCGGATTTTGCTGCCAGTGGCGCGATGCGGCGGAAGCAGGCGTGCAGAATTATGGATTTGGGCACGGGAACGGGTATTGTTCCGCTGATTCTCAGTCATAAAACGCAGGCTGCATATATTGCTGGTATGGAAGTTCAAGAAAGCTCATGGGCTCTGGCAGAGAAAAACAGGCGGCACAATAGTTTGGAGCAGCGGCTGGAGTTTTTTCATCAGGATGTCAAGAATTTTGACAAATCTCAGTGCGGGACTTATGATGTAGTGACAACAAATCCACCCTACACCCAGGGAAGCTGCGGTATTGAAAGCAGCAATCGTGCAAAGGCAATCGCTCGCCATGAGACTACAGCCTCTTTGGATGATTTTGTAAAAACTGCTGCGGCGCTTTTGAAGGATAAAGGGGATTTCTATATGGTGCATAGACCGGGGCGGCTTGTAGATATTTGTGAAAGCTGCAGAAGGCATGGGCTGGAGCCGAAGGAAATGCGCTTTGTTAGCGGTAGACCTTTGGAAAAACCCAACATCATGCTGGTACATTGTATAAAAAACGGAAATAGAGAACTGCGGCTACTAGACCCTATGTATGTGCATTGTGCAGATGGCAGCTATTCGGAGGAAATATTAAAAATATATGAGAAAAAATAAGAAATAGGTTGCTATTTTATGGAAAAAACGGTATAATAATCCATAGTCGGGATAAGGAGGTTTACTATGGTAACAATTGACATTAAAGCTACGCTGGTTTATCTGCTTTTTGCAGCTTTGATTGTACTGGTGATATATTTGATTATTATTGCAAAGAATCTAGTGAAGACAATCAAGGAAACCAATAAGATTTTGAGAGATGCCTCAGTAATCTCCGGTATTGCTGCGGATAAGGCAGAGCAGCTGGATGAGATGGTTGGAGACGTCCAATCTGCTGTCGCTGATATTTCAAAAGCAGTGAAAGGTCAGCAGAATCTGGTAGGTGCTGTATCCAATATTGTGAAGGCTTTTGGTTCTCTTGCTGCGATTTTTAGGAAAGAAGACGGCGAGGAGAATAGCAATAATAAAAAAAGTAAGTAAATGCAAGACGGAAAGGAGTTTTTATGAAAGCAACAGGGATTGTAAGACCGGTAGACGCACTCGGCAGAGTCGTGATTCCGGTAGAATTGAGAAGAAATTTAAATATTAAGACAGAGGATTCTCTGGAAATTTTCGTTGATGGTCAGTATATCATGTTGAAGAAATATGAGCCATCTTGTATTTTCTGCGGAGAAGTGGGAGATGTCAGATTAGTTCACGGTAAGACTGTGTGTGTTGACTGCATTGCAGAAATGAAAAAAATGTAGCTGCATGGAATAGAACATCTGCTAAAAGTCTGCTTCGGCAGACTTTTTTTTCATTTTTTTCATCTTTAGTTGAAAAAAAGGGGAATCATTAGTATACTAATAGTATATACCTTTGATTGCGGGGAGAAAATAATCTCGCTGGTTAAGGGAAGTGCTAATAACAATTTGTGGAGGATAGATGTGGCGAAATTTTTAGTTCAGAAGAGCGAGCCATTAAATGGAGAAGTAGTAATCAGCGGAGCAAAAAATGCAGTGCTGCCGCTGATGGCATCTGCTATTTTGGCAGAAGAAAAATGTATAATCCGGGACGTACCGGCACTTCGAGATGTGGATGTGATGAAGGATATTTTGCGTTCCCTGGGTTCAGAGATAAACGAACTGGAAGAATCCATTATTGAGATAAATACAGAGAAAATTTTAAAGTGTGAAGCAGAGTTTGACTTAGTCAGCAAAATGCGGGCATCATTTCTTGTCATGGGTCCGCTTCTTGCAAGAGTGGGAAGAGCCAAGGTGCACATGCCGGGGGGCTGCAGCATTGGAGCAAGACCTATTGATTTGCACCTGAAAGGATTTGAGGCACTCGGTGCAGAGATTATCGTAAAGGATAATTACGTGGAAGCAATTGCAGGTCCACAGGGGCTTGTGGGAAACAGCATTTATCTGGACTTTCCAAGTGTAGGCGCTACAGAGAATATTATGTCTGCTGCAGTTCTTGCCAAAGGCACCACTTATATTGAAAATGCGGCAGAAGAACCGGAGATTGTCGATCAGGCAAACTTCCTCAACAAGATGGGCGCAAAGATTAAGGGTGCAGGAACTGATACTATCAAGATTGAGGGGGTTGAAAGCCTCCACGGCGCGCAGCATACAGTCATTCCGGATAGAATCGAAACGGGAACTTTTATGCTGGCTGCAGCTATCACTCATGGACAGATTCTGATTAAGAATGTGGTACCTGACCATGTAAAGCCGATTACCGCAAAGCTTCGTGAGTGCGGTGTCACTGTAGAAATGGGAGATGAGGGCATGTACGTTATTGCGGATAATCCTGATTTGGTTGCAACGGATTTGAAGACCCTGCCTTATCCAGGATTCCCTACGGATATTCAGTCGCCTTTTATGGCATTTTTGACTACGGTAAACGGCGCTAGTACGGTAATTGAAACTGTCTTTGAGAATCGATTTATGCACGTTGCGGAACTGAATCGAATGGGCGCCAACATCAAGACTGACGGTAACCGTGCCATGATTCAGGGCGCAAAGCAGCTGGAAGGTGCGCAAGTAATCGCAACGGATTTGCGCGGTGGTGCAGCGCTGGTTCTGGCAGGACTTGTGGCCCAGGGAACGACAGAGATTTCAGAGATTTATCATATTGAGCGCGGATACGAAAAGTTTACTGACAAGTTCAGAGGGCTGGGCGCCAATATATTCCGTATCGAAGATTAAATAGAATATTGTTTACAAAAGAGATAATCCCAGAGCAAAATCTATATTTGCACCGGGATTTCCTTTTTCGCAGGGGTTTCCCATAGAGCAAGTCGTCATTTGCTTTCTCCTGTGCTGACAGAAGTTCCTCGGTAATAGTGGGAAAGTATTTTTTTATAGGTCTTTCCTTTCTTTGCCAGACCATTGGCGCCGTACTGACTCATGCCGACGCCGTGACCGGAGCCTGCGGTGGTGATAGTGATTTTCGTATTTCCTGAAAAGGATATCTCAAAGCGGGTCGAGTAAAGGCTTAGGGCAGTGCGGATATCGCTGCCGGTGATGGTTTCTTTGCCGACTTTTACAGTTGCAACTCGGCCTCCCTCTGAACGAGACTTGATTTTGATATTGGATTTTTTGATGGTGCCGAAGTTCTTTTCGGGAAAAGCCTTTTTGATCGCCTTTGAAAAGGCGGAAATCGTCATGGTAGTTTTCTCTTTCTTATGGGTAGCGCCGGGCTCGTAGGAGCTGTCAACGCTGACCAGATAGGCGTAGGTGCCGGAGAAGACATCTTGTGAGTTTTCTGTGGGTCCTGCGCTGGAAGCGAAATAAAGAGCATGTGCGGCAAGTTTTCCTTTATATAAAAGAACCTGACCACAGGTTTCCTCTACCGCTTTGCTGACCTTTTCATCAATGTTGTCGCTGCGATAGACTTGACAGTGGACGGAGTCACAGATTTCGGTTCCGGCAAGGATTCTGCCGAGGGCATAGGTTCTGCTTGCTACAGCTTGCGCCTTTAAAGCTTCGTACTCAAAGGAGGCGGGCATTTCTGAGGCTACGACGCCTTCTATGTAATCTTCGAAAGCGATGGTTTCGTATTTATCCTCTTTTGTCAGGTAAATTCTTACAGTGTCGGGGATTTCTCCATCATAAGTGGAAGTTTCAGGCAGGTCTTTTACCAGAGCCGGAAACAGTTTTATAGAGAGATAGGGCAGGACTACCATGAGGATAACCATGGAGACAAAATAAATGACAGCGTGCTGCCTGTTCAGTTTTCCGTGATGAAACATTGTACAAATTCTCCTTCTGCTTAAGTTTATGCTGATGTGGACAAAATAGACGTGAAAGTATATAATAAATAGGACAACAGTTAAAATATAATTGAAAGGAATCTGATATGCCTGACATTAAATTCCTGGAGCTGCTTTTGAAGGATTATCCCAATATTAAAGCAGCTACAGCAGAAATCATCAACCTGAGTGCGATTTTGGCACTGCCAAAGGGAACGGAGTATTTCCTGAGCGATCTTCATGGTGAACACGAGGCTTTTATCCACATGCTCAAAAGTGCCTCCGGCACCATCAAGACCAAAATTGATGAGCACTACGGCGGCGTTCTCAGCGACAGCGACAGAGAGGATCTGGCGGCGCTGATTTACAATCCGCAGGCTGAGCTGGCGCGGAGAAGAAAGAACGAAGCCGATTTTAATAAGTGGTGTATGACTGTGTTGCATCGTTTAGTTACGATTTGTCAGTCGGTGTCTACCAAATACACGCGCTCAAAGGTTCGCCGCATGCTGCCGAAGTATCTGGACTACGCTATGGACGAACTGCTTCACGCAGACGATGAGGAGAACCGTCTCCATTACTATAACGCAATTATTAAGACCATTGTTGAAAGCGGAATCGCAGATGACTTTATCATAGAAATGGCGGACGCTATCAGTAATTTGGCTGTGGATCATTTACATATTATTGGGGACATCTTTGACAGAGGTGCGCACCCTGATACGATTTTAGATTTTTTGATGGATTACCACGATGTGGATTTTCAGTGGGGCAATCACGATATCGTATGGATGGGCGCTGCTACGGGAAACTGGGCATGTATTGCCAATATTCTTCGGATGAATATCAGCTATAATAATTTCGATATGCTGGAGTACGGATACGGTATCAACCTGAGACCGCTCGCTTCCTTTGCGGAAAAGGTGTACGGCGACGATCCGTGCCAGTTCTTTCAGCCGCATATTTTGGAGAAGAATGAGTACGACCAGATTGAGGAGCCTCTGGCGGCGAAAATGCACAAGGCTATCGCTATCTGCCAGTTTAAGGTGGAAGGGCAGCGTATTAAGGCGCACCCTGAATACCATCTGGAAAACCGTCTGATTCTGGATAAAATTAACTGGGAAAACGGCACTGTGGAAATTGACGGTACTGTATATGAACTGAGAGATACCAACTTCCCTACTGTAGATCCGGAAAATCCGTATGCGCTGACGGAAGAAGAAGAGGAAATGATGAATGCACTGGAAGCTTCTGTCCTGAATTCGGAGAAGCTGCAGAAGCACATTAGATTTCTTTACAGCCATGGTGCGCTATATAAGCGGGTCAACGGCAATCTGCTCTACCACGGCTGCATTCCGATGACGGAAGACGGAGATTTTGAGCTTGTGGAGCTAAACGGTGAAGCTTTTAAGGGAAAGGCGTTGATGGATTATCTGGACAGCGAAGTGCGTAATGCGTATTTTTCTCCTGATGAGTCCGGAGAAGTGGGGCGTATGGGCGACCTGATGTGGTATCTGTGGCTGGGGGGTAATTCGCCATTGTTTGGGAAAGCCAAGATGACAACCTTTGAGCGGCTGTTCATCGCAGATAAAGCAGCGCACAAGGAGCCGACCAGACCGTACTATAAGTTGATTAAGGAAAGAGGACCTTGCGAGAAAATTCTTATGGAGTTTGGACTGGATCCGCACCGCTCAAAGATTTTGAATGGTCACGTGCCAGTAAAAATTAAGGACGGGGAAAGCCCAATTAAGGGTGGCGGTCTTCTATATGTCATCGACGGCGGTATTTCTAAGGCCTATCAGAAGCAGACCGGTATTGCGGGCTACACCTTCATCTTCAACTCCAGATTTATGGCGTTGGCGCAGCACAAGCCGTATCAGCCGCTGCAGCCTGACGGGACGCAGGAGTTCCAGTCGCCGGAGGTGAAAACTGTAGAGGTGCTTCCGGAACGTATGATGGTCATTGATACAGATCAGGGAAGGGAGTTGACAGAACAAGTAGAAAACATGAAGCGTCTGGTGGAGGCATACCGAAAAGGTATTCTGAAAGAGAGATATTAAATATAGTTTTTAGCAGCAGTACAGTTTTGCAGACTGTACTGTTATTATTTTTGCAAAATTCCCACATGATGCGGTGAAATCAGGAGAATTGTTCCTATTAAAAAATATAAAAGTGTCTATTTTAAACGGTGCAGATTTCTTCTATAATACTAGATGATCGAAGAAGAACTGATAAGGGGGCTATCGTTATGGAAGATAAGAAAACGAAGACTTTGGTTATGACAGCGTTGATGGCGGCAATTGTGTTTGTTGCTACATATCTGATTAAGATTCCAAATCCAGCAACTGGCGGATACAGTCACATGGGCGACTGTATGATTTTTCTGGCTGTTTTGATGTTAGGCAGGAAAAACGGTGCTATTGCAGCGGCTCTTGGCGGTGCGCTTTCAGATTTGCTTGCTGGTGCTGCAGTATGGATTTTACCAACGCTGGTGATTAAATATATCATGGCTTATATCATGGGCACTGTGATAAAAAGCAATCCACAGGCTCACAAGCTGCAGTTAGCAGGCTCTATAATTGGTGGTATATTTCAGATTATCGCTTATACGCTTGTAAAGATAGTAATGCTTGGAATAGCGCCGGCTGTTGCATCGATACCTAATGTTACCATTCAGACGACTGTAGGCGTGGTGATTTTTATGGTGCTTTCTGGAGTACTATCCGGCAGAATTGTAAATTTGACAGAGAGAGGAGATGCAGCAAAATGAAAATCATAGATGGGCATGCGCATATCGGATATATTGGAGGCTGGGCAGACGTAGGTATTACAGGTGAGCAGCTCATCGCGCAGATGGATCGCTTCGGCATTGAGAAAACCGTTCTCTGTCACGAGGATAATCAGGTTACTTTGGATATGATGCGGAAATATCCGGGGCGTATTATAGGTGCAGTCTATGTGAATCCGCTTAATCAGAGTACTGTGGATTCCATGGAAAACTATTTTGAAAAAGGGTTTAAGGCAGTCAAGCTAAACCCGCTGCGTCATGCTTATTGCGCGGACAGCGAGGCTCTGGATCCGGTCCTTCATAAAGCAGAAAAAGCCGGCGTTCCTGTTTGCATTCACAGTGGTCATCCGCCTTATTCCTTGCCTTGGCAAATTGGGCTTCTGGCTGAGCGCCATCCTGATGTAAAGGTAATGATGATTCATATGGGACATGGTCATGGTGTTTATATTGACGCGGCACTGAAAATGGCACGTCGCTATCCGAATATTTTTCTGGAAATGAGCGGAATGCCAATGCCGTCAAAAATTCGTGAAGCTTATGAGACTGTTGGCAATGACAGAATTATGTTTGGTACAGACACACCTTTTCATGATCCATCGGTGGAACTGCAGAAGGTGCTTGTCAGCGGCGTAGATGAGACAGGCATTAGAAGAATCCTTTATGATAATGCAGCGGCGTTTTTTGCATAAACAAAAAAGAAAGCCAGATAACTGTTTTTGTGTTAAAATAAAGCTATGCATTATGTAACGGTAAAGGGGATATTTTCTAAAGACAATGGTATGAATTTGTACCGCGGTTGCTCTCATGGCTGTATTTACTGTGATTCCAGGAGTAAGTGCTATCAGATGAAACACGATTTTGAGGATATTGAGGTGAAATCAAACGCCATAGAGCTTTTGGGACGCGCCCTATCTCGAAAACGAAAAAAATGTATGGTAGGTATGGGCTCCATGACTGATCCGTACGTCCCTTTAGAGCTGGAATTGCAGCATACGCGAAAGGCACTGGAAACGATTTATGCTTATGGACATGGCGTAACGCTGATTACCAAGTCTGACAGGGTGCTGAGGGATATCGATCTGTTAAAGGCGATTCACGAAAGGTCTAAATGCGTGATACAGATGACTTTAACGACCTTTGATGAAGGACTGTGTCGAAAAATAGAGCCGGGGGTTTGTACTACAGCAAGGCGCGTAGAGGTGCTGATGCAGTTGAAAGAAGCAGGGATTCCTACAGTTGTCTGGCTCTGCCCAATTTTACCTTTCATCAATGATACGGAAGAAAATCTGAGAGGAATTTTGCGTGGGTGCAGACAAAGCGGCGTGTATGGTATATTGAACTTTGGAATGGGCGTTACTATGCGTGAAGGGAACCGCGAGTATTTTTTCCAACAGCTGGATTTACAGTTTCCCGGAATGAAGCAGCGATATATGGAGTACTACGGAAATCAATATGTGCTGGAAAGTCCACGCAGCAGGAAGCTAATGGAAATTTTTGTATCTACTTGCAAAGCGTATGGAATTGCTTATGAAAGGGAAAAGGTTTTTCAGTTTTTGCGAACTTTAGATAGTAAGGAACAGGGAGAGCAGCTAAGCCTTTTTTAGTATAAAGGAATAACGGGCGCGGCAAATCCACGAAAAACGTTTAGTGATTTTCTGGAACAGACAAAGCTGACAGCTTTTTAGATTTTTGTCAGTTTTGTCAGTGTTTCTACCAAAAATCCTGACAGAACTGACAATTAATTTTGATTTTGTCAGCTTTGTCAGGATTTCAGGCGTATTAAGATAGGATTCTTTACAATTTGCTGACAAAATCCTGCATGCTGGTATCATTTTGTCAGTATTTATGGTTCAGAATACTTTTCATGCATTTGCCGTGAATAACGGGTTGTAATTATTGACGGAGCGACATTTCGCTGGCGGAAGTGAGGGAAGATACCGGAAAGTATATAGAAAACAATTGAAAAAATAAATCATAACAGCAGGTACGAACCAGTATCAAATGGATTCGTACCTGCTTTTTCTGCGAAAATGCGCGCTTGGTTGGAGGAAAGGGACTGTGAGATTTTGCAAATGCGCAAATTTTTCCATGATTAGCTTGACTATTTGACAAGAATATGGTATCATAATAGACTGCCACGCAAATGTAAACTGTGAAGATATAAGGAGTGATAAATATGCCAAAACCTATCAAAGTAGGTAGAAAAGACCGTATGACATTCTCAAAAATCAATGAAGTTGGCCAGATGCCAAATCTCATTGACATCCAGACCAGTTCATATGATGCTTTTATCAAAGAAGGTCTGAGAGAAGTTTTTGAGGACATCTCCCCGATTAGAGATTATGCGGATAATCTGATTTTAGAATTCATTGATTACTCCCTGAACGATCCTCCGAAGTATGAACAGGAGGAGTGTAAGGAGAGAGATGTAACATACGCAGCTCCGCTGAAAGTCAGAGTAAGACTCGTAAACAAAGAAACTGGAGAAGTAAAGGAACAGGAAGTGTTCATGGGAGATTTCCCTCTGATGACAGAAAAGGGAACTTTCATTTACAATGGCGCTGAACGTGTCATCGTAACACAGCTGGTTCGTTCCCCGGGACCTTACTACGGTGTCGAAACTGACAAATCTAATAATAAACTTTATTCCACCCAGATTATTCCTAACAGAGGTGCATGGTTGGAATACGAGACAGACTCCAACGAAATTATTTCCGTTCGAGTTGACAGAACCAGAAAGCAGCCGCTGACTACGCTGCTTCGTGCACTGGGTATCAGCTCCGACAGAGAAATTATTGATATCTTCGGTGAAGACAGCAGACTGCTGAAGACCTTAGAGAAAGATACAACCAATGACTACGAAAGTGGTCTGAAGGAAATTTACCGCAGACTGAGACCTGGCGAGCCTCCTACAGTGGACAGCGCTAGATCCCTGCTGAATTCCCTATTCTTTGATCCAAAGAGATATGACCTTGCTAAAGTAGGAAGATATAAATATAACAAGAAGTTAGGGCTGTCAAACAGACTGCCTGATGTTGTCGTTGCTGAGGACGTTATCGATCCGAACACTGGAGAAATCCTGGCGGAAGCTGGTCAGAAGATCAGCCGCGCTCTTGCAAAGGACATCGAAAATGCCGGTGTTGAATATGTAATGGCACGTGGAAAAGATGATGAAACACAGATTACAAAAGTAATCGGCAGCAGATTTGTCGAGCTGTCTCAGTATGTAGATTTTGACACGACAGATCTGAAAGTGGCAGATCAGGTATATTATCCTGTACTGATGGAAATTTTGGAACAGTGCCAGGATGAGGATGAGATTAAACAGATGCTGGTGGCAAGAAAGAACGACCTTTCTCCAAAGCATATTATTATGGAAGACATCATTGCATCTGTCAGCTATATTCTAAACCTGAATTATGGCATTGGAAGCACTGATGATATCGACCATCTGGGCAACAGAAGACTGAGAACTGTAGGAGAACTGCTCCAGAATCAGTTCCGTATCGGTCTTGCCAGAATGGAACGTGTGGTTAAGGAAAGAATGACCATTCAGGACATTGAGGTAACAACGCCGCAGGCGCTGATGAATATTAGACCTGTTACGGCTGCAATCAAGGAATTTTTCGGAAGTTCTCAGCTGTCCCAGTTCATGGACCAGAACAATCCGCTGGCAGAGCTGACTCACAAGAGAAGACTTTCCGCATTGGGACCTGGCGGTCTTTCCAGGGAAAGAGCCGGATTCGAAGTGCGTGACGTACACCACTCTCACTATGGAAGAATGTGTCCGATTGAGACGCCAGAAGGTCCGAATATCGGTCTGATCGGTTCCTTGACGACCTATGGTATCGTAGATGAATATGGATTCATTGAGACTCCATATAGAGTAGTAGATAAAGAAACCGGTGTGGTTACAGAAGAAATCCGTTATATCACTGCAGACGAAGAAGAACTGCTGATTATCGCCCAGGCAAATGAGCCGCTGGATGAAGAGGGACACTTTGTCAATGCAAAGGTTGCTGCCAGAGGTGTCGGCGGCGAAATCGCTATGTTCGCAAGAGAAGTTGTAGACATGATGGACGTATCTCCGAAGCAGGTAGTATCCGTTGCAACTGCAATGATTCCGTTCCTGGAAAACGACGACGCCAACCGTGCCCTGATGGGTTCCAACATGCAGCGTCAGGCAGTGCCTCTTCTGGTGACAGAAGCGCCGTTTGTAGGAACTGGTATGGAATACAAGGCAGCCAGAGATTCCGGTGTTGTAATCCTCGCTAAGAATGCAGGTACTGTTGAGTTTGTTGACGCTGACAAAATCCGTATCAGAAGAGATGACAACAACGAATTAGATGAATATAAATTATTGAAGTTCAAGCGTTCCAATCAGGGAACCTGTATCAACCAGAGACCGATTGTATCTCACGGTGAACACATTGAAGCCGGCGAAGTAATCGCTGACGGTCCTTCCACAGACCTTGGAGAAATTGCACTGGGCAAGAACCTGCTCATCGGCTTCATGACCTGGGAAGGCTATAACTACGAGGACGCAATCATTCTGAACGAAAGACTTCTGATGAATGATGTGCTGACTTCCCTGCATATCGTGGAATACGAAGCAGAAGCAAGAGACACCAAACTGGGACCTGAAGAAATCACCAGAGATATTCCTAACGTCGGCGATGAGGCGCTGAAGGATCTGGATGAAGAGGGTATCATCAGAATCGGTGCAGAGGTTGACTCCACAGATATTCTGGTCGGTAAGGTAACGCCAAAGGGCGAGAACGACCTTTCCGCAGAGGAAAGACTGCTGCGCGCCATCTTCGGTGAGAAGGCAAGAGAAGTCAGAGATACTTCCCTGCGCGTGCCTCACGGTGAAACTGGTATCGTAGTAGACGTAAAAATCTTCACAAGAGAAAATGGCGACGAACTGCCGCCAGGTGTCAATAAATTAGTAAGATGCTATATCGCAACTAAGAGAAAAATCAATGTAGGCGATAAGATGGCAGGTCGTCACGGTAACAAGGGTGTAATTTCCCGTATCCTACCGGAAGAGGATATGCCATTTAAGGAAGACGGCGAGCCGCTGCAGGTTATGCTGAACCCTCTGGGCGTACCTTCCCGTATGAACGTTGGTCAGGTGTTGGAAGTGCATCTGGGTCTTGCAGCAAAGACTAAGGGCTGGTATATTGCAACACCAGTATTTGACGGTGCGACCGAAAAAGATATCCGTGAGCTTCTTGAGGACTGTGGTTTCTCAGAGACAGGTAAACTGAGACTGAGAGATGGCAGAACCGGTGAGTGGTTTGACAATCCTGTAACCGTAGGTTACATGTATATGCTCAAGCTTCACCATTTGGTAGACGATAAGATTCACGCAAGAAGTACTGGTCCGTACTCTCTGGTAACGCAGCAGCCTCTGGGCGGTAAAGCACAGTTCGGCGGACAGCGTTTTGGAGAGATGGAAGTTTGGGCGCTGGAAGCATACGGCGCAGCACACACACTGCAGGAAATCCTCACCGTAAAATCCGATGATATCGTAGGTCGTGTACAGACTTATGAAGCAATTGTCAAAGGTGAAAATATTCCGGAACCGGGTATTCCTGAGTCCTTCAAGGTTCTCATCAAGGAAATGCAGTCACTGGCACTGGATGTAAGAGTGCTTACTGAGGACAATGAAGAAATTCAGATAAAGGAAGTATCCGAATACGATGACGTTTCCGGTATCGACGGCATTATGGACGTAGATACGGAACTGGAAAGTGAAGAAAAATTGTTTGCAGAGGGATTCACAGAAGAGACCCCCGACGACGATATGACTGAGAGCTTTGCAGATGATGAGTTATAAGAAAGGGGAGGAAATCTTTGACTGAGAATGTAAATAAGAACACAAACAATTTCGAATTGAATAATTTCGAATCTTTACAGATTAAACTGGCTTCCACAGAAAAGATTCTGGAATGGTCTCACGGCGAAGTAACAAAGCCGGAGACAATTAACTACAGAACCCTGAAGCCGGAAAAAGACGGTCTGTTCTGCGAAAAGATTTTCGGACCTATGAAGGACTGGGAATGTCACTGCGGTAAGTACAAGAGAATCAGATATAAAGGTATCGTCTGCGACCGCTGCGGTGTAGAAGTAACGAAAGCAAAGGTGAGAAGAGAGAGAATGGGGCACATCAAATTGGCTGCTCCGGTTTCTCATATCTGGTATTTCAAGGGAATCCCTTCCAGAATGGGACTGATTCTTGACATTACGCCAAGAAACCTGGAAAAAGTTCTCTACTTTGCGGCATATATCGTAACCGATCCTGGCGATACAGGACTTGGCTACAAAGAAATTCTGACTGAAATGCAGTACAGAGAAGCCAAAGAAAAGTACGGAAATGACTTTAAAGCGGCCATGGGTGCAGAGGCAGTCAGAGAACTGCTTTCTCAGATTGATCTGGAAGAGCTGTCTGCATCTCTCAGAGAAAAGCTGAAGGATGCCAGCGGTCAGAAGAAAATCAGAATCGTAAGACGGCTTGAAGTTGTAGAAGCTCTCCGAATTTCTGGAAACAAGCCGGAATGGATGATTCTGGAAGTAATTCCGGTTATTCCGCCTGATATCAGACCGATGGTACAGCTGGACGGCGGCAGATTTGCAACTTCTGACCTGAATGATTTATACAGAAGAGTAATCAACAGAAACAACAGACTGAACCGTCTGTTGGAACTGGGCGCACCTGATATTATCGTCAGAAATGAAAAGAGAATGCTGCAGGAAGCTGTAGACTCTCTGATTGACAACGGCAGAAGAGGAAGACCTGTTACTGGTCCTGGCTCCAGACCGCTGAAATCTTTGTCCGACATGCTGAAGGGTAAGCAGGGTCGTTTCAGACAGAACCTGCTGGGTAAGCGTGTTGACTACTCCGGACGTTCTGTAATCGTAGTCGGACCGGAACTGAAATTCTATCAGTGCGGTCTGCCTAAGAAAATGGCGCTGGAACTGTTCAAGCCTTTCATCATGAAAGAACTGGTTGAACAGGGCTATGCCCACAATATCAAGAACGCCAAGAGAATGGTAGAAAAAGTAAGACCGGAAGTATGGGATGTATTAGAAGGTGTCATCAAAGAACACCCTGTAATGCTGAACCGTGCACCGACGCTGCATAGACTGGGTATCCAGGCATTTGAACCGGTACTGGTAGAAGGTAAGGCAATCAAGCTGCACCCGTTGGTATGTACAGCATTCAATGCTGACTTTGACGGAGACCAGATGGCGGTACACGTACCGCTTTCCGTAGAAGCACAGGCAGAAGCCAGATTCTTGATGCTGTCCATCAATAACATTCTGGCGCCAAAGGATGGTTCCCCAATCACTACGCCGACACAGGATATGATTCTGGGTGCGTACTATCTGACCTATCCGGGCACCTGCAAAAAGGTTGAAATCGTTGACGGCAAGGAAAAGGTTTCCTATGATAAAGACGAATTTAACGACAGAAAAGCTTCTGAAGCGCACAAGGCCGCAGGCTTTGAGCGTGTACCGGAAAAGGGCGACGGCAAAGTATTTACTGACCTTGATGAAATGTTGATGGCATATCAGGATGAAATCGTTGATATCCACGCTAAGGTAAAGGTTAGAATGTACCTTGACGAAAATGACCAGAGAGGACATCTGGTTGAATCCACTGTGGGAAGATTCATCTACAACCAGCAGATTCCGCAGGATCTCGGCTTTGTTGACAGAAATGTTGACCCGTATTCCTTGGAAGTTGACTTCCTTTGCGACAAGAAAAAGCTGGGTGCGATTATCGATAAGTGCTACAAAGCACATGGCAATACTGGAACTGTTATCATGCTTGACTATATCAAGGATATGGGATATCACTATTCCACAAAGGCTGCCGTTACAATCGGTATCGACGATATGAAAATTCCTGACAACAAATGGGATATCGTAGCAGAATCTCAGAAAGAAGTTGACAAATACGAAAAAGCTTTCAGAATGGGTCTGATTTCAAACTCTGAAAGATACGATAAAGTTATTGAAATCTGGAACAAGACTACGGATGATGTAGCAGACGCACTGATGGAATCTTTGGATCCGCAGAACAATCTGAACATCATGGCAACATCCGGAGCCAGAGGTAGTAAGAACCAGATCAGACAGGTCGGCGGTATGCGTGGTCTGATGGCGAACGCAACTGGTAAGACTGTAGAAATTCCAATTAAGGCGAACTTCCGTGAAGGGCTTTCAATCTTGGAATACTTCATTTCTTCCAACGGTGCTCGTAAAGGTCTTGCCGATACAGCGCTTCGTACAGCCGACTCCGGTTATCTGACAAGAAGACTGGTTGACGTATCTCATAACGTTATCGTTAGGGAATTTGACTGCGGCACTGACGAGGGTGTGGAGGTTAGAGCCTTTACCGACGGTAAAGAAGTCATCGAACCTTTGAATCAGCGTATCGCAGGAAGAACTGCGCTTCTTGACATTGTAAATCCGCAGACCGGGGAAATCATTGTTGAACAGGGCGAGGAAATCAGCGATGAACAGGCAATGGATGTTGTCAACGCAGGCATTGACTCCGTTGCAATCCGTTCCGTTATGACTTGTCACTCCAGAACCGGTATTTGTGCAAAATGCTACGGAAGAAACCTGGCAACAGGTGAAGAGGTTAATATCGGTGAATCTGTCGGTATCACTGCGGCACAGTCCATCGGTGAGCCGGGTACACAGCTGACTATGAGAACATTCCATACCGGTGGTGTTGCAGGTTCCGATATCACCCACGGTCTTCCGAGAGTAGAGGAATTGTTCGAGGCTAGAAAGCCAAAGGGTCTTGCAGAAATCTGCGAGGCAAACGGCAGAGTAATCGATATTCAGCCTAGAACTGACAATAAGACAGAGGTTATCGTAAGAAGCGATGACGGAGAAGATATGACTTACGTTGTGCCTTATGGCGCAAGACTTGCCGTAAAGAAGGACGATTATATCCTTGCCGGCGGTAACATCACCAGCGGTCCTTTGAACCCGCACGATATTTTGAGACTCAACGGTGTTGAGGGCGTATATCAGTACCTGCTCAAGGAAGTGCAGCGTGTATATAAGAACCAGGGTGTAGATATCAACGACAAGCACGTAGAGGTTATCGTAAGCCAGATGCTTTCCAAGTTCAAGATTGAAGACGCAGGCGATACGGATCTGCTTCCGGGTGGTCTGTACAGCAAGTTTGAAATCAAGGAAGCAAACGAAGCTGCCTTTGCAGCAGACGGCGAACCTGCAAAAGCGAAACAGATGCTGCTTGGTATTACCAAGGCTTCTCTGGCAACTAACTCCTTCTTGTCTGCAGCATCCTTCCAGGAAACCACCAGGGTTCTGACTGATGCCGCAATTAAGGGCAAGAACGATAAGCTGATGGGTCTGAAGGAAAACGTTATCATCGGTAAGCTGATTCCTGCAGGAACCGGTATGAAGCGTTACAAAAATATTGACGTGGATTACGGTGTAAATGAGGAATTCATGCGTGAATATACTCGTATGCAGGAAGAGGCCCTGTTAGAAGCTGAAGCTGACGTGGAAGCGATGGATGATGAAAGCGCAGAAGATTTGGATTTGATGAGCATGCCTAACGAGGGTATTATGGAAATGGATACAGCATTGGTGCTGGAACCGGAAGAATCCGAGCTGATTGAATTAGAATAAGAGACTGGATATTGTAAAGGGGCTACTTGTACGGTTGACCAATTAGGTTGATCTGAGGAGGTAGCTCCTTTTTGTTAGTACGTTCTGTGCCGCCTGTGCATATATTCGTAAAAAAGACCTAAAATATGCATAACGTCCTGAAGGAATCTGCATATTTTTGGCGATTTTTCCTCTCATATGCATTTTCGCCAATAAAATACTCTGAAATAGCAACGCGATTACCGGTTCGCAGTGAAAAATATGCATATATAATGCAAAATCCCCGCAAATATGCAGACTGATGTGCATATTTGCGGAGATTTCTTTAAAAATATGCATTTTGCCATGAGGAAGGAGTATCGTGGAATCATCGTTAAATTGGGAGCCAGTCATTTTTATTGACTTAATAGGAATTGTGCGATATATTGAAATTAATTTAGGGAAAAGATTTGGCGGTGAATTCTGAAAGGAGAAAGGATATGAACCCGATTGAAACCAAAGATTTAATCATACGCGACAGCGTTTTTGAGGATTTAAAGTATTTTGACCCATGGGAAAGGCAGCCTGCAGTAACGGAGTTTTTCAGCATTGCGGACGGGCAGAGTCTGGAGGATGTGACCAAGGCATATGTGAAATTTGATGAGGCTGCCGATATGCGCCAGTACACTATTTGTCTGCGCGAGAGCGGTGAGCCGGTGGGAAGAATTATTCTTGGCGATATCATAGAAGGCTGGAAGTGTGAAATTTGGCGGATTTACATTGCGGATACGGCACTTCGCGGCAAAGGCTACGGCAGACAGGCTATGGAAGCGACCATGAAACTGTGCTTTGAGGATTTTGGGATGAAACGGGTATATCTGGATCATTACACGGGAAATCCAGCGGCGCACCTGTATCTGAATCTGGGATTTCAGTACGAGGGCGTGCTGCGAAAGAACTGCCGGAAGAACGGCGTCCTCTATGATGTGCACCTGATGTCCATGCTGGCGGAGGAATACTTTGAGCGATATGGTAAATGAATGCAGTGAATAAGCTGGAAAAACGCCAACACGCCGAAAAAAATTATGCCAACACGCCGAAAAAAATAGACACAGATAAAATGAAAAAACCGGCTTTTTTAATGATTCTTATTGGCGTAGGTGATTATGCTTACCGAAGGCAGGATGGAATTTATGTAGTGCCGGTGGGATGTCTAAAGAATTAAGAATAATTAACAGCCGCCTAGCGAAAAGGGCGGCTGTCTTTATAAGTGGAGTTTGACAGGTTTACGGCGTTTCCTTTTGTACACTCTTCAAGAGATTTTTCCGTCAGTCTGAGAACGGTTTCTGATGTTGACAAAAATAAAAGAATCACGAATATTTGTCACATTTCTTTTTTCATGCCTTTGCCCTGTTTGAAGACATGCAAAAGTCTTGCATTTTCGCTCAAATTGTGTATAATGATATATGAAAATTGAAAAGAGCTTGCCAGTACCCGAAAGGGTTTAAAGGAAAACAGGTGAAATTCCTGTACGCCGCCAACGCTGTAACAGAGGAGTCTTCTTCATGATGTCACTGGGAAACCGGGAAGGCGAAGAAAGATGCTGATACTGGAGTCAGAACACCAGCTGGGAAGCAGCGCAAACGCATTGGAGAGATATGATGCGAAAGTATCTCTGCCGGATGCGTTATTTTTTTATATGGAGGGCACTAATGAAAAAACTATTTAAACTGGAAGAAAATCACACCACTGTCAGACAGGAAGTACGCGCCGGTCTGACAACCTTTTTTGCCATGGCGTATATCATTTTTCTGAACCCGGTATTTCTGTCATCTACAGGCATGAGTTCCGGCGGCGTTATGGTTGCTACATGTCTTTCTGCCGCAGCAGGCACGCTGCTGTGTGCATTTTTGAGCAATAAGCCTTTTGCGATGGCGCCGGGTATGGGGATGAATGCCTTTTTTGCGTATACCCTATGCGGAATTTACGGATATTCATGGCAGCAGGCGCTGGCACTTACCTTCCTTTCCGGAATCCTATTTTTTCTAATTGTTATCTCGCCTCTGAGAGATAAGATAATCAATGCAGTACCTGTAAATCTGAAATACGCTATAAGCGCCGGCGTGGGTCTGTTTATAGCGCTCATTGGTCTTCTGGATACAGGGATTATATCTTTAGCAAGCGGAATGCCTGCTCTCGGGGATCTCAGTTCGCCTACAGTTCTGATTGCATTGCTTGGAGTGGCAATCACAGCTGTTTTGGTGGTATTGAACATAAATGGAAGTTTGATTATCGGTATGGTGATAACGATTGTACTGAGTCTGGCGGCAGGACAGACAGCGATGCCCGACCACCTTGCAGAGTTTCCGGGCGCAATAGCGGACGTGGCTTTTAAGCTTGATTTTTCCGGATTGATTTCAGGAAAAGCGGGCTTGTCCGGTATCCTGTCACTTATTGCGCTTATTATCTCATTGACCATGGTTGATATGTTTGATACCCTTGGTTTTTTAATCGGCACCAGCTCCAGGGCGGGAATGACTGATGAAAAGGGAACCATGCCGGGAAGCGGGTCGATTTTAATTGCTGATGCGGCAGGTTCTGTGATGGGCGCTTTATTTGGAACCTCTACCGTTACATGCTATGCGGAATCGATTTCCGGGATTGCGGCAGGCGGAAAAACCGGTCTGACTGCTGTAACAACTGCTTTGTGCTTCTTGCTGGCGGTTGTGTTCTCGCCTCTGACAGGGGTGATGACAAGTGCTGTAACTGCACCGGCTTTGATTATCGTGGGAATGTATCTTCTCATGGAAGTGAAAAAAGTTGATTTTGGTCGTCTGGATGACGCCATTCCTGCATTTATTACCATAGTGGCGATGCCTATGACATACTCCATTACGACAGGAATTGCTGCGGGATTTATTTTTTATCTGATTTGCAAAATTGCCGCTGGCAGAAGAAATGAGGTGAATCTGCCTGTTGTGGCGCTGGCTATGGTATTTTTTCTTTATTTCTGCCTGTAAAATTTAGGTTTGCAGTATTTTGAATATATGCCTTTTCTTTAGCTGGTTCAATTCATCACGTGTTGGAGCTGTGAGTGCAGTGGCTTCGGTGAGGTCGGTAAGAGGATTCTCGGTAGCGATACATTTGCTGACAAAGGAATCGTATCGACCAAGGGAAAGACTGCAGAACAGACCAACGATAATTGAAGATGTACCAAAATTGCTGGTAAGATCCAGAACCAGCAAATCATTTTTATTTGCAGTATTTGCGAGGAAAATCCTCTGGGATGAATCGAAAGTCTGCACTGTTCCTGTGTAATAATAGGTGCACTTAGCAAAATCGGTGGGGTCGACTACACGCCCATAAAAGGAAGCTTTTTCTTGATTTATGGTCAAGATGTTGACCTCTTTGTTTTTTTTCTGTATGAGAGAGGGTACGTACACATAATAGATTTTTCCTGGTTGTGAAGAACCGGGTGTTTCTTGTGATAAATTCTCAGTTGGAAGTAAATAGTCCATGTCAAGAAGCTGTGAAATATGAACATCAAGATTCTTTGCAATAATAATGAGTGTTTCCACATCAATTGATACTTCCCCACGCTCATATTTTGAAAGGGAAGATTTACTTTTGTTAATGAGTAGAGCAAATTCTGCCAAACTGTAATGTTTTTGTTTCCTGTAGTGACGAATGCGCTGACCAAGTATACTGCGTATTGTTTCTTCCATGCTGTACCTCCGCAAAGATTTCATATAATTGCTTTTTTCTCTGAAATAAAGTAAAACTCGTAAAGTTTTTTATTAGTATAGCATATTTTATGCAAAAAATCCAATGTTGTTGGAAAAAAGTGCAGAAAATAGTCGTAAAATGAAAATACCGTTTTTTGAAAAGGAAAAGGAAGTTCTTTATAATGATAGAAAATTTATTATAAGGAGTGATTATTTTGAAAGATCGAAGAAAGTATTTCATTGTGTTTTTATTGACCCTGTCTACTTTGTGCTATAATTTGCCCTATTTAAGTTCGACTTTTTATACGCAATTTTTGGAGGCATTTCATTTATCTAATCAGCAGGCGGGGATGCTACTGACGATGTTTTCTTTTACAGCAACGCCGGGATATCTGCTGGGTGGTATTTTAGCAGATAGATTTTCACCGAAGAAGCTGGTTGTAATTTCACAGCTTTTGACAGCAGGTCTGGGCATCCTTATGACCTTTGCACCTAACTACTTGGTGTTAATTGGCTGCTATTTGGGATTCGGCGTATCGACAACCTTCATTCACTGGTCGGCATATTTGAAATTGGTTCGTGCACAGGCAGATGAAAACGAAGAAGGAAAGATGTTTGGATTCTTTGAAATGTGTGCAGCAATTGTAGGTGCAATTATGAGTTACGGTGTGCTGGCGGCACTGTCACAGTTTGCAGAAAGCATGGGATTCAGATATGTAACGACAATTTTTGCCGTTGTAATTGCGATTGTGGCTATTTTAATTATGGTGCTGGTGAAGGATGTAAAGGGCTTAGAGTCTAACGATGATTTCAAGTTTTCTATGCTTGGAAGAGCGCTGGCGCATCCGGTGACCTGGTTGAACGGGTTTATTGTTATGGGGTTGTTTATTGTGATCTCTGGTGCAACATATCTCAACCCGTTTTTATCTGGCTTGTTCGGTGTATCTGTGACTTTCAGTACAGCTTTTGCAATTGCAAATCGTTCGGTGGTAAGAATCATCCTCTCGCCGCTGGGAGGGCTTCTTCTGGATAAGTGCCGCACGCCTAAATTCTTGATTCTGGTTTGTATCGCTATAGGTATTACGATTGTGGGTCTGCTGTTTGTTCCGCATCAGGAATCCAGCAAAACAATTGCGGTGATTTTGAGTATTGTACTTATCAGTGTAATTGCGCTGAGCCGTTCCGGCCTATATACTCCGATTCCTGAAGCGAAGGTTCCTTTTGAAATTACCGGAACTTCTATGGGGATTGCTTCAGCAGTAGGCTATTCAACTGACCTGTGGCTGTATAATTTATGTGGAAAATGGCTGGATACAAAAGGCGCAGATGGATATAACAACATTTTTATTTTGCTGATAGTTGGTCTTGGAATTGTAGTGGTTTGTGCAGTGTTGCTGCATTTATATGAAAAGAAAAATCACTGCTTTGAATCTGAGCGGGCAGTGATGTAAAGATTTGGAGGGAATGTAATATGAAAACTTTAGTTTTGAAAAATTGCAGACTGATTCCCTATTTGACTGAGGGATTTGTGGTTCAAGAAAATCAACTGGCAGATGTTGTGATTGAAGACAAGAGAATTAAGACGATTCTTCCGGCGGGAACTGCCTTTGAGGGGGATGTTGACATACTGGATGTCAAAGGAGATACTCTCATGCCGGGTATGTTGGATTTACATATGCATTTTGATTTTACAACGATGGACGTTTTGCAGATTAAATATCGCAGTGCGGTAAAAGAACTAGTGGAAGGAATTGAATATGGCTTTGATTATCTGCGCAGCGGTTATACTACGGTTAGGGACTGTGGCTCTGCATTTAATCTGGGCGTAACGCTGCGTGACATGTATGCTAAGGGAACTATCATGGGTCCGCGTGTGATTGCTTCCGGCCATTGTAACACCCCGACTGCACCGGGCAATGCAGAATTCGGACCACTTTATAAAGTGTTTGACGATGTGGCTGACGCAAGAAAAATTGTGAGAGAAGATATTGAAGCTGGCTGTGATTTTGTCAAATATATGGCAACTGGTGCAGTGATGAACATCGGTGGGGATCCTGGAGCTATGATCTGCTCTTTTGAAGAACTGAAGGCACTTTCCGATGCGGCGAAAGAACAGGGAACTTATGTAGCGGCTCATTGTCATGGAAAAAAGGGCATTATGGCATGTGCGGAGGCAGAAATAGGCAGTATTGAGCATGCTTCCTACATTGATGATGCGTGTATCGAGACATTATTAGCGCATGGAAACCAGACTTTCATCGTTCCAACTGTGGAAATTGCATATTCCATGTTGAAGGATTTGACGGGAAATACGCCTGCGTTCATGCATGAACGTTCTATAGAAATCATGGAGCATATTTCGGAGTATATGACAAAAGCCTATCGCGCCGGAATTAGGCTTGGTTGGGGTACGGATGCAGACAGAGTTACTTTTAATGAATTCCCTGGGTTGGAATTTATTGCCAGAAAGGCGGCGGGATTTTCTAACGAAGAGCTACTGAAGATGGCGACGGTGGACAGTGCAGCTCTTGTAGGACTGCAGGAGAGTATTGGAACCGTAAAAGAAGGCAAATTGGCTGACTTAATCGTAATGGAAGGTGAGCCTGATATAAATATTGAGGACATGAAAAAACTACCCAAATATGTATTTAAGGAAGGTAAATTGTTTGTCGAGTAAAGAAGGCTGTGTAGAATGATGAAGACGATAGACTATATTTTTATGGCTCTGCTACTTGCAGCTGTTTTAATTGTTGGTCACTGCTCCAATCGCAAACTTTCGGATTCAAGTGATTTTCTGACGATGAATAAAGGCTTGAATAAGCTGCAAACCGGACTGTCTATGGCGGCGACGGATTTTGGCGGGAGCGGACTGGTTGGCGCAGTAGGGTACTGCTATCTGATGGGGATGGGCGGCATGTGGTGGAACCTTGCCGCTGCGCCAGGATTCTTACTGATAGGCTTTGTTTTGGCGAAAAGGCTCAACGGTTTGAACGGACTTACTGTACCGGATTATTTGGGTAAACGATATGGATTGAGCGTAAAGTACATTACCAGTGTAATGCACATCTGTGCGTCTGTTGCTGCACTGTCGACACAGTTTACGGTTTCATCTGTAATGCTTAACACGTTGACTGGTTTAGACGTGCGAATTACACTGGTAATCGGAATGCTTATTACATTGTTTTTGACTAGCGGGGGTTTGAGAACTGTTGTTAATACAGACATTTTGCTGTTCTTTGTTATGGTGGCGGCTGTTTTTACGGCAGTACCTGTGACAATCAGTGCAGGTGGAGGCCTTGGAGAAATAACGAGGAGTTTGCCGGAAGGATTTATGTCGATCGGCAGTATAGGCATATGGACGCCGTTGTCCTGGGGGATTTTGTTTGGCATCTCTTATGGGACCAATCAGAATTATATACAACGAATTGTATCTGCAAAAGACGGCAGTACGGCAAGATTTGGGATGCTGTTTACTGCAGGATTTTATGTTGTGGTTTCGGCAGCAACGGGGTTAATTGGTGTAAGCGCTGTGTCGCTTCTTCCAGAGATAACAGACTCGAATATGGTGTTTTCGACGCTTCTTGTTAAAGTGCTGCCTGCAGGCTTTGCGGGGATTGCAGTTGCTGGTGTTTTCGCGGCGACGATTTCGACCAGTACTTCGGTATTGCATGCGGTTACAGTGCTTAGTGTAAGTGATGTTCTGATGCCGATCGTGGAAAAGAGAGAAATAGAGCTGAGTGACGTGAAACTATCGAGGGTTACGACAGTTGTTATAGCGCTGATAAGTCTTGCTATTTCGTTGGCTTTTGATAATATCATTGCGGTGCTATATACATCCGGTTTATTTTACAGTTCGGCAGTTTTCCTTCCGATGCTCTTGGGATTGTACACGGATTGGGCGACGAAGAAAGCGGCGATTGCCAGTGTGGCAGGCTCAATCATTTGCGGACTTGCATGGGAGTTTTTTGTCTTAGGCAAGGTGTCGATTCTTGGAAAAATTCCATCGGTTTTAGTTAGCTTAGCTGTCAGTGGAATTTTGCTGTATGGTGTTTCGATGGTCTCAAAGGATAAGGCGTCGATAAGCAAGTAAAAAATTACGCGATTTTGCAGCGAGTCTATCTGGATCATTACACGGGAAATCCGGCGGCGCACCTATATCTGAATCTTGGATTTCAGTATGAGGGTGTGCTTCGAAAAAACTGCAGAAAAAACGGGGTACTTTATGATGTGCACTTGATGTCTATGTTGGCAGAGGAATATTTTGAGAAATATGGGAAATCGATATAAAAAGCGAATGACATCATAAAATAGGAAGTCTAAGCCATGGTACGGTTCTGCATCCAGAAGAAAATATCCCCGTACACCTAACTAGCAGGGAAAGAATCCCGAGGCAGAAGTCTTGGGATTCTTTTTTCTTTTTGGCCGAGAGAGAAACCCTTGTTAATTATCAATATGATAAAAATGAATTAATATATTGAAATATTTACAAAAATTTATTAGAATGATAATTAAACCTTTCCTGATTATCAAAATGATAATCAGGAAAGACAAAGAAAAAATCGATACGGAAGAAATCTTCGTTTTGTAAGGGTTCAAGGAGATGGCACAATAATTGCTTTATAAATAATAAAGGAACTTGTCTACAAAACAGCGCATAATCTTAAGGAGGAATGAAATGGAAACTTTAAATGACAAGAAAAGCAGAGTTCCACATACGTATGTCATTATTTGCGGATTTGTAATCTTAATGGCAATTTTAACGTACGTTATCCCTGCGGGTAGTTACAGCACAGTGTTTAATGAGGAAATCGGGAAAGATGTCATTGATCCTAATTCGTTTGAATATGTGGAAAAATCACCGGTTTCGCTGCTTTCACTACTTACTTCTGTCACACTTGGAATGCAGGGCGTGGGAGACGTTATTTTCTTCGTATTTATCATTGGTGGATCCATGGAAATCATCAATGCAACCGGTGCAATTGAGCATGGTGTGGGAACCTTAGCCAGAAACAAATTTATGGGCAAGTTTTTTATCCCAGTTTTCGCTTTTGTTTTTGGTCTGATGGGCGCAACATTCGGTGCATCTGATGAACTGGTGGTATTTGCACCTATTGGAGTAGCAGTAGCCCACGCTTTTGGATATGATGCCCTTACTGGTCTGTCAGCAGTTACCCTTGGTGCAGCATGCGGATTCAATGCAGGATTTTTAAATCCATTTTCTACAGGTGTTGCACAATCTATTGCTGAGTTACCAATGTACTCCGGCATCGAACTGAGAATTGTTGTTTTTGTGATCATGTTTGCTGTGACAGTCTGGTATATCATGCGCTACGCAAAAAAGGTGAAGGCAGATCCGAAAGCCAGCATTGTCTACGGATGCAGATGTGAAACAGAAAAAGAAGATGTGGATATTTCTCAGATCGCGAAGATGGGAAAAAGAGATGTTGCAATTATGCTTCTGTTTGTAGCCGGAATCATATTCATGGTATACGGTGTATTCAACTGGGAGTGGTACATTGATGAAATGTCAGGTATTTTCATTGCAGTTGGCGTGATTGCCGGAATCATCGGTGGATTGAATCTGAACAAAATTGCAAATACTTTTGTTGAAGGTGCGGCATCACTGACTTTTGGCGCACTGGTAACAGGGTTTGCGAAAGCCATCGTAATTGTTATGGAAGAAGGTCAGATTATGGATACCATCATTCATGCCCTGAGTCAGGCTGTCATTGCGCTGCCTACAGGCATCTCTGTAGTCGGCATGTTTATTGTGCAGATTATAGTAAACTTTTTTATTCCATCTTCCACAGGGCAGGCGGCAACCATTATGCCGATTATGATTCCGCTTTCTGATATTGTGCAGGTTACAAGACAGACTGCAGTCCTTTGCTTCCAGTTTGGAGACGGTTTCAGCAATTCTATTATTCCGACCTCCACAGTACTGATGTCCTATCTGGCAGTAACGAAGGTTCCGTACAATAAGTGGTTCAAATTTATCTGGCCGCTGATGCTGATCTGGATCTGCATAGGTGCAGTGATTCTGATTGCGGCAAATCTGATCAATTACGGACCGTTTTAAAGGAGGGACAATATGTGTAGCAGAACTATGACAAAAACAGAACGCGTCAAAGCGGCAGTCAACTTTCAAGAAGTAGATAGAATTCCTTTGGGGCTCTGGCCACATCACACGGATGTGGATCAGGACTATGTGAAACTGGCCGATAAACAGTTTGCCTTTTACAGAGAAACAGATATTGATTTTGTAAAGCTGATGCCTTTTGGACTTTACACGGTAGAAGATTACGGATGTAAAATTGAAAAAATATGCCAGCCGGATCAGTGGCCGCGAATCGTAGAAGCGTTTATAGAGACGCCGGAGGACTGGGAAAAAATCGTGCCTCTTGACGTGACAAAGGGCACCTACGGCAATCAGCTGAAATATGCGGAAAGAATGCTGCAGCTTATGAAAGAACACCAGGATGAGGCGCCGGTGATTCACACCATTTTCAGTCCAATCACTACATTGTACAAGCTGTTGGGCGAAAAGAAACTCTTTGAGGAAATCGAAGCGCATCCGACACTGGTGCATCGTGCGCTGGAGCAGGTTACGGAAACTACAATTGCCTTTGTAAACGAAAACATCAAACTTGGCGTCAGCGGGTTTTTCTTTGCAAGTCAGCTTGCAAACTACAGATTTATGACGGACGAAATGTATGATGTATTTGGTGAGCAGTATGATTTGAAAGTCATCGGTGCATATGCAGACCGAACCTGGTTCAACGTAATTCACGTACATAGCTTTACACAGGAAAAAGAGAAGTCCATGTTTGAAAGACTTGCAAACTACCCGGGCACCTGTCTCAACTGGCATGACAGATGGGTGGGACCGAGTTTGGCAGAGGCTAGAAAATACACGGACAAATGTCTGATTGGAGGCATTAATGAAGAGCAGTATTTCAACAAAACTAGCTATCAAAACGTATATGGACATATTCGCGAGGCAGTAGAAATGGCAGGCAGAACTGGATTCATGCTGGGACCGGGGTGTACCATCTACGAGGATACACCACTTGAAAATTACCTGGCTGCGAGAATTGCGGCAACCAAGTACGGTAAATAATATGTAGGGGAAGACGTATGACAGAGTTAATGCACATTAGAGAATATGCTTTCGCAACGGCGAAAACCATTGCATCTGTAATCAACGAAGAGGTAGTCATCTGTGATAATGAGATGAATCTTTTAGGTGACAGCAATTGCAGCAGTCCTTCGGAACTGACTGATATTTCTGTGACGAAACAGTCAATTATGCTCAATGCAATGGCACATAAGACAACGATTGTCAGCGAGGATATTAAGCATTCTTTAAAGGGATGCAGCCTGTGCGCGAATTTCAGAACCTGTGATATTCACTCTATCATAGCTTTTCCTTTATTGAAAAATGACGTTGTAATAGGGTGCATCGCACTTTATTCCAAAGAAAAAAGACTTTCCGGCGATAAAAAAGAACGCGTAGATCAGTTGAAGAATTTTATTTCAAAGATGTCAGAGCTGCTCATCAGTAAGCTGGACGAAAATCAGGAAAACTATGAACTGTCTGTTGTAAAAAAGCAGCTGCAGGCAGTTGTCGACCATATCGGCAGTGCAGTGGTATGTATTGATAACGATGAAAGAATTATTTATGGGAATCAGATGTTTAGGAAGCTTTTCGGCATCGGACCGAAGATGCCTGAAAGAATCACAGATATTCGCCAACTTGCAGAATGCAGCGAACTGATGAAGAGCCTATACCACGTAAACGGAACCTTCAGCAAAGAGCTGTCCTTTTCGGACGGAAAAACTGAAATCAACCATGAAATGGTTACGGTTGTTTCCATCAACGATGAGGGCACACAGGTAGGCAGCGTGATTTATTTTCGGGACAGCGAAAAGTATTATGAGGAAATCAACCGAGTCACCAATGCATCTTCAGAAATGACATTTAAAGATTTGATCGGTAAAAGCAAACCGATTCAGAATCTGAAGATGCAGGCGCAGAAGATTGCCAACAGCTTATCGACCGTTCTGATTCAGGGAGAAAGCGGAACGGGAAAGGAAATCATAGCAAGAGCGATACACAATGCAAGCAGAAGATCAGCGGGACCATTTATTTCTGTCAATTGTGCAGCAATTCCGGATAATCTTCTTGAAAGTGAACTGTTTGGGTATGAAGAGGGCGCATTCACCGGCGCGGCAAAGGGTGGGAGAATCGGCAAGTTTCAATTGGCAAACAAGGGAACTCTGCTTCTCGATGAAGTTGGAGAGATTCCGATTCATCTGCAGGCCAAGCTGCTTCGTGCCATTCAGGAAAAGAAAATACAGAGAATTGGTTCAAATGTTGATATCGCAACAGACATAAGAATTATTGCGGCAACCAATCGAAATCTTGAAGAGATGATTGTGTCCGGTGCATTCAGAGAAGATCTGTTTTACCGTCTTAATGTGATTCCGATTTATGTGCCGGCATTGCGGGAGCGGAAAAGTGACATTCCTTTTCTTGTGGATACCTTTATAAAAAAATACAATGAAGTGCTGAACAAAAATATCAGCAGATTTTCCAAAAAAGCGATGAAAATGCTGGAGACGTACGACTGGCCGGGGAATGTACGGGAACTGCAGAATGTTGTAGAATACTGCGTAAACATTTCCAATAGGAGGGTGATAGAGCCTGACAGTCTGCCTGCGCGTGTAAAATGTGAGAGAAAAGAATTTTCTATAGAGCATTCGGCAGAGATAAAGCCACTGAAGGATGTAGAAAAGGCCTATATCGATGAGGCAATCCGTGTTTACGGTGATACTACCGAAGGCAAGCAGAAAGCTGCAGATGCGCTTGGCATCGGAATTGCGACATTGTATAGAAAACTGAAGGAGTGAACAAACATATGAAAAATGCATATATTAGAATATTGGAAACGGAACTGATGCCCGCCATGGGGTGTACAGAACCTATTGCGATTGCATATGCAGGGGCAGTCGCCAGAAAAGTACTGGGAAATGTTCCGGAGAAGGTGTTGGTTCGCTGCAGCGGAAATATCATCAAAAATGTGAAAGGCGTGATTGTGCCATCCACGAAAGATATGAGAGGCATAGAGACCAGCGCACTTTTGGGCGTACTGTGGGGAAACCCGGATGACAAGCTGGAGGTTCTGAAGGGCATTACGGAAGAACAGGTTGCGACAATGGTTCAGTATCTCGAAAAGGGCATCTGTTCTGTAGAGTTGGCTGCGGGTGTTGAGAATCTGTACATTGATATGATTATTTCTGACGGCACCCACTGTGCGGAGGTCGTGATTTCGCAATGGCATACAAACATTGTCAAAGTTGCCAGAGACGGACAGTCGATTCTCGAAAGCGAAAGTGAGTCCTTCCATGATTTCGAGGAAGAGGAAAAGATTATGGATCTGAAAGGAATCTATGATTTTGCCAGAGAAGGCGATATTGCGGAATTGATTCCATACATAGACCGTCAGATTCAGTATAATAAAGCGATTTCTGAAGAGGGCATAAAGAATCAGTATGGTGCAAACGTGGGAAAAAGCATTCTGAAACACAGACACCATGAGATTCGTGAAGTTGCAAAGGCATATGCGGCAGCAGGCTCTGATGCCAGAATGGCAGGTTGTGAACTGCCGGTAGTAATCAATTCAGGCAGCGGAAACCAGGGGATCACCGTATCTGTTCCCGTTGTTAAGTACGCAGAATATTTAGGTGTATCGGATGAAAAGCTGTATCGCGCGCTGATTCTCAGCAATTTAGTAGCAATACATATCAAAAGAGGGATCGGAAAATTATCAGCTTTTTGTGGCGTCGTGGGGGCTGCCTGCGGTGCGGGTGCTGGTATCAGTTTTCTGTATGACGACTCTTTTGATGTGATTTCCAATGGTGTGATCAACACCCTGGGAAATGTTTCGGGTATCGTATGTGATGGTGCGAAAGCATCCTGTGCTGCAAAGATTGCATCTGCCCTAGATGCGTCAATTATGGCCAGGGAACTTGCCATAGATGGCAGCAGATTTCAGGATGGAGAAGGGCTGGTTGAAGAATCCGCTGAGGAGACCATTGAAAACATATGGAGACTGGGAAAAGAAGGGATGAAGAATACTGACACGGAAATATTGAATATGATGATTTCCAATTAATTTTGAGGAGCTGAAAAGTATGGAATATAAAAAAGATGACGCCAAACAAGTAATCATTCGTGTTTCCAATGTGAGTCTTGTATGGAATATTTTGTTGGCGTCAGTCAAGCTGGTGGCTGGAGTCATTGCCAATTCCCATGCTATGATTTCTGATGCAATCCATTCCGGTTCAGACGTTTTGGGCACAGGACTGGTGATTTTAGGCGCACATCTTTCTGGAAAAAAGGCAGATAAGGAGCATCCTTACGGTCATGAAAGAATGGAATGTGTCATTGCGCTGCTTCTTGCAAATATACTTGTGCTGGCTGGCATTGCAATTGGATATGCAGGGATAAAAACGGTGCTTTCTATCAGAGCTGGGGCAACTGTTGCAGCGCCCGGAACCCTTGCGCTTGCAGCGGCGGTGGTGTCCATCCTTGTAAAGGAAGGTATGTACTGGTATACGATTATTGCAGCTAGGAAAATCAATTCGGTTTCTCTGAAAGCGGAAGCTTGGCACCACAGATCTGATGCATTCTCCTCTGTGGGCAGTTTGATTGGAATTGCCGGCGCTCGTATGGGATTTGCAGTTCTGGATCCTATTGCAAGTATTGTAATTTGTATTTTTATTATCAAGATTGCTGTAGATATTTTCCTTGAGACTGTGGATAAAATGGTGGATAAAAGCTGCGATGACAGCATCATACAGAACATGGAGCAGGAAATTAAAAATGTGCAGGGTGTGGTCGATATTGATGATATCAAGACGAGACAATTTGGTGCGAAAATGTATGTAGATGTGGAAATTCAGGTAGATGGCGAACTGAGCCTTAAGAATGCGCATACGATTGCAGAAGACGTCCATGCGACGATTGAGCGCAGTGATGAGAATATCAAGCATTGTATGGTTCATGTAAATCCTTCTTTGAACTGAAGGTGGATGGCATTATATACTTTTTAGGGGTTTCACCTGTGTGTCTAAACGGAATAGAGATTTTTAGAAGTCAAAGATTGTTCCCACACCTTGGCTAAATTTGCAGCAAAATCAGGAATAATTTCCTTGCACTTGGAAAAAATATGTGATAAAATATTAGAGCGTTTCGAATGAAATTGACCCTAGAAGTGATTTAGGGTCAGTTTGATTGTGAAAATAAAGTTTAAAAAGAAAGGAGAAACGAATGCCTACTATTAACCAATTAGTACGTCAGGGCAGAACCAGTTCTGTTAAGAAGTCAACCGCTCCTGCTCTCGGTAAGGGTATGAACTCTTTAAGAAGAGTAGCAACTAACACCAACTCACCACAGAAGAGAGGCGTGTGCACTTCAGTTAAGACTGTAACCCCTAAGAAGCCGAATTCCGCTCTTAGAAAGGTTGCCAGAGTACGTCTGTCCAACGGTATCGAAGTAACCGCTTATATTCCTGGTATCGGTCACAACCTGCAGGAACACAGCGTAGTGCTGATTAGAGGCGGAAGAGTTAAGGACCTCCCAGGTGTGCGTTATCACATCATCAGAGGTACACTGGACACTGCCGGCGTAAACAACAGAAATCAGGCTCGTTCCAAGTACGGTGCTAAGAGACCTAAGAAGAAATAAGAATATTTCTTACAAGTAAAGAATGAATCGGGAATAGAAAGAGCCCTTAATATATATAATATTGATGCTGGCAGGATGTACAGCCTCTGGCATGGTACGACAGGATATTAAGTGCGCTCGCGGCTCCTTGGAAGGAAGTCGAGTACCCCCGTAAGACTGGGCGCCTATTTAATTGCAGGGCGATTCCAGAGTAATCCTGCGCTTTTGCGTATGGGTGAAGAGAATGTGCAATTAGAAAATCAGTTAGAACAATTGTGCAGGTAATTTTGCCTGAGCGTTGCTGGCTTTTGTTGAAAGGTGAAGCATGAGAAATGTTAAGAACGTTCTCGCGCAGATAATTTCGCCTAGGACAAGGCGCGCAAAGGAGTACGAGCGCAGCGTACTTGAGTACGTGAGCGAGTACGACGCATGCAGCAACACAGTCATAGGCGAAATTATCAAGCGAGGAGGGAAGAGAAGTGCCAAGAAAAGGTAACACACCAAAACGTGAAGTACTTCCAGATCCAGTATACGGCAGTGTTGTTGTAGCAAAACTGATCAACAGCATCATGCTTGACGGAAAGAAAGGTACAGCACAGTCGATTGTATATTCCGCCTTCGATAGAATCAAGGAAGCAACCGGCGAAGAACCTTTGGAAGTATTCGAAAAGGCAATGAACAATATCATGCCTGTTTTAGAAGTAAAAGCAAGAAGAATCGGTGGTGCAAACTATCAGGTTCCTATTGAAGTAAGACCGGAAAGAAGACAGACTTTAGGTTTGAGATGGCTGACGAAGTACACCAGACTTAGAGGCGAAAAGACTATGTCTGAAAGACTGGCAAAAGAATTAATGGATGCAGCAAATAACACTGGCGCATCTGTAAAGAAGAAAGAAGATACACATAAGATGGCAGAAGCTAACAAGGCATTTGCACACTTCAGATGGTAATTTCACTTTCTTCAATTTCATAAAAAAATGGAGGAAATGTAATGGCTGGTAGACAGTTTTCACTTGAGAAAACAAGAAACATTGGTATCATGGCGCACATCGACGCCGGAAAGACCACTACCACGGAGCGTATCCTTTTCTATACAGGAAGAACCCATAAGATTGGCGAAACCCACGATGGTGCAGCTACAATGGACTGGATGGAACAGGAACAGGAACGTGGTATTACAATTACCTCTGCAGCAACTACAGCACAGTGGAAGAACCATAGAATCAACATCATCGATACCCCGGGTCACGTTGACTTTACAGTAGAAGTAGAACGTTCCCTGAGAGTACTGGATGGAGCAGTAACTGTACTTTGTGCAAAGGGCGGTGTTGAACCGCAGTCCGAAACAGTTTGGAGACAGGCTGAAAAGTACGGTGTTCCTAGAATGATCTTTGTAAACAAAATGGACATTTTAGGAGCAAACTACTTCAGAGTAGTTGACATGGTTAAGGACAGACTGAAAGCAAATGCAGTGCCTGTTCAGCTTCCTATCGGTGCGGAAGATAGTTTCGTTGGAATTATCGACCTGGTAGAAATGAAAGCAGAGATTTACAAAGATGAACTAGGACAGGAATTTGAAATCACTGAGATTCCTGACGATATGAAGGAACTTGCCGCAGAATGGAGAGAAAAATTAGTAGAATCCGTTGCTGAATGTGACGAAGAACTGATGATGAAATTCCTGGAAGGCGAGGAACTGACCGTAAAAGAAATGAAAGATACCATTAGAAAGCAGACGATTGCCTGCGAAATGGTTCCGATGCTTTGCGGCAGTGCATATAGAAACAAGGGCGTACAGATGATGCTGGACGCAGTCATCGACTATATGCCGTCCCCAGTTGATATTCCGCCTATTAAGGGTGTTAACCCAGATACTGGAGAAGAAGACGTAAGACACGCTGATGATAACGAACCATTCTCAGCACTTGCATTTAAGATTATGGCTGACCCGTTTGTTGGTAAGCTGGCATTCTTCCGTGTTTACTCCGGTACACTGGATTCCGGTTCCTATATCTACAACTCTACAAAGGGTAAGAAGGGTAGAATCGGAAGAATCCTGCAGATGCATGCAAACAAGAGAGAGGAAATCGACAAGGTTTACTCCGGAGATATTGCTGCTGCAGTAGGTTTGAAAGATACTACAACTGGTGATACACTTTGCGATGAAAAACATGAGATCATTCTGGAATCCATGGAATTCCCAGATCCAGTAATCGAAATCGCAATCGAGCCTAAGACCAAGGCAGGTCAGGAAAAGATGGGCATTGCGCTGGCTAAGCTGGCAGAAGAAGACCCAACTTTCAAGACCTATACAAACGAAGATACCGGACAGACAATCATTGCCGGCATGGGAGAACTTCACTTGGAAATCATCGTAGACAGACTGTTGCGTGAATTTAAGGTAGAAGCAAACGTAGGTAAACCTCAGGTATCCTACAAAGAAACTATTTCTTCCAACGCTGATGTTGACCACAAGTATGCTAAACAGTCCGGTGGTCACGGTCAGTACGGTCATGTTAAGATCAAAGTTTATCCGAGAGAACCGGGTGCAGGCTTTGAATTTGTCAACAATATCGTCGGTGGTGCAATTCCTAAGGAATACATCCCTAAGATTGAAGACGGTATCAAAGAAGCAATGGAAAACGGTCCTATTGCAGGATATCAGGTAGTAGACGTTGGTGTAGAACTGTACGATGGTTCCTATCATGAAGTCGACTCCTCTGAAATGGCATTTAAGGTTGCCGCTTCCATGGCATTTAGAGAAGCAGCTAAGAAGGCAAAACCAGTTCTTCTGGAGCCAATCTTCAAAGTTGAAGTTACAGTTCCTGAAGAATATATGGGTGATGTAATCGGCGATATCTCCTCCAGAAGAGGAAGAATCGAAGGTTCTGACATGAACAACGGCGTTGTTGCAGTAAGAGGTATGGTACCTCTGTCCGAAATGTTCGGCTATGCAACCGACCTGCGTTCCAAGACTCAGGGTCGTGGTGTATATGTAATGCAGATGGACCACTTCGAAAAATTGCCTGACAGCTTAGTTGAAAAAATTGGAAATAAATAAAATTATAAATTAACCTTTAGCGGTCTGTCCTTTCGGACTAGCGACTGGGGCAGACCTATCATTAGGAGGAAAACAAAAATGGCAAAAGCAAAATTTGAGAGAACCAAACCGCATATCAATATCGGAACCATTGGCCACGTAGACCATGGTAAGACAACGCTGACAGCAGCAATCACAACCACCCTGTATCAGAGATATCAGCTGGGTGAAAAGGTAGCATTCGACCAGATCGATAAGGCACCAGAAGAAAAAGAAAGAGGAATCACCATTTCTACAGCACACGTAGAATACGAAACACCGAACAGACACTACGCACACGTAGACTGCCCGGGCCACGCTGACTATGTAAAGAACATGATTACAGGAGCAGCACAGATGGACGGCGCAATCCTGGTATGCGCAGCAACAGACGGACCGATGCCTCAGACAAGAGAGCACATTCTGCTGTCCAGACAGGTAGGCGTACCATACATCGTAGTATTCTTAAACAAATGCGATATGGTAGATGATGAAGAACTGCTGGATCTGGTAGAAATGGAAATCAGAGAACTGCTTGATGAATATGAATTCCCAGGAGATGATACACCGATCATCAGAGGATCTGCGCTGGGCGCATTAGAGAACCCAGAAGGACCATGGGGAGATAAGATTGTAGAGCTGTTCGAAGCAGTAGACAGCTACATTCCAGAACCAGAAAGAGCAAACGATAAGCCATTCCTGATGCCAGTAGAAGACGTATTCTCCATCACAGGAAGAGGAACTGTAGCAACAGGAAGAGTAGAAAGAGGCGTACTGAAGGTTGGTGAAGAAGTAGAAATCATCGGCTTAACAGAAGAAAAGAGAAGCGTAGTTGTAACAGGACTGGAAATGTTCAGAAAGCTGTTAGACCAGGCAGAAACAGGAGATAACGTAGGTGCGCTGTTAAGAGGTGTGCAGAGAACAGAAATCGAAAGAGGACAGGTACTGGCAAAACCAGGAACCATTCATCCGCACACAAAGTTCAAGGGCGAAGTATACGTACTGAAGAAAGAAGAAGGCGGAAGACACACTCCGTTCTTTAACGGATACAGACCACAGTTCTATTTCAGAACAACAGACGTAACAGGAGACCTGCAGTTACCAGAAGGAACAGAAATGTGTATGCCAGGAGATAACGTAACCATGACAATTGCGTTGATCACCCCGATTGCAATCGAAGAAGGACTGAGATTTGCGATCAGAGAAGGCGGCAGAACAGTAGGTTCCGGCGTTGTTACTGAGATCATCGAATAATTGCAAGTTCGCATTATGAAAGAGACAGAGTTAAATCTGTCTCTTTTTTCTATTTTTAATGGTTGTATAAATAGAGCATTAAGCGAGTGGAGACTGCTTTTAACCTAAAACGGATATTCGCGAAAAAAGTGTATAAGTGAATCATTAAATCTTAACCGAAAATCAAAAAATCTTGGATAAATGTATAAATTGCATTCAGCAATAGAGCACTTCTGCATAAAGTTTTTAGAAATATTGGAAGATACATACATAAATACTGCATTTTATGAGGCAATACCGAGGGTTTATCAAAGATTTTTGGAGACACAGCAGTATGAAAGAGCTGAAAGAAGCAAAATCTTATACACTTTTATAAAAAAATCACAATTTAGGTTAAAAAGAGTAAAAAATAAGTCAAGTTCAAAATGTGGTGTAAATTCCATTCGGTCATAATTCATCAAGCAGCGCTTAGCACTGGGCGCAGCCTGTTTCTTTCTTCGTAGCATTCACTCATACTGAATACCCTGGATAAAGAAGAGATCAAGGTACGTAAATAGGAGAAACTGACTAGGGAAAAGAAATATGAAAAGTGGCAGTTTTCGCATACAATTATGGGATTAATTACCAAATAATGACCAGTTATCCGAAAAAACGACCAGTTATCCGAAATTCCTTGATTTTTGTTGACGATATATTATACTGAAATAAAAGGGAAGAGGGATTAGACTCTTAATCATATTGTACTTAGAGATATTGGATATAGACATTAGCCTGTATCCAATATTTCTTTTTAATAAAAGAAAATATTGGAATTTTCATCTCAATTTCATTTTCAAGGAGTAATCTTCTTTAAAGATGTGTAAACTAACAGAGTGTTAGAAAAATTATATGGGGATGAACTGAAAGATGAATGAAACTGGAAAGAAATTAATATTGCGCATTTTGAGGAAAGAAAAGCGAAATCCATATATTGAATACGTTTGCAAAGAAACTGGTTGGACCTATAAACAAGCAAAAGAGCAGATGGAAGTTGCCAGGGAATGGGATATTTCCTATAGATATTATGCAAAACGTAAACTTTGGGACAGAACTGAGAAAGAGCTGGAAAAAGTAAAACGGGATATGCAGATTGTAAATGCACGAAATCGTGAAGAAAAGGCACATGCTCTTGAAATGGTCTGCAAGGAGACCGGATGGGACGAGGAGACGGCACTTGAACGAATTAGGCAGGCGAGAAAGGTGTGCGGATGCACTTACAAGGATTATTATAAATTTAAATTGTATAGGTATGATGCAGATAAACAGAGCACTTTTTTGACCTCGAAGGTGATGGATGAAATCTCTTTTAAGTACAACCACGATCCTAAAGTGCTGAAACTCCTGCTGCATAAGGAGCGTTTTGCGAAGAAATACGACGATTTGCTGAACCGAAAGTGGTTTGTAAATCGGAAGCTCACCTTTGAAGAGTTTTTAGAAAGGATGGAAGGCGTGGAGGACTTAGTCTGCAAGCCTACGTCTGCTACACAAGGTAAGGGTATCGAAAAGATACACTGCGGCGCGGACTTGTCTGAAACCGAGAAACGCTCGTTGTATGAGAAACTGTTTTCGGCGAAGAAAACAATGATTTGCGAGGAATGCATCGTGCAGCATCCGGAGATGGCGGCGTTCAATACGTCTTCGGTGAATTCTGTGCGGGTACTGACGATTACGCAGGAAGGAAAATGTTATCATATTTATGCGGGCTTTCGCATGGGTCGCGGTAAGATTGTGGACAATTTTCATGCAGGCGGAATTATCGCTACGGTGGATGTAAAAAGTGGCGTAACCTGTATGGATGCAATTGATTTGGAGGGGAAACATTATCCTCAGCATCCTATTTCAAAGCTTGCAACGAAAGGCTTTCAGATACCTCACTGGGATAAAGTTCTTACAGTAACGGAGGAGGCTGCACTACGGCTTGAAGGAGTGGGCCTTGTAGGCTGGGACGTTGCCATTACAGAAAAAGGCGTTTGCCTGATAGAAGGAAATTCCGAGGCTAGCTACCATATCATTCAGCTGCCTTACGTAGAAGAGGGTATTGGTATGAAACACATCTTTGCACCATTTCTGGATTAAAAATATAAAAGCCCTTTGTCGATTGGCGCATCGGCAAGGGCTTTGTTTTTGCTTTTCATTGTTTTTCATCATTTGCGGTCAAGCGCTTATTACTTGATATGAATTTCACCTTCCGCTAAAATGACAGCACTGCCGCCGACCTTAATTCGGCAACTTTCTGCAGAAGCGTCGATTTCGGTAAGAATCACCGACGGACGCTGCATTTTTTCTCCCTGAACGAACTTACAACTGCTCTTTTCGCCAATGAGTTTGTTCAGATAGAAGTAATAGGTCATAGCGCCACTGGAAGTGCCAGTGGCGGCCTCTTCGTCAATTTCGTAAAGAGGTGCGAAGTTTCTGGCGTGGGCGGTAACGCCTTTTTCACAGTGCAGCGTAAAGGCATGGACGCCGACGACGCCATAGCGTTCTGACAGTGCGGAAAGAGCTTTCATGTCAGGCTCGATGACGTTAAGGGCGGCAAGGTCAGAAACGGGCATCATGATGTCTGGAAGACCTGTGGAAATCAGTCTTGGCACAGGTAGGTCCATGGAGGAGTCATAATCTGCTCCCATGATATCGTAAAGCTCTTTGATTTTCTCAGGGTCGTTCATAATGGAAATTTCCTCTGGGGAAGCCATGTCCATCATGATAAAGCCGTCTTTGATTTCGATATTCAAATCTCCTGCAAGGGTGTGATTGATGCAGGAACAGTTATTTTCGATAATGCCGAGGTACATCAGTGCATAAAATGATGCGATGGTAGCGTGACCGCAAAGGTCAACTTCCGCAGCTGGGGTAAAATAGCGAATCTGAAATTCATGGGCATCTAAAACTTTAATGAAAGCTGTTTCAGAGTAGCGAAGTTCTGCAGCGGTTTTGATGCAGAGTTCGTCAGACGGAAAGTCAGCGCCTTCGGAAAGCAGAACGATGCCGGCTGGATTTCCGCCGAAAGTGGTATCGGTAAAAGCATCAGCAATTAAAAATTTCATAATAAGACCTCCTCACTAAATCTACCTATAGTATAGTGTAAAGTAGGAATAATTGCAAGAAGGAAGAAATCAGAGGGGAAATTGCATACAATTATACAAAAACACCAAAGGCGAACCTTTAAATTAGTTTTAAAACATTAAAAAACTGAACCGAACTGTGAAGACGATGTGAAAAGTCGTGATTTACAGTTTATTCATTTTTTTGCCTGCCTATACTAATATAGCCTGAGAAATTGTGGCAGGCACGTTTAAGTGTAAGACACAAAAGGAAAAAAAGGGAGATTTGATATGAAAAAGAAGCTATTTATTACAGGGGCATTGATTTCTATGACTGTTTTTTCAGCAGCTGTGATTTATGCCGATACAGATGTAAGGGAGCCGGAACTCACGTCATTTACGCCAAAAGAATTTACAAAAATTGAAACTGCTATGGCATCTTGTGCGACTGCGGTCAGAAAGGAAGATCAGAATTATCGAAAAGGTCTTTCTGCGTATATTCGCCATGTCAACAGAAATGTAAGCAAGCAGGAGGCAGATGCTATGGTTGACAGTTTCGTGAAGTATGCGGATGAATATAATGTAGATGAAAAAATCGTCATGGCGGTAGCCCAGACAGAGAGTTGTTATTACGCGGATGTAGTTAGCTGTGCTAATTATAAAGGACTCATGCAGACGGGAGATATCTTAGCGGAAAGTGCGGGTTATACCCCTGAAAGTCTGTTTAATCCGGATATCAGTATCAAAGTTGGCGCCAGCTATATCAAAGATAAATTGGAAGAATTCGGAGACACCAGATTGGCGCTGACAGCCTACAACCAAGGTTCGGGTTCGGTGCATTCAGGAAACTATTCCACAGACTATGCAGATCTGACTTTAAGAAGAGCAGAGGACATGGAGAACTTTCTGAAGGAGCATGGATATTTGAAAAAATAGTTTCTTAAGATTCCTTAAGAAACTGCAATAATTCTTAAGAAATCTTAAGGAGATTGGATACAATTTAGAATTAAAAACAAATAATTAAAATATAAATTGGACAATAAAAACAAAAAATGGTAAAGCTTCGTGAAAAGTGTGTGAAAAATTAAGATTTCTTAAGAATTCGCCTTGACCTTTGTTTATAATATAGGAGTCGCAGGAAACATCTGGTGAATGACTTCCTGCACGAGTAAACTAATAGACAGAGGAGAAGAAAGAAATGGCGAAGAAGCTAATCACAGTTTTACTGGTATTAACCATCGTCGCTTGCTCATCAGTTTCCATTTACGCAGCAGAAAGCAGAGAAGTAGAATCTAGTAACGATACAGAAAAAGGCGGACAGAGAGTAGAGCAGATGGTCGACGAATACGACGAAGCAGAAGCTCAGAAGGAAGCAGAGAAAAAGAAGAAAGCTGAGGAAAAGAAAAAGAAGGAAGAAAAGTACCGTAACGGTCTTGCCGCTTACATCAGAAAAATTAATCCAAATGTAGGAACAAGAAAATCCAAGACTTTGGCAAAACTGTTCATTGAAAAAGGCGAGAAGTACGATTTGGATCCTAAAGTACTGATGGCAGTTGCTCAAGGCGAAAGCACTTTTTATACCAATGCAACTAACCCTTATGGCTATAAGGGGCTTATGCAGACCAGCGATTCTTTAGCAAGAAGTTACGGATATAGCCCGTCAAGCCTTTACAAGCCGGAAGTCAGTATTGAAGTCGGCGCAAGGTATTTAAAAAGTATGAAAAAAACATACAAGACCTATAAAAAGGCGCTTTCCGCCTATGCGTATGGACCGGGCTCAGTGAATGCAGGAAAATTTTCCTACAGTTATGCAAACCGAGTACTGAATCGCAGGGATAACATTACAAAATATTTGGAACGCAATAAGTATATCTAAGCTTTTAAATACCATGCTGGCGCATAGTGTTTAAAGATAAAAAAGACGCAGCTGCGAGGGCTGCGTCTTTTCCTTTTGAAATTGTGGGCGTTTATGCAACGAAAACATTAACTGCGCGAAGCTTTGCGGAATCCCTTGGATCCTGCTCTACATCGTAGGTTACATGCTGTCCTTCTTCCAGGGATTTGTAGCCTGCACTTTGAATGACAGAAAAATGTACAAAGACATCTCCGCTACCATTATCTCCTGAGATAAAACCAAAACCTTTTTCGTTGTTAAACCATTTTACAGTACCAGTATTCATAAGTGGTACCTCCTTTATATTATATTAGCCCAAATGATACAAATAAAAAACACCACGGGCAGGTCAAAATGGAAAATCGACCTTGCATTGTGGTGACAATCAATCATACATCTTAGAACTAATATTAGTATAACAGATATTTTAGAATTTACAAGAGTTTTTTGCTAAAAAATTTAGAAAAATAAAATTCTGGTTAATTTATAACTAGCAGAGGTGGAAGGAGACGATGCTGCCAGTATCGCAAAACATGCAAGGGAATTCTTGTCAATACCGCACTCAATGTGGTATACTATAAGCTTAGAGGAGTGTAAAAATGAAAGTTTTCGATATTGCACCGGTTAAATATCTGGACGGAAAAATGCTTGTTTTGGACCAGACCCGTTTGCCCGGTGAAGAAGTTTACATAGAAATGCAGAGCAAAGAAGACGTCTTTGAAGCAATTTACAAATTGCGTGTTCGAGGTGCGCCGGCAATTGGTGTGGCAGCGGCATATGGTCTTTATGTGGAAATGCGGGATTTTCCGGAAGAAAAGGGGCTTGCGGCGTTTATGCAGGCGCTAAAAAAAGCAAAGGATTATCTGATTTCGGCAAGACCGACGGCGGTCAATCTGGCATGGGCGCTGAATAGAATGTGCGGCGTGCTTGGGGCGGAGAAACCGCAAAGTGTTGAAGCCGCAAAGCAGAGGCTCTTTATCGAGGCGGAATCCATTCGCAGTGAGGATGAGGCTGCCTGCTATGCTATGGGAGAATATGGTTTGTCGCTGCTGCGTCCAGGTATGGGAATTCTGACCCATTGTAATGCTGGAACCATAGCGACTGCCAAGTACGGAACTTGTCTGGCACCAATTTATCTCGGTGCAGAGCGAGGGTTTGATTTTCATGTCTTTGCTGATGAAACCAGGCCGCTTTTGCAGGGGGCAAGACTGACTAGCTGGGAGCTTTCCAAGGCGGGTATTGATGTTACTCTGATTTGTGACAACATGGCGGCGACTGTGATGAAGAAGGGCTGGGTTGACGCTGTTGTGACCGGCTGCGACAGAATGGCGGCAAATGGTGATGGCGCCAACAAAATAGGTACCAGCGGCGTAGCAATTTTGGCAAAGGAATATGGGATCCCTTTCTATATGTATGTGCCGACTTCGACCATCGATTTGAATACGGCAAGCGGCGAAGCAATAGAGATTGAGGAAAGAGACGGAGAAGAGATTTATAAGATGTGGTATGAGAAGCCTATGGCGCCTGCAGGGATTAAGACTTACAATCCGGCTTTTGATGTGACTGAGGCGAAATATATCACAGCAGTAATTACGGAGAAAGGAATTGTCAGACCTCCCTACAGGGAAAATCTGGAAAAGTTATTGAAATAAATGAAGAAGAATACGACGATTTACGCACTTATGGTACTGGCTGCTTTTTTGTGGTCGGGGGCTTTTATTGCTGGGAAATATACGGGTCCATACATTCCGTCCGGCTCGGTGACATTCCTGCGATTTGCAATTGCTTCGGTTTTAATGTATTTTATCATGAAGGCGACCCAGGCGAAGGAGCCACAGGCGGCATATAAATTTACAAAGAAGGACATTCCGCATTTTCTTTTTACAGGGGTTGTGGGTATGGTAGGCTATCATTTGTTTTTCTTTGAATCCCTCAACTATACGACGGCAATCAATTCTTCGATTATCAGAGCTATTGACCCTGTGATTACGGTGCTCATCGCTTTTGTGTTTTTACATCAGAGGGTGCCGCTCAAACAGCTTCTCGGCATTTTACTGTCTCTATTTGGGGTGGTGCTTACGATTACAGCCGGTGACTTTGCACATTTTGCAGAGATGGAACTGAATCGAGGCGACCTATATATGATCGGTGCTGTGGTATGCTGGTCGGCATATGGGGTTTACAGCAAGAGCAGATGCAGTCACATTCCACCGGTGGTATTGACTTATTACAGTTTTTTGGTATGTTCCATCGTGCTGATTCCTGTTTCGCTCATGGAAAAGCCGTGGGAATTTCTGCCAAGCGTTCCGGCGTCTGCTTGGATTGCACTATTATTCATGGCTGTGTTTTGCTCAGGCATCGCTTATTATATACAGCAGATTGCGCTTAGAATCATCGGACCGACCAGATGCTCAATTTTCGTCAATTTAGTGCCGGTATTTTCTTTCATCTTGGCAACGTTGATGCTGGGAGAGGAACTGCAGCCGGTTAAGATATTAACAACGGTTATCATCATTGCTGGCGTTTGCATATGTCAGGCGGCAGGAAACAGGAGTGAAGCGAAATAATGGAAAAAGAAAAGAAGGGCGTTCTTGCCCGCTATGTTAAAATTATTGTAGTACTGGCTGTAATGGCAGGGTCCTCCTCAGGCATTTTTGGCAGTGTGATTGAGGCGCCTTCTCTTGCTATTGGATTTTGGAGACTGACTATCGGTGTGCCGTTCTTTGCGGTTCCGGTGCTTCTAAAGCAGCGGGATGTGCTGAAACAGATTTCTGTGAAAGACTACATATGGACCTTTGTTGCAGGGGCATTTTTGTTTGGACATTTCTTTTCCTGGTTTAATGCGGTGAAAATGACGAATGTGGCTAGTGCAGTTGTGCTGGCAGCACTGCATCCGCTGGTCGTTCTGGCAATCACGATTTTTATTTTCAAACGGAAGGTTGGACGCAGACCGATTATGGGCATTGTTCTAGCCCTTCTCGGCGGTGTCATGATTGCTGGACTCGATTATCAGCAGCTTACGGCAGGTAACTTTAAAGGCGATGTGCTGGCGTTCCTTGCCGGCGCATTTATGGGCATTTACTTTGCAATCGGCAATGAAGTGCGAAAAAGCGTGCCAGGCGCGGTTTATGTATTTTTAGTATTTTTCTCCTGCTGGATTTGCTTTTCTGCAGGTGTTATTGCAACGGGAACGCCGGTTTTGGGCTACAGCAGCATGGACTATATCTATATTATCGCAATGACGCTGGTTTGCCAAATCGGCGCCCATGCAGTGCTTAACCTGTGCTTTGGCTATGTGGATTCTCTGTACGTTTCTGCATGGGAGTCGGGAGAATCCGTGTTTGCTATCATCATGGGCGTTATCTTTCTGGGACAGATTCCGACTTCCTACGAGCTGATTGGCTGCGTGATAGTGATTATCGGACTTTTGTACTATAATTATTATACGGGCATCGCTGAAAAGGAGAGATTATGAGTTACAAAGTAAAGCTGCCTATTTTTGAGGGACCTTTTGACCTTCTCGTATATCTCATTGAGAATGCCCAGATGAGTATCTATGATATAAAGGTTTCGGAAATTACCGGACAGTACTTAGAATATATCAAAGCGATGCGGGAGATGGACTTTAACATCGGCACAGAGTTTATGGTGCTGGCGGCGACTTTAATTGATATTAAGTCGAAGATGATTTTGCCGAGGACAACCATCGACGGCACGACGGTGCTTGAAGACGATCCAAGAAGCGAACTGGTTGAACGTCTGCTGGAATACAAGCGATTTAAAAGAGGTGCGGAAATTCTGGCGGAACGAGAAGCGTATATGTCTTTTGTTTACGAGAAACCGCAGGAAGATATTTCTGCTTATCTGGAAGAACCGGATGAATATCTGGCGCTGGATATTAAGCAGTTTGCGACGGCTTTCGATCTGTTTCTGCGAAAGAAAAAGCGGGAGGAAGATGTCAGAGCCCACTATACCAGGGTGGAGAGAGAAAAAGCCACCATTGAAAGCAGAATGGTCTACATTAAAGACCGATTTAAATCAGCCTTATCAAGGGGAATTGGCAAGCTGAATCTGAAGGAACTGATTCCTGACAAGAAAGATCGATATGATGTGGTGGTTACTTTTACTTCTGTGCTGCAGATGATGCGCGACAAATATCTGGACGCAGAGCAGAAGCATATTTACGGAGATATTATGGTTTTGCCGGGAGAAAAAAACATGGAGGAGACAATCGAACATGAACAGTAAGAAGACAATCAAATCTGCGCTGGAATCCATGATGTTTATCTGGGGCGAGCCTCTGGAAGTGAAGACTTGTGCAGATCTCTTTAATATCAGTAAAGAGGATATGATGGAATATTTTCTGGAGCTGAAAGATGAGTATGAGCAGGAAGGCAGGGGAATTGTCGTCAGGCAGGTGGGAAAGTCTTTTCAGTTTGTAACAAGACCTGAGAATGCCGAGTTTATTGAGAGACTGTGCACGCCGGTCAAGGTGAAAAAGCTGTCTCAGTCAGCGCTGGAAGTACTGGCAATTATCGCTTACAAACAGCCGGTAACGAAGGGGGAAATCGATGCGATCAGAGGAATCAAATGTGACCGGGTGATCGATGGTCTTGCAAAGAAAGACTTGATCTGTGCAAAGGGGCGGTCTGAAGGGATTGGAAGACCCATTTTGTACGGTACAACAGATACGTTTTTAAAGAATTTTGGATTTACCAGTCTGAAGGAATTGCCGGAGATTGAGGATATTGAAGGCGTGATTAATGTGGAAGAGCCTAAGGACATGGAACAAATATCAATTGAAGAGGTGGATTATGGAGAGGGAGAAATTTAAATGCCCGGGCTGCGGGGAAGAGATTATGATGGATATCCATGAATTTGTAGATGTGTGTGTGGAGCCGTCGTATAAGGAGAAGGTCATGAATGGGTCCTTTTTCCTTGCAAAATGTCCAAAGTGCGGAGATGAAACGCTGGCGGAGTATCCGATGATGTATATGGATTCTGATCGGAAACTGACCATTTACATGGCGCCGGAACACGACAACTCTTTGCTTGCGCAGCTCAACAGTCTGGAACTGCCGGAGTCTTCGATAGACGCAGAGGCAGTTTTTCGAGTAGTCAAAGATGGCGGAGAGCTTTTAGAAAAAATTCTCATCTTTGATGGCGGCAGAGATGACCGGATTATCGAGCTTTACAAGGCGCTGGTTTATGAGAATATAAAGGGCGAATGGCCTAAGGTGCGCCGCGAGGATCTTTTGTATTATCTCGATGGTGAGGAGGATTACTTTATTATTTGGGATTATACGAACGCTATGGGCGAACAACTGACGGTTAATTTGGATGAGGAACTCTACGGGCAGCTGGAGCGGGATTATCTGAAGTCCCTTTCAGTGCCTGCCGGAAAGTATGCCGAGGTCAATGCCGCATGGCTTTCTGAACGGGTGGATGTGGAGTAAGTCTGTAATGGGGTTATTTATGAAATGAAAATCGCCGTTGCAGAAAAACGTTGAAATATAATTGAAAAAAGGAAAATTTGATTGATAGGGGCGTCCGGTGATGGGGATGCTCCTTCTTTTTGAGAAAAATATAGGTAGAAGGAGTGTTGTATCCGTCTTGCGACGTATTGTCTTTAGGAATTTTCCTTTTTTTGTGGCAACAAAGGGTAAAGTTCTGTAACTTCAAAATGCTTTTACATAAGCCTTACTGTCAACAAAAGGATGCAAGCTGTCTCTTGTAGTTTTTGTAAATATCTCGTATACTATCCGTATGTGTGATGGAAGATTTTATGTTGGGGGGAAGAGAATGAAAGAATCCACGAAAAATTATAAGCTTCACAAATTGGGAGAGCGGCAGTACCTGACGCTAAATGCTTTTGCGGCATATCCGGAGCTTGTGCATCTGTTTACAACGCGTCACGGCGGTGTGAGCGGCGGCTGTACCGCCAGCTGGAATTTTGGAGCGCGAACTCTGGACAGTGAGGAAAATATACGGCAGAATTATGAGCTTTTAGCGGAGACATTGGGAACTGGCGCTGAGAGCCTTGTCGTTTCAGATCAGACCCATACCACCAATATTCGAGTGGTGCAGGCATCGGATGCGGGAAAGGGTGTAACGTGTCCCAAGGATTACGAAGATGTGGATGGTCTTGTGACTGATGTACCGGGGATTGCTATAGTAACTGGTCATGCAGACTGCAATGCAGTGTTTTTTTATGATCCGCTAAAGAGAGTTATCGGTCTTGCCCATTCGGGATGGAGAGGAACACTTGGCGGTATCAGCAGGGAAATGGTGCGTAAGATGAAAGATTGCTACGGCAGCTCTGCAGAAAATTTGATCACAGGGCTTGGACCTGCCCTTTGCCAAGACTGTTTTGAGGTGGATACGGATGTCGCGCAGCGTTTTTTTGATAAGGACGAAAATTATAGAAATTTTTCTTACCAAAAAGGCGAAAAATATTATCTTGACTTAAAGCAAATCATCAGGTATGATTTGCTGGCAGAGGGAATTTTGCCAGAACATTTCAGCGATATGAATCTCTGTACGAAATGCCATAAGGACGTATTCTTTTCCCACCGGGGGCACCAGGGGAAACGAGGTATTATGGCAGCAGCGATGTTGTTACGATAGAAAGAGGACGAAAAAATGCGATATCTACAGAAAGTGTTATATCTGACTGCAGGGGTCGGGGAACAACTTCTGCGATGCGGTGCGGAGATTGCCCGTGTAGAAGAGACCATGGAGAGAATTGCAAAGCACTATGGAACGACAAAACAGCAGGTATTTATCATATCTAACGGTGTGTTTGTCAATTTGGAAATGGGAACAGAAGAGCGGGAGACCAGCCTGGAGCCGATTATGAGCACCAGTGTAGATCTAAACAAACTTTGCGAACTGAATAATCTGTCGCGAAAAATAGAGCAGATGGATTTAGAGATTGATGCCGCAATAGAAGAATTTGAGGCAATTAGACAGGGGCGGAAATATAATAAGTGGCTGCACGTTCTCTGCTCTGGTATCGGTGCGGCAGCGTTTTGCTATTTTCTCGGAGGAGGAACGTTAGACTGCATGGTAGCTTGTCTGATGGGGATTCTCGTTTGGGGCTTTTTTCTGGCACTGGAACCCCTGCATCTTTCCAATGTGCTTCTGCACATTGCTGCTAGCTTTATAGCGGCGGGAGGCTGCGTGCTGATGATGAGAATGGGCATGGTGGAAAATCTTGATAAAGCCATTGTCGGGGCGATTATACCGCTGCTTCCCAGTGTGGCTTTTGTTAATGGCGTGCGGGATTTAGTGGATCAGAACTATATCTCCGGCGGGGTCAGAATGGTAGACGCAATTTTACTGTTTACCTGCATTACCACAGGAGTATTTTTAGCATTGCAGCTGGGAGGTCGTGTCTGATGATAGAATTTGTATTGCAGGGCATTGCTGCCTGTATCGGAACAGCGGCTTTTGCGGTGCTGTTTAAAGTGCCGGGCAGACAGTGCGGCGTATGCGGCCTTGTTGGACTTGCGGGCTGGGTCATTTATACCCTCTGTCTTCCTTTTATGTCCATTGCGCTGGCATCATTTCTTGCAGCGGCAGTTATTGCACTTCTTGCGAGAATCCTTGCCGTATTTTGTAAGGTGCCTGCCAACGTGATTATGATTCCTGGGATATTTCCCATTATTCCAGGGATTAGCATCTATAACATGATCTATAATCTGTTTATCGGAAATACGGTGCAGGGGCTGTCTGGCGGTTTTGCAGTGCTGAAAATCATCGGCGCTATGGTGCTGGGCATGGTGGCGGTGTTCTCTCTGCCGAGAAGTATGTTCCGCAGACATAAAAAAGTTTCTTAAAAAGAACCTTTTTCGTGAATTTTCTCGTTTTCACAGTGAATTCTGTAAAGTGCTATGAAAGACGAGGAAAAGTTTCTTTAAAAGATACATACAAGAAAAAGATTTCCTGCAAGGAAACGACCCTGGGTTTGTCATCGGCAGATTTCAGATGATAAAATAGCCTCATGAATTTTAGTTGTGAGGTGTAAAGATGAACAAAATTAAAACAGCTGATTCCCTGACCATTGGCTTTGCACTCTTTGCAATGTTCTTTGGAGCAGGGAATCTTATTTTTCCTCCATTTTTAGGCTGGGAGTCCGGCGGATCCTGGCTGATTGGATTTTTATGCTTTATTTTTATTGATATCGGTATGAGCTTGTTTGCCATGATTGCTATTGCAGGAAGCGGAGAGGGTGCAGAAGGGCTTACGGGAAAGCTTGGAAATAAAATTTCTACTGTGGTTCTTGCGCTTAACTGTCTGTGCATTGGACCTTTTGTAGCGGTTCCTAGGACGGCGGCAATTACCTATGAGGTCGGTGTAGTACCGAACCTGGGAGCAATAAACTCCTGGTTATTTACTGGGATTTTCTTTGCAGTCGCATTTCTTCTCAGCGCAAAACAGAGCAAGGTTGTAGATCTTGTAGGGAAATTTATGGCGCCTGTGATGTTTGTTGCACTTTTAGTAATGATTGGAAAAGGAATTGTAACGCCGCTGGGGGAAATCGGACCTTCTGCCCAGACGGGAAGTGTTGTGAGAAACGGACTGCTGTCCGGCTATCAGACTATGGATATGATGGCTGCGTATATTTTCTCTGTAGCGATTTTGATGACCATTCGTCAGAAAGGATATAGCCAGCAGAAGGAACACTCTGCGCTGATTCTAAGGGGTGGTCTTATTGCAACGGTATTGCTAGTCGTGGTGTATGGCGGCCTTGCCTATATAGGCGCGACTATGTCGGTTTCTGTAAAGGAACAACTGAGTCAGGCACAGCTTCTGATTTTGCTGACAGAACAGCTTCTGGGAAAGCCTGGTATGCTTCTTCTGGGTGTGATTGTCGCCTTTGCCTGTCTGACGACGGCAGTTGGACTTTTGACTTCCATTGCATCCTTCTTTGCAGAAAAAACAGGTGTAAAGTATGAAGTGCTGGTTGCTGTATTTACGCTGGTTTCTTGGGTCATTTCCAATTTTGGAACTTCAACGATTATTTCTATGGCAGCGCCGGTACTGGATTTGATTTATCCGGTGTTGATTGTGCTGGTGGTATTTGGATTTTTGGGAAGGTGGATTCGGTCAGAAACGACCTACCGCTTTGCAGCATTTGGCGCCTTTGCAGCATCGGTGCTTTTGCAGATTGGAAATATCTTCGACATTGATATCTTTGCAAATCTGCTGCCGCTGTCCGGACTGGGCTTCGGCTGGATTATCCCGGCAGGGATTTTTACAGTGCTGGGCGTGCTGAAAACGAAGAAAATTTAGCGCCTTTGCAGCGATACGATACCGGTGTTTCGAATGCGTCTGATTTCCATCTGGTCGAAGGCGAGGGCGTCAAGGAGCAGCTGGTTTTCTGTCAGCGGTTTTTCTGAAATGACTGCCTTGCAGGTGACGGGAACCAGATTGGCAAAGGATAGACCGGTGAGAAGACCGATATTAAAGAGCAGGTTATCCAGATTAGAGCGATAGCAGATGGAAACCTGCTCAATATTATTTTTTTGATTGATTAAATGCAGATGCGTAAAGATGTCCTTTTTGGTGATAAAACCGTAGTAGAAACCCTGGCATTTTTCGGGTGTCTGAAAAGAGGGAACGCCGTAGAACATGGAAGCTTCCTGATGATGCAGATTCGAATTTTGATTGCCGCTGTAAATTTCTACAAGACTTCTGTGGAGTGTGCCGCTGCGTCCGGCAAGGTTGTACAGATAAAACTGAGATACGACGTTTTTTTCAGATGAGAAGTCTTCTTCCTCTGCAATTGTCAAAAGTGCGTGCATAGGTATTTGCAGAAGCTGGCATATTTCGTGCAGGGTTTCAAGATCCAGTGCAATAGCTGCATGCTCATATTTAGAAATGGTTGATTTTGTTTTATGCAGTGCATCTGCAAATTCCTGCTGACTGAAGCCCTTGGCTTTTCTGAACATGCGGATTCTGTTTCCAACTTCTTTGCTGTACTGGTTCATCAATTCTGTGCCTCCTATTTTCCTCCTTATATTGTACATCAGGTCGGGGTGGTTTGCCAATGATTCTTTTTGCAGAGATTCAAGCCTGACTTTGCTATCTGAACCGATTTATGGTAGAATAAAAAACTAAGTGAAAATGATAGGAGTTTAAACGAAATATGCAGAATATTATTTTAGTGGGAATGCCCTCCTGCGGGAAGAGCACGGTGGGTGTTGTTCTTGCAAAAACTTTAAATAAAGGTTTTGTGGACACGGATCTTTTAATTCAGCAACGGGAGAAGCGAACCTTGCAGGAGATTATTGACAGTCGAGGCAATGGGTATTTTCATCGGGTAGAAGAATCTGTGCTGCTGGATTTTAAGGGAGCGGATTATGTCGTTGCCACAGGCGGTAGTGCTATTTATTTTGACAAGGCGATGAATCGCTTCAAGGAAAACGGCATCGTTGTGTATCTGCAGGTGACGCTGGACACGGTGCTTGAGCGGCTGTCTAATATTAAAACCCGCGGCGTGACTTTGGAAAAGGGACAGACTCTGGCGGATCTTTACCAGCAGCGAGTGCCGCTTTATGAAAAATATGCGGATGTAACGATTTGCTGTGATGAATGTACGGTAGAAGACGTAGTAGAAAAAATTGCCGCAGCGCTGAACTGATGGAAATCTGTGCATGAAATTAGGAAGTGTGGCATAAATTGAGAAGAATGGGAAAAGATATTTTTACAGGAATAACCGAAAGGAAGGTTTTGTTATAGGAACGTTTTGATACACTTTGCCGCATAGCGGCATCTTGTTAAGATTGGGGTAAGGAATTTTATGTGTACAGCGATTACGTACAAGACGAAGGACTTTTATTTTGGGAGGACACTGGATTATGAGTTCTCTTATGGGGACGAGGTTACCATAACACCGCGAAACTATCCGTTTCGCTTTCGGAACATGGAGACGATGGAAAACCACCATGCGATGATTGGGATGGCGTATGTGCCGGAGGATGAGCCGCTTTACTATGAGGCCGTCAATGAAGCGGGGCTTGGTATGGCAGGACTGAACTTTGTGGGCAACGCGGTGTATCAGAAAGAAGTGAAACAGGGGAAGTGCAATCTTGCCCAATTTGAACTGATTCCGTGGCTTCTGGGACAATGCGTTTCAGTAAAGGAGGCACGGAAGCTGCTTGCGCGCGTGAATCTTTTGGATACTCCCTACAGCGACAGTCTTCCGCCGGCGCAGCTGCACTGGATGATTGCCGACAAGCAGGAAGCTATCACGCTAGAATCTACCGCGGAGGGATTGTTTATCTATGATAATCCGGTGGGCGTACTGACCAACAATCCGACTTTTGGGGAGCAGATGTTTCAGCTGAATAACTATATGAGCCTGTCGACCTGCGCGCCGCAGAATCATTTTTGTGATAAGCTGCCGCTTTTTGCTTACAGCCGGGGCATGGGCGCTTTAGGGCTTCCGGGAGATTTATCCTCTCAGTCGCGCTTTGTGCGGGCTTCTTTTGTAAAAATGAACTCGGTCAGTGATGATTCGGAAGAAGAAAGCGTCAGTCAGTTTTTTCATATTCTAGGCGCAGTAGATCAGCAGCGTGGCTGCTGTGATTTAGGAGACGGCAAGTACGAGGTGACCCTCTTTACGGCTTGCTGCAATGCGGATCGAGGAATTTACTATTATACTACCTACGATAATCATCAGATTTCGGCAGTGGATATGCGAAGAGAAAATCTGGAGGCATCGGAACTGATCCGGTATCAGCCGGTTCGGGGTCAGCAGATTTACAGGCAGAACTAAATATTTTGCGTTTGCTAGCAAGCCGCTCCCTTGGGCGCGGCTTGCTGCTTTCGCTTTACGGCAGCAGGTTCACAACTGGGTCTACAGCCGGGTTCACAAAGTAGGCAGTCTGTCAGTGCAGAAATTCCAAAAAATCTTCTAAAATATGCACAGCCTGATCTATGTCCGGTGGAGTAGTGGAGCAGCGAAAACGGTAAAGGCAATCAAACTCGCTAGCATTTTTACGTGCGGGTTTTTCTTTTGCTTGACGAAAGAACAAATGTTCATTATAATGATAAGGTATAACAATGAAAGAAGGAGTGATCCCTTGATTTTTGGACGTCATATCAATCCATATTATTTTCGGTACGCACCGATGCTTTTCTTCGGCATGGCCGCACTGCTTTTGGTAGACTGCCTGCAGCTGGCGATTCCTAATTTATATCAGATGGTAATAAATGGTATGAATCAGGGCTTTGTCGAGGTTGACGGAACGGCAGTATCTTTTGATATGGACTTTTTACTGGATAGAATCTGCATGCCGATGACAGGGATTATTCTTGCCATCGTTTTCGGCCGTTTTTTGTGGCGGGTGATGTTTTTCGGGGCGGCAGTCCGTGTGGAAGCAGGGCTCCGGGAGGATATGTTTGACAACTGCCGACGGCTAAGCCTGGCGTATTACCAGCACAATAAAGTCGGCAATTTGATGAGTTTATTTACCAATGATTTGGATACAGTACAGGAGTGTTTCGGCTGGGGCATTATGATGTTTTTGGACACGCTTTTTCTCGGCGTTTTGGCAATCGCCAAGATGTGGAAGATGGACGCGGTGCTGACGCTGCTTTCTCTGATTCCTATGGCGCTTCTGCTTGCCAGCGCTACGGTTGTAGGCCGTTATATGATGGTGAAATGGGACATCAGACAGGAGGCTTTTTCCAAGCTTTCAGATTTCTCGCAGGAAAGCTTTTCGGGCATTGCTGTCATCAAAGCCTTTGTAAAGGAAGCAAGGGAACTGCTGGCGTTTCAGAATTTGAATGTAGAGAACGAAAACGCCAATATCGATCATACGAAGGCCTCGGTACTTCTGCGCATCCTGGTTACCATGTTTGTGGAAAGTGTGATTTGCATCATCCTGGGATATGGTGGTTATCTTGTCTACCGGGGCGTCTTTAACGCAGGGGAACTGGTAGAGTTTATCGGATATTTTAATGCTGTAGTATGGCCGATTATGGCGGTTTCCGAACTGATCGACATGACCTCTCGGGGCAAGGCTTCTCTGAACCGAATCGGAGAACTTCTGGATGCGGAGCCGACCGTAACGGATCGCCCCGGTGCGTCTGTCCTGGAGGATGTCAGAGGCGAAATTCGTTTTGAGAGTCTCTGTTTTCACTATCCTGGCGAAAAGCGGGAAGCTCTGTCTGATATTACCTGCACGATTAAAGCTGGGGAGCAGGTGGGCATTGTAGGAAAGACTGGCGCGGGAAAAACGACTTTCGTCGATCTGCTGCTACGAACCTATAACGTGAATGACGGCATGATTTTTCTGGATGGAAAGGAAATCAACGACCTGACGATTGCTTCCGTGCGGGAGGCGTTTGCCTATGTGCTGCAGGATAATTTTCTCTTTTCGGATACGATTGCGCGAAATATCGCCTTTGGAATGGATGGAGACGTGTCAGGGATGGATCGCATACAGACCGCGGCGAGAATGGCGGACATTGATGAGGATGTCTGCGGCTTTACCGCTGGCTACGATACGGTGCTGGGCGAAAGAGGCGTGACGGTGTCCGGAGGGCAGAAACAGAGAATTTCAATCGCGCGCGCTTTGATGAAGGATGCGCCGATATTGATTTTGGATGATTCGGTTTCAGCGGTGGACACCAAGACGGAAAGAATGATTTTGCAGAATTTGCGTTCGGTGCGGAAGGGAAAAACGACGCTTCTAATCGCGCACCGTATTTCCACCATCGAGCAGATGGACCGTATTTTGTTCTTGGAAAACGGGCGCCTGGTGGCGGAAGGAAGCCATGCGCAGCTTTATGACAGCTGCCTGCCGTACCGCAAGATGGTGGAGCTACAGAAACTGGAAGAGAGAGGAGATGAGGCGAATGCGTAGCTATCTCCCGATTCTGATTGTGGGTGCAATCATCGGTGTCTTTACGCTGATTTTTGTACTGACCTATCTGGTAGAAAAAAATAAAAAAGAAGCGCCGGATTTGGACCGCCATATGAAAGATGGAGAACTGATCAAAAGGCTGATGACCTATGCCAGACCTTACCGGAAAGAATTTTTGAAGGTACTTATACTTTTGTTATTTTCGATTGCGTATGATTTGACTTCACCTCTTTTAATTGGCTATATCGAAGAGACGGTAAAGGGTTCGTTCGCCCTGTCTTATCTTTGGACGATGGTGGGATTTTACGCAGGAATTTTGATTGTCAGTATGATCTGTACCTACGGACAGTCCATGATTTTACAGCGCACGGGGCAGAAAATTCTTTCTGCGCTGCGAGAGGATGTTTTCATCCATATAGAGGGGCTTTCTCATGGACAGCTTTCGGCGATTCCTGTAGGTAAGCTGGTTACCAGGGTGACCAATGACACCAATGCAATTTCTTATATGTTTACCAATATTTTAGTGACGCTGATTAAAAACATGGTAGTCATCTTCGGCGTGCTGTTTGCCATGCTACTGCTCAACTACGAGCTGACCCTGATGGTGTTGTGCTTTGTGCCTTTTGTGGTGCTGTTTACAGTACTCTTTCGGCATTTTTCCCGTAAAGTGCACCGCAGGGTTAATAACGCGACGACGGATGTGAATACCTACCTTTCAGAAAATCTGTCCGGCATGAAGATTACGCAGGTATTCAATCAGGAAGAACGCAAGATGGAGGAATTTCGGGCAAAAAGCCAGACGTTACGGAAGGCAAAAAAGGACAGAATTTTCGTTTTCGGGATTTTTCGTCCGATGGTATACATGCTTTATGTATCTTCGGTGATGTGCCTGTTTTATCTGGGTGGCAGGGGCTACATTGATGATCTTCAGCTGTTTGGACAGACGGTGACCAGCGGCGTAGTTGTCACATTCTATATGTATATTTCACGTTTTTTTAATCCAATTCAGACTTTGGCGGAGCAGTTTGATATGCTGCAGCGATCCTTTGCCGCCGCGGAGAAAATTTTCACTATCATGGACATGGCGCCGGAAATTGTGGACGTGGAAGAAGAGGAGCAGCTGATTGAGCTAGAGACTCTGCGCGGCGAGATCGAATTTCGTGATGTTTGGTTTTGCTACAATCCTGGTCAGTGGGTGCTGAAAGGTGTGTCCTTTCATGTGTATCCGGGTCAGACCGCAGCCTTTGTTGGCGCGACAGGCTCCGGCAAGTCGACCATCCTGTCTCTGATTTGTAGGAATTACGATATTCAGGAAGGGCAGATTCTGATTGATGGAATCGAAATCAGAAAAATCAAGATTGCTTCGCTTCGCCGCCACTTCGGGCAGATGCTGCAGGATGTATTCCTGTTTTCCGGCACGGTGCGCAGTAACCTGACGCTACGGGGTGATTTTACCGATGAAGAGGTCTGGCAGGCGTGCCGCTATGTCAACGCGGACAGTTTTATCAGTAAGCTGGAGCATGGTTTGGATCAGGAGGTCAGGGAAAGGGGGAATAACTTTTCCGCTGGGCAGCGGCAGCTTTTGTCCTTTGCCAGAACGGTGCTGCACCGACCTTCTGTGATGATTCTCGATGAAGCAACGGCCAATATTGACACGGAAACGGAACTTCTGATTCAGGATTCTCTAGAGAGGATGCGAAATATTGGCACCATGCTCATTGTAGCACATCGTCTTTCTACGATACAGCATGCGGATCACATCATTTTGCTTTCTCATGGCGAAATTGCAGAAGAGGGCAACCATCAACAGCTGCTTGCAAAGCAGGGGAGATATTACCAGCTGTATATGTTGCAGTATAGCCGCAGACAGATGGCGGATGGAGAAACTTACGCGTCGGGGCAGGAAGAGTGCTGAAGCAACATAGAAAAAGCCGGACAGGCAATTAGGTTTGCTGGTCCGACTTTTTGCATATTTTCTTTAGATTTCCGCTTTCCAAAATCCGTGGAGATTACAGTATTCATAGGCTGCGATTGCTTTTTCGCCTTCACAGAGAACAAACTGCGCAGTGGGTTTTCCGGTTTTATCCAGATATTTTCTCTGTACGCCCTGATTTGTCTCCAAGATGATGAAGGCGATGTGATGCTCTTCCATCATCGGATGTTCGGTGCTGCTGACACAGACAGTAACTTTATTTCCGTCGATAGTAACAACGGGCACATGTTTTTCCTGCGCTGCGTCTGTAGTGTTTGGATTCATCAGCTGCATCGCTTCACCGCAGCAGGCGGGTTTTACACCTTTGTCTTCCACCATTTCTACAATATTACCGCAATGGGCGCATTTAAATAATTTTACCATGCAAATTTCCTCCTGATTGATTTGTTTTTATTAATATACCCCCTGGGCACGGAATTTAATCATAGCTAGAGAATTGCAGCACTGCGCGAGTTTGTGTGTAGGGAACAGGTGCAGCGGCAACGGTTGGTTTTGCTATATTTTTAAATATATGTTATAATATCAGTTCAAGACAAAAAATATCATAAAGGAGCAGGAATTGTGATTGATGTAGTAAATGTAAGTTTAAACTTCAGCGGGCAGCCGCTGTTTAAAGATGTAGATTTGAAATTCACGCCGGGCAACTGCTACGGCATTATCGGCGCCAACGGCGCAGGAAAGTCCACATTCCTTCGGATTTTGTCCGGAGATTTGGAACCGACTACAGGGCATGTTTCCGTCAAGCCGGGCATTCGGATGTCGGTTTTGAAGCAGGACCACTTCGCTTATGACGCGTATACGGTACTGGATACTGTTATCATGGGCAATGCCAGACTTTACGAGGTTATGCAGGAGAAAGACGCCATCTATATGAAGGAAGATTTCAGTGATGAGGACGGCATCAAGGCGGCGGAGCTTGAGGCAGAGTTTGCGGAGATGGACGGCTGGGAGGCAGAGTCCGATGTGAGCAGGCTGCTGCAGGGACTGGGACTTTCCAACGATATTCTCTATAGCCAGATGAGCGCCCTTTCCGGTAAGGAAAAAGTGAAGGTGCTGTTGGCGCAGGCCCTCTTTGGCAATCCAGGCATTATCCTTTTGGACGAGCCGACCAACCATCTGGATGTAAAAGCCATCAACTGGCTGGAAGATTTCCTCATGGATTATGACGGCACGGTCATCGTAGTTTCCCACGATCGTCACTTCCTCAACACAGTTTGCACAAACATTGTGGACGTAGATTATGGTAAAATTAAGATGTATGTGGGTAACTACGAGTTCTGGTATGAGTCCAGCCAGCTGGTACAGAAGATGGTGAAGGATCAGAACCGCAGAAACGAAGAAAAGATTAAGGAACTGCAGGCGTTTATCCAGCGATTTTCTGCCAACAAATCCAAATCTAAGCAGGCGACCAGCCGTCGTAAGCTGCTCGATAAACTGACGGTAGAAGAGATGCCGGCGTCCTCAAGACGGTATCCATTCGTAGGCTTTAACATGGATAGAGAGCCGGGCAAGGATATTCTTATTGTAGAAGGGATTTCCAAGACTATCGACGGGGTTAAAGTGCTGGACAACATTTCCTTCCGCGTGAATAAAGGGGATAAAATCGCTTTCGTTGGAGAAAATGAAATTGCAAATACGACTCTATTTAAAATCATCATGGGTGAAATGGAGCCAGATGAGGGTTCCTACAAATGGGGCGTTACCATCACTAACTCCTATTTCCCGATGGACAATTCGGAATTTTTTAACGGTTGTAGCTTGAATCTGGTGGAGTGGCTCAGCCAGTACACCAGCGAGACTACAGAGACCTTTATGCGAAGCTTTTTGGGCAGGATGCTTTTCTCAGGGGACGATGTCTATAAGGAAGTACAGGTTCTTTCCGGAGGTGAAAAGGTGCGCTGTATGCTTTCACGCATGATGCTGTTTGGCTCTAACGTGCTGGTTTTGGATCAGCCGACCAACCATTTGGATTTGGAATCTATCACGGCGGTCAATGACGGTCTGAAAAATTTCAAAGGGAATGTGCTCTTTGCATCCCATGACCATGAATTTATTCAGACCATTGCCAATAGAATTATGGAAATTCGCAAGGACGGCACGCTGGTTGACAGACTGTGCACCTACGATGAATATATAGAAGAAAACTAAGGTTTCAGATTGGGGGATCAGAGATTATGCCGGGATTTTATGCGCATCACCGCTTTGGGAAAGAAGTTCTCATCTGTTTGAGGGAGGATTTGCGGGAAGTTGCAGAGAAATACAGGGTACAGTTTGATATTGGGCTGCAGGGACCGGATCTGTTTTTCTTCTATAAGCCTTACAGGAAGAACAGAGTTGTAACCTATGGACATCAGCTTCATAAACGGTCTGTGCTGCCGTTCTTTGAACACGGCCTTTCTGTTGTGGAGAGAAGGGGTGTAGACAGCAGAGAATATGCCTACTTGCTGGGTTTTATCTGTCATTTTATGCTGGATAGTCAATGTCATAGCTATGTCAACTCCATGGTCCTTGAGACAGGCGTTGAGCATCTTGAAATTGAAGAGGAATTTGAAAAATTTCTGCTCCGAGAGGACGGTAAAAAGCCGGTAGCATTTTCGGCGGCTGAACTGGTGCCGCGCGATGGCGAAACTGCCGCATCCATAGCGCCTTTTTATGATGGTATTAGCGAGAAAATTGTGGCGGATTCGCTGGCAGATTTGCAGAAAGTAAAGAGACTGCTCACGGCGCCGGGGATTTTGAAGCAGGGCATCATCAATGGCGCAATGAAGATTTCGGGCCATTACGGGCAGTTGAAAGGTCTGATGAACCAGAGGAAGGATAATCCGGCTTGTGAGGAGACAAATCGGCAACTTCGGGAACTCTTTGAAGAGGCAGTACCTCTGACTGCTGCTATGATAGAAAGTTACGATAAAAGCCTGCGGACGGGAGAAAGACTTGCGAAGCGGTTTGACAGGAATTTTGAATAAGGTATGAGGTAGAAGGTTTCGGCTAAAATAAAAGTTAGATGCATTTTAGCCGAATTTTTGTGCCTGTGATAATCTCCATACGTTTTGATTATGAATTGACATACTGCATAAGTATTAGACATGACTGGCGAGGTGTGTTATACTGAGAACAGTTAAGTTTGAACTGGAATGAAACCGACAGGAGGTTGTTATGGAATATCGTGTAAACCGCCGGACAGGCGATAGAGTAAGTGAGATTGGAATGGGCGCGCATCTGACCCCTGCGACAGAAAAAGAGGGCGTGGAGACCCTGCAGATGGCTTATGAAGCAGGTATTAACTTTTATGACTTCGCGGCTGCAGAAAGCGCTTGTTTTGACTATTATGACAAGGCTTTCGGTGATGCTAGAAAGAATGTATTCTATCAGATTCACTTTGGCACGGAGTTCAGCACCGGTGTTTATGGGAAAAATTTAGCGCTGGATTCTGTGAAGAAAAATATCGACTGGCAGCTTTCTAAGCTGAACACAGATTATATTGACTACGGTTTTATTCACTGTTTGGATACGGAAGAGGAGTGGAACAAATACCTCGATAACGGCGTTCTGGCATACATAGAAGCATTGAAGCAGCAGGGCGTGGTGCGTCATATCGGTATGTCTTCCCATACGCCTTCTGTAGCGGCGCTGGGACTTGATACGGGTCTTGTGGATATGCTCATGTTCAGCATCAATGCGGGCTATGACTACTGTCACGGCGAGTATGCGGTCGGCGCCTCTGATGAGCGAATGGAACTTTATAAACGCTGCGAGAAAGAGGATGTCGGGATTTCGGTGATGAAAGTATTCTCTGCCGGGCAGCTGCTTTCGGAAAAAACTTCTCCTTTTGGCAAGGCGATGACGGAAATTCAATGCTTGCAGTACGCGCTGGATAAGCCTGGCGTGCTGACAGTGCTTCCGGGTATCATGAATAAGGCGGAGCTTCAGCGGATTTTGAGTTTCTATGATGCTTCGCCATCGGAAAAAGACTATTCTATGATTTCGTCTTTAACGCCGGCTGAGGTGAAAGGTGTATGCGTGTATTGCAACCATTGTCAGCCGTGTCCGGCGGGACTTGATGTAGGTCTGATTAACAAGTATTACGATCTGGCAAAAGTTGGCGATAGCCTGGCAGCCGATCATTATGCAAATCTGGAAAAGAAAGCCGAACAGTGTACCGCTTGCGGCCACTGCGACAAAAGCTGTCCTTTCGGCGTAGGTCAGAGTGAACGCATGAAAGAAATTGCTGCGTACTTTAGTGATAGCTTAGCTGTTGGCGACTAACGGCAGATTAATACACGGCAAACGTCAGGAATCTACGTAGCGTAGGTTGCTGTCGAAAGGTAGGCATGAAAGTGGATATCTATGGCTGGATTGTTGCACACTGCAATCAGCACGGACTGTTTAATATATGCGTGTAGAGATATTGTTCTCTACACGTTTTTCTTTTGGCATCTAGTCAGGATAAGCAGAAAAGAAATGACGATATTGGGGTATCATGATATAATGTGCATAAAGATAAACTGGAATTCTGATAAGACATATTTTATACCATTTATTAACTGTTATATCTTATCTTCAAAAAGTCCGCAAACCCTTGAAAATGCTAAATTTATAGCAAGTGAGTTTGCCCTTAGGCTTTCCCTCGTGTTATATCCTTTTCTCTCATGTTACGAACCCTCATAAGGGCAAAAATAAGGGAAAGAAAAACCTGTAACAAATTATAACACAGAATAAATTAGGCAGGAAGAACTGATTGAAATGCTTTCTAAAATTTTTCCCAAAATTCAATTAGTAAAGGAAGGGCTGATAAGATATGAAGTTCATATATGCAGAATATAATATGTACCACAACAGCATTGATATAACCACCTTTGATGAGTATCTTCTGCGGATTGACTGCAACAAGGCAGAAGATGGATTAAAGACTACTCCCTGCTCCCAATGTGCCTTAGATACCTTAGCAATAGATGAGCCGCTCGAATATGCCCGCTTAGCACTCGATGGCAACTTGCAAATGTGGATTGATGCAGAAGACAGCCTTGAACTATGGTAAAAAGAAAAATTTTAATTCCCCCGAATTCGGGGGAATTAAATCACTTTAGGACTTTTGTGGTCTGTTCTTCCAAAATAGACATCTGATGTATTGCAATTTTATTAAGCTTTATTAAGCGTTCCTTTTGATTCAGCCCATCTTCAATCAGCACTGCATTGATGTTTTCCATGTTTGACAGGCATATCAATTCATTTATACTCGCATAATCCCGGATATTGCCCTTTTTGTCCTGATTCTTATCTCGCCATTGTTTCGCTGTCATGCCAAATAATGCCATATTCAGCACATCAGCTTCCGATACGTAAATGATAGAAGTTTGTTGTGGTGTAAGTTCCGGCGGAATGAGATTAACTTTGATTGCATCGGTGTGTATCCGATAATTGATTTTTGCCAATTCCCTTTTGGCACTCCAGCCAAGCAGAGCCTGTTCTTCTTTCTTTAACCGTTCAAATTCCTTGATAAGATATAATTTGAATTGCGGAGATACCCAGCTTGCAAATTCAAACGCAATATCTTTATATGCGTATGTACCGCCATACCTTCCTGCCTTTGCTGCAATGCCCTTTGAATTTGTGCGGGTTACCCATTGTTTAACCGACATAATAAAGCGGTTTAATCCCGCCTCCAGCATGATTTCTTCATAGGCGGCAGTATTAAAGTCTGCATTGTACATTTCTTCCCATATACCAAGAAATTCTATTGTATTCTTGTTTCGTAACCATTTTTCTATCAGAGCAGGTCCATTGTCAATTTTCCTTACCATATCGGTTAAAGAGATATAATCATCTTCTTCAATCTGTAAGACCTGTATCTCTGTTCCGTCAACATTTAGTTTTCCCATATAAAATCCTTTCATCTATGCGGTCTATAATTGTATTAACTTTCCGTTATCAAAATAATAGATATCTTCTCTTTTATATCCATATTTGGAATCAGGAAGACTGATGTGCGGTTCAAAGGTAAACATTTTAACATCTGATAATCTTTGATGGTTTCCCTTTTTGGTATATATTCTGTCATTTTTGTTTTTCACAATGGAATGTCCAAGGTTGCCAAGAAAATCCAGTTAAGAAATCCTTTTTTTACAATAACATCATTCATGAGATAATATAATTCTTCAAATGTCATGTCCGGCGTTGCGACATCAATTAGAGTTTTATGCAGATATTCTTCCATCTGCAATCCGCTGCGCCACTCGTTATTTCTTATTTTGTCAGTTTTATCACATAAAATGCCATTTTCAAATACAAGCGTTCTTGCATAATCCCCCCAAATGTTATTCTTTTGAGGACTTAAATCAATCGTAATAATATCATTTTCCTGTATGATTCTATTTGTCACTTTATAATCTTTGCCTGATACGGAAACAGCAGTTTCATCTCCCGCAAAAACAAACGCACCAACATCCCAATACCAAAAGGAATCCGCGCCATGTTCCAACAAATAATTTTCGCACAATGCTTTCATATCCGCCAGATTCATCCCGACTTTAATTATGCCAGCAACATACTTTATTGCTGCCCGATTTAGGTTTTGCATTTCCAAATATAAGTCAAGCGTTTCCTTTGCCACGCTATATCCATTGAATAAATGCTGTTTTGTCATCACTGTTGTACCCTGCCTTTCTGTAAAAATCCAATGTACTTATTTCCTTAGAACCTGTGAGAAGCATCATTTTATAGCAGTTTTCTTTTATGGCAATCTCTTTTGCATAGTTTAGGCATTGCGTTGCCAGTCCTCTTTTTCTAAACTTTTCATCCGTTATCACATTTTCAATAAAAGCATACGGCTGCTGGTTGTGCGTCAGGTTAGGAATGATAACACAGACACAGGAAGATACGATTTTTCCATTTTCCTCTGCAACAATCACATGATGATTTTTATCCTGAAAAATGGTATCCCAAATCTGCAATAGTTCTGCGGTCTTTTCCGGCATGGGATTATTATGTAGCTGCATATACAATCTTAATAAACCCTCTAAATCATTTTTTTCTATTTCTCTAACCATACGGGGCATCCTTTCCTATTCCATAAATACCAATTGCAATTTAATATTATTTATACAATTTCCCATAGAAAAACTGCTCTTGAAATGAAATGTCACCTAATATTTTCTCTTCTGCAATATCTTCTCCATTCAAAGACACAATCCACTTATCCTCCACATCGTCAAAACGATGCCATACTGCGACTACTTTGCCACGAAAACTCTTTAGCGGTTTATTTGTTCCAAATATATAAACATCTTGTTCTGCTCCATCACCGGCAAGTACATTATTTACATATCCATAATTGATTGGATAAATCATCTCCGAATGACGAGGATGAGCGGTGCCTAATGGTCTGTCAACAGTTCCGTCTACCATTTTCCCAATAATATGGCTGTAATCCGGTTCATCTGCTTCCATAACACAAAAAAAATAGTCCAATGTCTGCACAAACTTCTTGTTTTCATATAACTTTCTAATCTCAGAAACTGTCATCCATTTACAGTCAGCAACTTCATCCGTTGTTGCATCTTCCAAATGCAGGTCTCCATCGTATTCAAAAAGCCATACATCCATAATATCATTAAATTCTTTGCATTCATATTTAACATCAGTGCCTCGGATTTTAGTAAAAAGGAGTTTTCCGGCTTCGGGTTGTAAATCCAGTCCCACTTCTTCCTTTACTTCTCTAAGTGCTCCGTCAATACTGCTTTCCCCCATCAAAACAGAACCTCCAACGCACTCCCACATAAGCGGAAATGTTGGTCTGCTAACTGAACGTTGGGAAATGAGATATTCCCCTTTGCAATTTCGTATCCATACATGCACTACCAAATGGTAGAAACCGTTTGGAATCTTTTCTCCTCGAATCTGCTCTTTTCCTGACTTTTCTCTATATTTTGTATACAAGTCCCATTTTTCCATATTTTTATATATTCCTCCAAAATCTATAAGCTATCTGCTACAAACCTATCATAACATATTTTTCAATATTCATCATTAAAAAACTGTTATGTAAGAGCAAGGATTGAAATATTATCTTGCACTTCGGTCCTTGCTCTTAACCGTCATTTGTTGCTGGCAATCTGTCGTTCTCTTTGGCGGATTTTTCAACCGCTCAAGCACACTTTGCCTATCCTGTTTTTGATTGTCCTTTCCGTAAATTTTTTCCCATTCAGCCTCTTGTTCCCTATAAGCAATATAAGCACTATGAGATTTATGGTAAATCCGATAAAAATTCTGCACATTCTGATAACCATATCTTCTAACAATGCCGGACAAGCCGATTTTTAAGATGTCAATCTCCTCATTTTTACGGTGAATTTTGCTTTGCAGTTCACCTTTCTTGGTAAATTTCGCAAGTCCTTTTAGGGCATCACGCTCAAGTTCCAAAGCATTGCGTTCTTTTTCTGCCTCAAAAATAATCTTATTCTGTCGTTTCAGTTCCTTGTAAATCTTAAACAGCTTTGGATAGGCGGTTGCTTCGGCAGACATAATAGGTTTGGGCGGTATCTTCGGTTTGGTCTGTGCTTCCTTTTCGGATGGTTGGCGGACAGGTTCTTGCACAGGCATCTGCGGTTGTATCTGCTCTGTATCAAAGAGTTTTGCAGACAGTTCCCTTGCTTTTTGCAGCACCTTTGAAATCAGCATTGCCAATACTGCAACTGCACTCATGAGGATTGTTCCAAACCGTTCCGGCTGACTGCCGAATAAATCAATAGATTCTTTGATGCGGTCAGAGAAGTACTCTTTTTTTATCTGTTGTATCTCTGTTTCTGCCACGCCGCTTACAATCGCCCTGTCAACTTCACGATTCCAACGCATACGGTATTCGTTGTCCGTCTGTATCTGTTCCGCTTTCGGATTATTTTTCCCTATCTTCTTAGTGGCAAGATACAGACCGTTTTCGTTAAAAACGTGTAGTTTCTCTTTGTCGTTCTTTACCAAAGTATTGATAAGGTCTGTATAAAAATGCTTTACCTCGTCCACAAACTCGTCCTGCTTGAACAGCTTATTCTTGGCGGTAAAAAGATTCCGCTCATATATCTCACCTTTCTTCACAATCTTACAGCCTTTGCGGACATTTCCGTTTTCGTCAAGTATCTCTTTTTTGGTGCGGACATGTTTTCCCTGCTCATCATAGAACATATTCCTTGTTGCAGTCTTTTCTATGGGTTCAGGCAATCTCTCCCTCTCTGAAAAAATAAGGTGGATATGGTAGTTTGTTTTTCGTTTGTTATGGTGCAGAGCCGATACGCACTCCACACCGTACTTTTCCTTAAAGCGGTCTGTGAACAACTGTAAAAGTTTGTCTGGCTCATAGAGATTCGGGAAAGATTCCGGCAGGGCAATGATAAATTCCCTCGCCTCGATACATTCCCCCTCTGTGCCGCTTTTTTGAAATTCCTGCTGATTGAATCTTGCAAGCTCCGTCCAATAATAGCGGTCTGTCGTTTCATAGACTGCATACAGGTTTTCCTGTTTTGCATGGTTGGATATATAAGTGATTCTGCCCCTGACATCAAGCAGCTTGCTCATGCGGATAAATGAATGCCTTTGTATTGTGCTTTGTCCTCCCTCCTGCAAATGGCAGTAGCGGATGCGCGAAAGCGGAGAGGGCGGCGGTTCTCACAAATGCAGCAGCATTTGTAATTCACGCTTGCGTGAATTTGCTCCCTGCAAGGGCGAAATCCCCATTGCATAAACGAAGTTTGTGCAATGGGTGTATTTCGCTCTCAAACGCCGAGGGCTTTAAGAGAAGGTAATATTCTCTTGAAACTGTTCGGATTATGCCGGTAAAATCAGCCGCCATGATAGCTAAAAATGCTGTCATCTGCCTTGGAATGCCATCATTGTGATAGCAAAAAGTGCTGCCACTTATGATAGTAAAAAGTGCAACCTTGATAGCAAAAAAGTAATATCTAAAATGTCAGTTAAATTTTTGCAGCAATCTTACATCACATTGAAAATGACGCCCGAAACATCTGTTGAATTTTTTAACTGAATATACCAAAACAAGTTGATTTTTTCAGTTGGCTGTTCCAAAATTAACTTATTTTTTCAACTCACTTTTTCCGCTTTCCCCAAATTTCCGCTTGTACCAAAAGGAAGCACATGATATAATTTATTTGTGTGTAGGTATATCATGGCTTCGGTCTGATACATACCATTGGGCGGTTTCCTTAGAAGCCGCCTTTTATACTGCTGATTTTCTTGTAACAGACTTTACATCATTCTTATCCCGCAGGTTCTTCCCCTCGTTCACTTCCATGAACTTCTCCAGTATATCAATTTTGATAAGTACCTTTCTCCCGACTTTGAGGACGGGTAGTTTTCCCCACTCTACAAGGTTTCGCAGGGTATTCCTCCCGATACCCGTATAATCGGCAGCTTCTTCAATGGATAGTGCAATTTTCGTTTTGGTCATTAACTCACCTCCCTTTTAATTGCATAATGCAATTTCGATAGTACGCTTACTATAACGCTTTTATAATCTCTTGTCAAGCATTATGGCAATTCAAAAATCATTTTTAAGTTGCATATTGCATTATTGCTTTTTCTATGCTATACTTTGTCCATACCGAAAAAGGAGGCGTATCAGTATGAAAGATAAAGAGTTACGCAAGCTGATCGGTAGCAGGGCAAAACAGCGGAGGGTTGAGTTGGGATTAAACCAGCCTTATGTCGCAGAGAAGATGGGGGTAGCCACTTCCACAATCGTGCGTTATGAGGCGGGAACAATCGACAACACAAAGAAGCTGGTCTTGGAAGGTCTTTCAGAAGCACTCCATGTGTCTGTGAAGTGGCTGAAAGGGGAAACGGAGGAATACCAAACGGACATTACGGATAATAGGGAATTATTTATTCGTGATGTGATGAATTCCATCGTAAACAAACTCCCCTATGATATGAAGCCTGATGAGGCGGATTTTTCCAAAGATTTACTGCTGCTGATGTTGAAGGAATATGAATTGTTCGTGGATTCTTTTCAGTTTGCCTGCAAGAATTTCAAGGACAATGCGGAAAATGCCGCACTCGCTCAGACAATGGGGTTTGAATCGAATAAGGAATATAACGAGATTATGTTTCTCAGGGAAATCACCCACACCGTAAATATGTTTAACGATATGGGCGATATTGTGAGGCTCTATTCCAAAAATCCCGAAACAGCCACCATAAGGCTTGCAAATCTTCTTTCTATGGTATCGGGGGAAGAATCCGAATCGGTATAGCTTGGCAGCCGGAGTTATGATATACTTACACGCAGAAAGCATTTCATCAGTTCCGATTGCCATACGCAATAAAGGTTGCGTTTATCGAAAGGAGAAACGATTATGGCAAAAGGATCAGTTCGGAAGAAAGGAAAAAAATGGTACTACCGCTTCTATGTGGAGGACGCAAGTGGAAATCTGGTACAGAAAGAATATGCAGGAACAGAAAGCAAAAGCGAAACGGAAAAGCTGTTAAGGCAGGCAATGGAAGATTACGAAAGCAAGAAATTCATTGCAAAGGCGGACAATATCACCCTTGGACAGTTGCTTGACACATGGGCAGAGGAAGAATTAAAGACAGGAACATTGAGCAATGGAACTGTCGGTACTTATCTTCAGGCGATCAACCGCATTAAACAGCACCCTGTAAGCAGACGAAAGCTAAAAACGGTTACTTCGGGGCATTTGCAGCAGTTCATGGATATCATGTCTTTTGGAGGCACGATTGAAGATTTTGTTTCCAAAGGATATTCCAAAGACTACGTAAAGTCATTTTCCGCAGTATTACAACAGTCATTCCGCTTTGCGGTGTTCCCGAAACAGTACATTACGTTCAATCCCATGCAGTATGTAGTCATGAGGCATAAAAAGGACGATATGGACTTGTTTGCGGAAGAAACGGACACCGACAATGGCAAAGTCAATCCACTGTCATTTGAGCAGTACCAAAAGCTGATTGCACAGCTTGGCAAGCGGAGCAAAGACGCAATCCTACCTGTACAGATAGCCTATTTCACAGGTCTCAGGCTTGGGGAAGTGGCAGGACTGACTTGGCAGGATATCAACTTTGAGGAACAATGCCTGACAGTCCGCAGAAGCGTCCGCTACAATGGCGCTACCCATAAGCACGAAATCGGCTCGACAAAAAGGAAGAAAGTGCGGATCGTTGATTTTGGGAACGCCCTCGCTGACATCCTGAAGAAAGCAAGGAAACAGCAGCTTAAAAACCGTATGCAGTATGGCGGACTCTACCACAGGAATTTCTACAGGGAAGTTACAGAGAAAAATCGGGTACATTATGAGTATTACAACTTGGGAATGGCAGAGGATGTGCCGGAGGATTATACGGAAATCTCCTTTGTATGTCTGAGGGAAGATGGCTGTCTGGAACTTCCAGCCACCGTAGAAACAGCCTGCCGGACAGCGGCAAGGAAAGTACCGGAGTTAGAGGGGTTCCACTTCCACACATTAAGGCACACCTACACAACAAACCTGTTATCAAACGGGGCGCAGCCAAAAGATGTGCAGGAACTTTTAGGACACTCGGACGTAAGCACTACCATAAATGTCTATGCACACGCTACAAGGGAGGCAAAGAGGGAATCTGCAAAACTCTTGGATAAGGTTGTGGGAATGAATTAAACTGAATAAGAAAAACTTTCCCTTGTAACCTACCCATAAGGGCAAAAACAAGGGAAAAGGATACATATTTTGAGGTTGGCATAGCGCAAAGCCTTGAAAACTGGGGAAACTTATGGAAAAAGCTTACAAACTGGATTTGAATGAGGATTTCTATTAAGTTGGAGTCCTCCCCCCCCACTTTTGCAACTGCCAGTTGACACATTTCCATGCCTAAATGGTAGTCATGCAACTGATAATATTGCTATAATCACACTATGAAAGGAAGTGCTGATAATGAATATGGCAGACAGAATACAATATTTAAGAAAAACAAAGGGCATATCACAGGAAGAACTTGCTGATAAAGTCGGTGTCTCAAGGCAGGCTGTTTCTAAATGGGAAAGTGAACAAAGTACACCCGACTTAGAAAAAATAATTATAATGAGTGACTTTTTTGAAGTAACAACAGATTACATTCTAAAAGGCGTTGAACTAATAAAGAGTGAAGAACAAAAAAGCAAAGAGATTGCAAGTAAGATACTTTATATCTCATCAACAGCTTTTATTGCTATTGGGTTATTTTGCGCATTTGGCGGGTGGTACGCTGAACAAACGATGGAAGTTGTTTGGGGTTCAATGATTATTCAAACGGTGGGAATTGCTGGATATTTTATTGGGAGATTATTGTCAATGGAAAAAGCATCGTTTTATATTAACTGGCTTAATATAGTTGGAATTGCTTTAATGCCAGTTTCTATGGTGACAGGATATATCTCGATACTTGTTTTTAAACAAGGCTGGATTGCGCCTTATCCCAGTGGAATGTTTCATACGTTAATTTTTAGCTTGGTATTCTTTACAGTTTTGGCTGTAAGTTTTATCTTTGTAAAAAAGCCGTTTTCGGTAAAATACAAAATGTAATGAGGAGATAATCCATGAAAAAAGCACAAATGATACAGAAGATGATAGATTTTTATGAAGGTAGTGTGCATGATGTCGAACATTTCTTAAAGGTGCTCAGTTATGCAGGGATGATTGGCAAGCTGGAGGGTCTGGATGAGAAGACGCAGGATATTTTGGAGATGGCTGCAATTGTTCACGATATTGCCTGCCCACTCTGCCGGGAAAAGTATGGTAATACCGATGGAAAACACCAGGAGGCGGAAAGCGAGGCGCTGCTTAGACCGTTTCTTTTTGAGTTTAATTTGGCTGAAGAGGTGCTAGAGCGGGTAATTTATCTTGTATCGCACCATCACACCTTTTCAGGGATAGATGGACAGGACTATCAGATATTGGTAGAAGCGGACTTTCTGGTCAATGCATCGGAAGCGCAGATGTCAAGGGCGCAGATTGAGGCATTCAAAGGAAAAGTCGCAAAGACGGAAACAGGAAAGGGGCTTTTGGATTCGATCTATCTTAGGTGAGGGCGGATTGGCAGGCGCAGCATTAGATATAGAACAATATGATGTGGTGTTTGTGGGTTATCCAATTTGGTGGTACATTGCCCCGACTATCATCAATACATTTTTGGAAAGCTATGATTTTTCCGGTAAAACCATCGTGCCTTTTGCGACTTCGGGTGGCAGCGGTATGGGTAAAACCAACGAGAACCTTGTGGACAGCTGTCCGGGGGCAGTACTTCTTCCGGGAAAAATGCTGAATGGCAAATTGTCTGAGTCAGAGCTGAAAGCACGGGTAGAGCAATTCTAAACGAAGCGGGAAGCAGCATGGATAAGGTGATAAAACAACCTGTTTTCTTGCGGATATGGAAGACTTTGCTGCATTTAACGAGGTGTATGCTGCCCATTTTACATCGTGCCCGGCAAGAAGTTGTGTTGCAGTGAAAGCGCTCCCAAAAGGCGTTCTTTGTGAAATTGAAGCGATTGCGGAAAAATAATTATTGCGTAATGCTAATGTAGCATGCTGAGAAATATCAGCATTGAATGCGACATATAAATGAGCGTTTTATAGAAAAAGGTTCAGAAGCAGGATTAAACCACAGAGGGCAGAACACGATGCGATTAAGTAAACGGAAGAAATAAACCATAGGGCTTATCATAGGGGCGGAATTGTGCTGGTGGTTCTTCCCGTTACAATACGATAGCTGGCAGAAGACGTGAAAACTACATTCCTCAACAAAAGGAGAACTCTCTTCCGGAGACCCTGCATGATTTAAAGACTATTGTACAGGCGGATATTATGACAAAGCAGCTAGATTTCTACATCGATAAGGATGTCAAACTTCCGTATAAGTCTGCGGCTGAACTAAAACCTTTTGACATTCGGTTTCTTTTTCTATATAATACGGTGTATACAGGTTACGGACCTAATTTTGCTTTAGGATAAACGACTGTGAATCCAACAGAAAGCGAGGTGGGTCTTTTTTTATGTATTTTATGGTCGATAACTACGATTCTTTTGTCTATAATCTGTCCGCCTATATGAGGGAGCTGGGGCAGGAGGTGCTGGTGCGGCGGGCGGACGCAGTAAGTCTGGCTGAGATACGTAGGCTTCGCCCGGAGGGGATTATCCTCTCCCCGGGCCCGAAACGACCCTCTGACGCCGTGGAGGCTAAAAGTGTTCTTAGGGAATTTCAGAACCAGATTCCGATACTCGGCGTATGCTTGGGACACCAGGTTCTGGGTCAGGTCTACGGGGCAAATGTATGCAAGGGGGAACGTCCCATGCATGGGAAAATCACGAAGCTTTGCAATGACGGAACGGGGTTGTTTGCAGGGCTGCCCGCCGAGTATGAGGTGACACGTTATCATTCCCTCGTGGTGTCGGAGAAGCGGTTTCCTGCCTGCCTGCGGGTGACGGCCAGAAGCGCGGACGGGGTCGTCATGGGCCTTGCGCACAGGACTATGCCGATTTACGGGGTACAGTTTCACCCGGAGGCTGTGCTGACCCAGCACGGTCGGGAGCTTTTGGGGAATTTCTGCGGCATATGCAGACGGTATGAGCAGGGAATATGGCGTCCGGAGCCGAGCCAGCCCTTGGGCTGGTCCGGGGAGGCACACTTTGCGGAAGCGTTGAGCTGGGAGAACGGCTACGGAAGGGAGGAATTTTGATGCAGCTGATACATGAGCTTGAGCAATACCCTGATATGGAGCGGATATTTTCTCTGGTGCAGGATTGGGAGGACAGCGTGTTTCTCGATTCCTCCCTGGAAAATGATCTGGGGCGCTATTCGATCATCGGGCTTCACCCTTACCTAAAGCTGGTAAAGGCGGAGAAATTTACGGTAAATGGCGAGGTCTTGGAGGAAAGCTTTGAGGACTATGTCAAGATGTATCTGCGGAAGCACAGGGAGGAAAACCGTACAGGCCTTCCGCTGGCCTCCGGGGCCGTGGGCTATTTTTCCTATGAATACGGAAGAGAAAAGGAGGGTGTGAGGACACGGCACAGAGCGGAGGTGAAGATTCCCGACTCTATCCTCATCTTCTACGACAGCTTTGTGATAGAGGATAAGAGGCAGAAGAAATTGTTCCTAATCTCCAACGGTCATGGGCGGGACTGTGATGAGGAGTTGGAGGAGCTCCTGGGACTTGTGCGGCAGGCAGCAGGGCAGGCGGCGGACGAGGTCTTTGCGATGAAGAGCTTCAGCAAAAATGCGCCCGGCATGTTGGTCGCAGACAGCTCTGCCGGGCAGGGAGAGCCGGGAGAGATTTGCGCAAACTTTACAAAGGAAGCCTATCTGACCGCTGTTCAGCGCATGATCGAGTATATCATAGAGGGGGACATCTACATAGCCAACATGACGCAGCAGCTTCGCATTACAAGTCCGGTGCCGCCCTATGAGATGTTCCGGAAGCTGCGCAGGAACAATCCCTCACCGTTTGGGGGCTATTTCAACTATGGAAGCTTTCAGGTGGTGTGCGCCTCCCCGGAGCGTTTTCTGCAGGTGCGAGGCGGTCGGGTTGAGACGCGGCCGATCAAGGGCACGAGAAAACGGGGCAGTACGCCGAAGGAGGATGCGTTCCTTCGAAGGGAACTGGAGCAGTCAAAGAAGGACAAGAGCGAGCTTTTGATGATTGTGGATCTGGAGCGCAACGACCTGAACCGAGTCTGTGTTCCAGGCAGCGTGCGGGTGACGGAGCTCTTTGCAGTGGAGGAGTACGCCACGGTCTTTCATCTGATTTCCAATATCGTTGGGGAGCTTGGACCGGAGATGACGGTCATGGATCTGCTGGAGACCGCTTTTCCGGGAGGTTCCATTACCGGAGCACCGAAGCTGCGGGCCATGGAGATTATCGATGAGTTGGAGCACAGTGGGCGGAACCTCTATACGGGCTCTATGGGTTATCTCTCCCTGGACGGGGACTGCGATTTCAACATTGTGATCCGGACAGCCCTCTGTCAGGACGGCATCTATTACCTGGGCGTAGGCGGCGGAATCACCTGTGAATCGGAGCCGGAATTTGAGTATGAGGAGACGCTTCAAAAGGCCAGAGCCCTTCTTGAGGCGCTGAACGTTGGGGAGCAGGAGATTGCTGCAGACGTCCCAGGGGTCGAGGTGGCAAAGCTGGGCGCAGGGGCGGATTTTAACGGTGCGGATACGAAGTAGGAAGGAGCAGCTATGCAGATTACATTGGATGAGGGGTATCAATTCGGGCTGGGGGTCTTTGAGACTGTAGCGCTGGAGTGCGGGCGGCCGGTTTTTCTCGACTGGCATCTGGAACGGCTCGGGGTCTCTCTAAAGCAACTGGGAATTTCTAGGAGTATCACCGAGAGGGAGGTTCAGGACTACCTTACTTCTATAAAAGAGGGAGAAGGGGCGCAGGCTTTTTTGGATCACGGCGCTCTAAAAATCATGGTATCCGAGAAAAACAGCCTTTTTACCATGCGCGAAAATCCCTACACACCCGAGAAGCGAAGAAGAGGCTTTCGACTGGTATACAGCAGCGTATACCGGAACGAGACCTCACCCCTTGTGCGCCACAAGACCATGAACTACGGCGACTGCATCATGGAGAAGCGCAGGGCAGTGTCCTTGGGTGCGGACGAGCTGATTTTTCGAAACAGCCGAGGAGAGATTTGTGAGGGAACCACAACGAATATTTTCTTTGTCCGGGAGGGCAGGCTTTATACGCCGCCTGTCTTTTGCGGTCTTCTTCCGGGAATCCTGCGCCGCTTCATTTTGGAGCGCTTCCCGGTGACAGAGTGTGTGATAAGGGAGGAGGATGTCTCGAAGATGGAGGAATGCTTCGTGACCAATTCCCTGATGGGCGTTATGCCTGTGAACTGCTTAGGAGAAAAGAAATTCCTTACGAGAGAGCAGGCACAGATCTGTCAAAAGGCCTATCTGACCGTCCAGCGCCTTTAAACGATTAGTAGATGTCTTTGCAAGAAAAAGCTGTTCTATTATCGCAGGTTAAAGGAATAGAACGGCGAAAAGGGCATTTCATTTAAAAGAAAAACAATATATTAAAAGAGTCAATGGGAAGCGTAATGGAGACCGGGAGTCTTTTGTCCAAAGAATTGAAATGAAAAGCCAATATGCTGTTAAGAGACATATTGGCTTTTAGGGTTCAAGATTTTCATTATTAAATAATGGCGATTTAAAGAAGTCATACAACGCAATATCAAGTCCTTGGCACATTTCATGAATGATACGCAGTTTTACGGATGGATAAGAACAATGAATCACATTGCTTATTGTTGATTTAGGGATGCCGCTTTTAATATAAAGCTGATATTGTGTCATATTGCGTTCAGTAAGCAATTCCAATAACCTTTGGCTTATCGCTTCGTTCAGTTGCATATATATCACCACCTTGCAATCATAATTATAAGTGGAATTTTAAAAAAGATAGAACCTGTAGCTGTACTAGTTGAGCGTTTCATGGTATACTTAAAGAAGAGAATGATATTCTAAACTTGACATATTGATTTGAGGTTTAGGGCTCAAGATTTTCATCATCGAATAACGATGAGTGAAAAAAATCGCATAATGTAATACCAAGCCCTTGACACATCTCGTGGATGATACGTAATTTTACAGATGTGTAAGAACAATTAACCACATTTCCTATTGTGGATTTAGGTACGCCACTTTTAGTAAAAAGTTGATACTGCGTCATATTACGTTCTGCAAGTAGTTCCAATAGACGTTCGCTTATAGCTTTGTTTAGTTGCATTTGTACTTCCACCAATCCCTGTGACTGTACTAATTATTATAGGTTAATGTAATGCCAAAATAGTCCCTGTAAATGTACTAAACCGAGGAATTTCTAGTATCCATGCCTAAATATAGTAAAGCTTTAGATAAGCCATTCTTCATTAGTTTAATTTTGCTTAATAGGGAGTTGCAGTATGAAAAAAGAAATGAATTACATTGAAGAATATCAATGGGACAGATTAGTTTTTGAAAAAGAGGAGAAAACGCCTCTGACAAATGAGCAAAGGGAATACTTTGACTTGGTAAAGCTATTGGTGGAAACGAGGGAATCACAGTATAAAAGAAGAAAAAATAAACAGAAGTGGGATAATTTTATAGATATATTATATCCAGCACTTTGCAATATTGCAGAAATACAGGGTGGATGTGTTAAAATGAATACATGTGAGGATACCTGCTATGCAGGACTAATTTACATTGGAAATAATCTTATGTTAGACATCGATAGAGTTCAAGGGTTGACAGACTTTAATGCAATTTTATCTGTTGCAGATAGTTTTTCAATTTCTCAAAGGGGAGAATACTTTGAGATGCATTTTACATTTGAATTATATGATAAAATTGAAATAGCAGATTTATCTGAGTGTATTATGGAAATAGAAAAAAGGTTGAAAGAGATTAGGTGCTCCAATTTGTAGGAAGATGTGATATGGATAATCGGATAGATGCACAGGAGAAAGCGAAGGCGGATATTTTTGAAGCGATACTTGGAACCATTGCGATATCCTGTCAATGGGATCCGGAAATTCTTCAAAATGTAGTGAAGAAAATGATATCGATTGAAGCTTATCTGACCGAGTTAGAATCAGATAGATGTAGAACGGAAGATTTGTCGGCAGATAATGCGGTAAACACTTTGAAAGAAATGGAAGAACACGGCATGTGTAGTTTTCTGATCTATGAATTTAATTTGCCAGAAGAGCTGGGAGGGGATTGAAAAGACAAGTGTGGGTATCATCAAAAAAATATGCAGGGTATCTGGTGCTTTGCGAACACTTTGAAGTGAAAATGAATACGGACCAAGTAGGGGGGACTTGATTTGGAATTTTAAGGAAGGTGTGCTTGTGCCGTGGACATGGAGTTAATCAGATCAGGATGTTTTTATTATTCCGAATACGATAAAACATTATTCCTTTCAAGTTGATATTATTCCGAAAATAGGATATACTATTTTCGGAAGAGAGGTACAATCTTTATGTATATGACGGTAAAGCAGGCGGCAGAAAAGTGGGGGATTTCTGATAGACGAGTGCGTATACTTTGCGCAGAAGGGAAGATCTTAGGTGTTACCCGTGAAGGGCGTAGTTGGATGATTCCGGCAGAGGCGAAAAAGCCAGAGGATGGGCGTTTTAAGGCAACAGAAAGTTTGCTGACGGTCATAGACAGGAAGAAAATGGAATTAGATTCCAGACGCCCACTGACAGAGGGAGAACTGGAACGTTTGACTGAGGAATTCATTATTGAGTATACCTATAACTCTAATGCAATTGAGGGAAATACGCTGACCCTGCGTGAGACAGACATGGTTTTGCGTGGGTTGACGATTGACAGGAAGCCGTTAAAAGACCATATGGAGGCAGTCGGGCATAAAGAGGCGTTTGATTTTGTGCAGGATCTGGTAAAGGAACAGGCGCCTTTATCGGAGAGTATCATCAAGCAGATTCATTATCTTGTGTTGGCAGATAAACCACAGGATCGAGGGGTTTACAGAAAAATCCCCGTCAGGATTATGGGCACGAAACATGAGCCGGTACAGCCATATTTGATCCAGTCTGAGATGGAACAGTTGCTGCAGGCTTATAGAAATAGTAGCGAACATATTATTAGCAGGCTCGCACGATTTCATATTGAGTTTGAGAGGATTCATCCTTTTATTGACGGAAACGGCAGAACTGGAAGGCTGCTTGTGAATTTGGAATTGATGAAAGCCGGATATCCGCCGATTGACATTAAGTTTACAGATCGCATTTTTTATTACAATGCGTTTGATGAATACCATGTAAAGCATAATCTTGGTACAATGGAAAAGCTGTTTGCAGGTTATGTGAATGCAAGACTGGATCGTTACTTGATGATTCTGGAAGAATAACCATATAAGAGAGGTTTCGGGTCAAGACCATATAATCCGTTGATTGCAAATACATTTTTCAGAGCTGGTTTTATTGAGGCATGGGGACGTGGAATCGAAAAAATCTGGAATTAAAAAAAGAGAAGGTTCTAGTCAAAAAGGAAAATGGATTATTCTATAACTATATTTCACACAATTCAACAATAATATTACTTTGCTGATACAGCCAGCCCGTAAATTTTTTCGGGCTGGCTATTCCTGTTTCTTTGCAAAATTATCTATCTTGAAAAATGCTCATGCACGGTAAAGAAGCAAGAAATCAAAAACAAGAGATAGATTGCCAGCACCACACTATTCCCACAATGCCGACGACAACGGAATCCCTCTCATTCATTCATTCATACTTGTTTCCAAACTGCAATAATGCTGATGCAATTCATATATTTTTTGCTGTATTAGTTTTATTAGCTCCAATGGTTCTAACACAGTGGCGTCGTTCCCAAATGGCAATATATAATCGGCAACCCATTCTAAAGCAGCATGGTTTATTTCCATGTCGATTATCCCGCCGCCCGTTGGAAATGTTTTTAATCCGCTTGCAAGTAAACATTCACTTTCACAGCGTTTAATACCTATATCCGTTAGTTGGATTTTCATATGGTAATCATTCTTAACCTCTGTTTTTTCAAGATATTCTTGAATAGACGTAGGAATAGGGTATTTCCCTTTTGGATAGGGCTTTTCCTCTATGATTTCTTTAATACGGTCAACCCGGAACACTCTGATTTGATTTGCCGTTGTACAATAGGCGGGGCAATACCAAAGTCCATTCATAGCATATAAGCCGATAGGTATAATTGTGCGTGTACTTTCAGAATATGTTGACGAATACCGTATTGTTGCGGCATGGCGGTTTATCACAACAAGGAATATTGATTTAAGTAATGGCGAATTGCAATGTCTGTCTGGAATCCAAAATACTACCTTGTTTTGAATCTGCGTGATACTGTTTTGTACATCTAATGGCAGACAATTCAAAAATTTTTTTAAGACGGATATGGTTTCCTGTTCAAACGGCAAGTCACGGTGATATTGCAAGGCTTGACAGGCAAAGAAAATAGCTTTTGCTTCGCTTTCTGAAAAAGCAATAGGCGGCAAAATGCGCTCTTTTAAGATATGATACCCACCCGCCGCCCCAACTTCGGAGTAAAGAGGAAAACCAGCTTGTTCCAATTCTTGCAAGTCACGCAGTATGGTTCTTTTTGATACGGAAAATTCATTTGCCAATTCGCCTACAGTAAAATCTTTTTTTGCATTTATTGTTATCATCATCTCAATAAGCCGTTCTGCTTTTGACATTTTTGAACTCCTTTCCGAATGGTGACAGCTCTTGTCACTATTCTATGATAAACTATCCATGTTCCAAATGCAATCTGGCACAAAACAAAGTCATGTACCCCCCTATGTGGAAGAAAGGGGGAATCATTTATGACTTGTATAGAAGCATACAAAGGGCATATTATGTATACTTTCAATGGCTTTTGCAAAGTTGTCATTCGCTATGCCGCTATCAACGCATGGCGTGACAGGAGCAGACGGCGAAAAAAAAGAAATATCCCTTGAATACCTCACAGAAAAAAGTTTTACCCTTTAGGCACAACGGACGAATATTTTGAAGCACCCTATGAAGAATACCCCATTACGATATGCGGTCAGACAGTTATCCTCACCAACGGAAAACTTGCCGCCGCCCTGTTAGCTCTGCCGGAGAAAAAACGGGAAATCATTTTCCTTTACTTTTTCAGGCATTACACACAGCGGGAAATCGGGGAAATGTACGGACGCCGCCGGAGTACGACGGGTATCAAATCCATAGGACTTTACAACTCCTGCATAAAGAAATGGAGGTGCTTTCGCATGAGAAATCCTAATCTTTTGCCTTATGAAACGATTGTCCGGGCGACCAGCGGAGAGCCGGAGGCCTACCTGCATAAAGACCGTTATAGGCGTGGGCTATAAGTTTGCTTCCAGAAAATGAACAGACAAATTGCTATTGCCGGATAAATATAATATAATACCCTCAGTGAATCCCCATAGAATGTAAAGGAGAAAATCGTATGGAAAAATTGATGTACATGATGATGATTGAGAAAAGCAAGACCTATAATAAAATGACAAAACAGGTAGTTATGGAACACGTTGAGAACATAAGAAGGCTGGACGATGAAGGAAAGCTGGAAATCTGCGGTGTCTTTAAAGGTTATCCGGGGATGGCAGGTATGTATATCCTAAAAACAGAGAGCCGTGAAGAAGCAGAAGAAATTTGCAAAGCAGAGCCGCTGGTTATGGGAGGATATGCAACCTACGAATTAGTTGGTTTGCAGATTGCAAACCGGGAAAATAATTACTTACTGTAATTGCGAAAAGGAACAACACTGGGGCAAATAAGATCCGGCTTATATGGAAACTGAATAACCGCCGCTACATGGAACGACACACCAAGACAGGAAATCAAGAAAAGATTTCCTGTTTCTTGTAGAAGCGAAAACCACCGGCTTGACCGGGGGAGTATTATTATAGGTACATACGCAGAGTTATCGCTATGGGCAATGAATCACATTTTTCTGTAATTTAGTGTGATGGGTAAGCGACAAAACCAAACTTCCTTTGGCGGCAAAAATATAATAGTTTTGCCGAAAATATGTTGATGTTTTTGCCGATAATATGATATACTATACAGTAGATTAGTGTAGTTCTTTGATTTGATTTATGACGGAGGATAGCAGATGCGATACCTTTCGGTTACTGAGATAGCAAAAAAATGGGATGTGTCGGAGCGTAGTGTTAGAAACTATTGCGCCCAAGGACGTGTGAATGGAGCCTTTCTTACCGGCAAGACTTGGAATATTCCCGAAAATGCAGAAAAACCAGAGCGTGCCAACAAGAGAAAAGAGGAACCGATTACTCTGTTGGATATTCTGAAAGAGCAGAAAGCAAGCAAATACTCTGGTGGTATTTATCATAAGACGCAGATTGATCTGACATACAACTCAAACCACATCGAAGGTAGTCGTCTGACTCACGATCAGACCCGATATATTTTTGAAACCAATACGATCGGCGTGGAAAATGAAGTTCTCAATGTTGACGATGTTATTGAAACAGCAAATCATTTTCGCTGTATTGACATGATTATTGAGAACGCAAAAACGGCACTAACTGAGAAGTTCATTAAGGAACTTCATCTAATCCTGAAGAATGGAACCAGTGATTCCAGAAAAGATTGGTTTGCAATTGGCGACTACAAGAAGCTTCCGAATGAGGTTGGCGGCATGGATACCGCCCTTCCGGAAGAAGTTGCCGATAAGATGAAAGCGTTGCTGGCAGAATACAATGCCAAGGAAGAAAAGACTTTTGAAGGTATTCTGGATTTCCATGTGAAGTTTGAGCGAATCCATCCATTCCAAGACGGCAACGGTCGTGTAGGCAGATTGATTATGTTCAAAGAATGCCTGAAATATGATATTGTTCCATTCATCATAGAGGATAATCTGAAGATGTTCTATTACCGAGGATTGAAAGAATGGAACAATGAAAAGAGTTATTTGACTGATACCTGTCTGAACGCGCAGGACAAATATAAAGCATACTTGGACTATTTCAGGATTGCTTATTAAGAAGACGGATTTCCAAAGTGTCAAAGGCTCATTTTGGCTATAATTTTGTTTTGAATCTGGTCAAAAAAGAGGATTTTGGCTATCGCAATATCAGCACCGTCAAGGTATCCGATGCAAAACAGTGGTTTGCAAAGCTGCAAACGAAGGCATGGATATTAAGAATCTACAGCATCTGATGGGTCACTCCGATGCGGGCGTGACGCTCAATGTTTACACCCATGCAAGCTACGCACACGCTGCGGAACAGATGGCGAAAATTTCACAGTTTCGCCAGTCCCCTGAAATGAAAAAAGACAGGGATTTTGCTGTTGGATAAGCAGCAAATATGGTGGTAGTATCTTGTGTTTACTACACCAATTACTACACCACCAAGTAGTGTAGTTACATAGATTTGTAGAGACTTATGAAAAATTGAAGAAAAATCGAAAGCTCGAAAATCAGTAAAATCAAGGATTTTCGGAATTCTGGAGGAATATAGAGATTATGATAAAAATACTTTTCATCTGCCACGGCAATATTTGCCGTTCGCCAATGGCTGAATACGTAATGAAAGATATGGTCCGCAAGGCGGGCTGTGAAGCGGAATTTGAGATCGCATCTGCAGCCACCAGCCGCGAGGAAATCGGCAACGATATCCATAGAGGCACCAAAGCAAAGCTGCGGGAACAGGGCATTGCCTTTGAGAAACGGCAGGCTCGCCAGGTGACGAAAAAAGACTATGAGGAATTTGACTATCTGATTTTGATGGATAGAGAAAATAAAAGAGGATTGTCTCGTATTATCAGTGCAGATCCCTATAATAAAGTACACATGCTGCTGGGATTTGCCGGAAAGGATCGGGATATTGCAGATCCATGGTATACGGGGAATTTTGACGAAACCTACGATGATGTTGTAGCAGGATGCCAGGCGTTTTTGCAGTCCCTTGCTAAACAAAATTTGCAGTTGTAATTAGTATAAGCCTACTCTGAAAAACAAAAGGAGAATTGCAGTGAATATAGAAATCGGTGCGCTTTTGAAAGACAAACTTTTTGAAAACAGGAAGGTGCTGGCGGGGAGAGAGGGACTTCATAGAAAAGTGAAGCGAATATCAGTCTTTGATTGCCCCTGCGTGCCCGATCTTTTGGAGCGCAAAATTCTTTGCGAGGGGGATTTATTCATTACGTGTCTGGAACAGTTCCGCAGTGAGAAAGATGATTGTGAACTTCGCTATTATCTGGAATGTCTGATTCACTCTGAATCTGCAGGGCTTTTAATTGTTACGGACGATAGAGTAAACCTTTTGACGCCGCAGGTTCTAAAACTGTGCGAGGATAATGACTTTCCTGTAATACTCATACCAGAGGAATATCCTTACACGGTGATTATTGATACAGTGCACAGCTATATTACCTTCGATACTTACAATACTATTAATAAACTTCGACTGGATAAGATTATGTACGAGAGCCTAAACGATACAGAACGCAGCGAAGTACTTTACAGTATCAAGCCTACAGTAAAGCAGTACATTAGAGGGATATTTATACAGGGCGGCTTCAATTCGGATATCGCCAGGCTGGAACTGCAAAGTTATTATCTCAACAGAGAAAATGATATTTTCGTCAGAACTGAGCAGGGAATGATTATTCTGCTCAGCGAGGACAACAAAGAGCGACTTCAGCAGACTTTAAATGCATGTCTTGTCAGAATCAAAGAATTTCTGGACAATCCCGTCATCGGCTACAGCCGAGCATTTCCAAGAAAAGACTGTGGCAAGGCGCTGGAGGAAGCAAGACTTGCCCTGGAAACTGCCAAGGCTATGGATATGACTGTAAAAACCTATGATGCCCTTTCGTCGATTCAGCTTTTAACGGCAGTGAAGGATACGCAGGAAGCGGAAGATTACTATGATGCTTACCTAGAGGCGCTCAGAACAAAGATTACCGAGGAAAACCTTCCGGAAATGATACTGACCGTGGAGAACTATGTGGCTAACTCCGGAGATTTCAAGCTGACAGCGGAGATGATGAACCAGCATGTCAACACCATAAGATATAGGATTAATCGTATCAAGAGTGCGCTGAATATGGAAAACGATACCATTAAGTTCAACGAAACCATTGCAATTGCAGTTAAACTCAGAATCCTGCTAAATCGGGAAATCTAATCGAAGTATAGGGCTTGTAATAATTACAAAAAAATCCTGTCATAATTAAAACCAGTACAAAGAAAACTGAATTAATTTTCTGTAAAATCAGGGAAAACTAAGGAGGTTTTCTTATGAGTGACGAGAAAAAGAAAAACACTATGGAAACGACCACGCTGACGGAAGTTCCCATGGAAGAAAGAAAAAGCTGGATATCCGTAGCTTTTATGCAGGCGGGCATTATGATTTGTGTTCCGAGCCTGCTTCTGGGCGGAATACTGGCAGGTGCAATGCCGCTTCATCTTGCAATTATTTCTGGTATTATCGGTTATATTATTGTAATCGTACTCTTTAGTCTTATGGGCATTATCGGAAGCGATCTGGGAGTTCCAACCTGTATGACGACATTAGGCGGCTTTGGAAAAAAGGGCTCCCGCTTTATCATCAGCACTTTGATCTTTATTTCTATGATTGGCTGGTTTGCTGTCCAAAACGACGTGTGCGGAAATGCTTTCTCTAATTTGATGTCGGAGTTTTTTGGACTGGATGTTCCGGTATGGCTGTCTTCCACTGTATGGGGGATTATCATGCTGGTTACGGCAGTATATGGAATCAATGCCTTGGATAAACTGAATAGGATTGCGGTTCCTGCCCTGTTTGTAATCACCATTGTTGGAACTATTATCGCGGTGAATAAATATGGCACTTCAGCGCTGAATGTGGATCCGGCGGAGATTACCATGTCCTTTGTAGATGGCATAGTACTGACTGTTAGCTTTATGGCGGCAGGCTGTCTTGCGGCATCAGATATTACAAGATATCAGGCAACCCGTAAAGATACCATTCTTTCCAGTTCCATCGGTGTTGCGCCGGCAGGCATTTTGATGATTGTACTTGGCGCTGTTATGACAAAGGTTGCACAGCAGTATGATATTACAATTGTGTTCTGTGAAATCGGAATCCCGGTTCTGGGCATGCTGGTTTTGATTGCTGCTACATGGACAACGAACACGACCAATGCCTATTCCGGAGGCATCAATGCAGTTATGATGTTTAATTTGAAAGATAACAAGAGGGCCGCAGCGACAATGATTTCCGGTGTTCTTGGAACAATCTGTGCGCTGCTGGGCTTTGCTTCTCATTTTGAAAGCTTTTTATATGTGCTGGGAGATTTAATGCTGCCGACTATGGGCGTGATTTTAGCGGATTACTGGATTGTCAATAAAGCAAAACCGGAGAATTACAAGACTGCAGACGGCTTCAACTGGCTTGGGATTGTATCCTGGCTGGCGGGCTATGCTGTGATCAAATTCATTCCTTATGGCGTTCCTTTTGCGCAGGGAATTATTGCAGCAGGACTTTTATATGTCATTCTGGCAAAGACAGTAGGAAGACCGCAGGATAAAGCAGATGGTAAAGATCTGGCATAATAACAGGACGCAGAACAATTAACAGGGATTGTCCGTAATGCTTTTTCAATAGATGGAGTCGTAATCGCTTTCGGGAGAATTTGATGGCATATAACTTGCATGGTGTATTTACATGAGAAGAATACTTCTGAAAGGAGGCCATAAATGAAGAAAATTTTTATTAGTGCGGACATCGAAGGCGTGAGCGGAATCACCAGTTGGGAAGCAACCAGATACGGTGGCAAGGGTTACGAGGAAGCTTGCAGGCAAATGGCGAAGGAAACGGCCGCTGCATGCAGGGCTGCGTTAAACTGCGGCTATGGTGTGGTTGTCAAAGACGGACATGAAGATGCGATGAATATCGCCCATGAATTGCTGCCGGAGGAGGCTGAGCTGATTTCAGGCTGGACGTGCACACCTTTATCTATGCTTGGAGGCATAGATGAAACCTTTGCGGGCGTCATTTACATCGGCTATCATTCCGGGGCGTGGACCAACACGAGTCCGCTGAAGCATACCTGTGAGGATTACATCTACAACTGGTTTAAAATCAACGATAAATATGCGTCTGAATTCACGATCAATTCAGGGGTTGCTGACCAGTTTGGCGTTCCGTCACTGCTGCTGTCCGGTGACGCGGGGATTTGCAGCGAAGCGGAGACAGAATATCCGGGTATTGTTACCGTTCCGACCAAAAAAGGAATGGGCAATGCAACATGGAATATACACCCTGATAAGGTGGTAGCAGAGATTGAGCGGGCTGTGACTGAAGTACTGTCAAAGCCTTTACCGAAGTCCAAGCCGCTTTCAAAGTCCTATACGATGACACTATGCTATAAGGAGTTTCAGAAAGCTATGTCCGCAACTTGGTTTCCGGGCGTTGAGAAGCTAAATGACTATACTGTCTCCTATACGGCAGATAGCCCGATGGAACTGGCAAGATGCCGGTATTTTATCGGCTAACGCACTGTAGCTTGAACAGGGTTTTCTAAGTAAAGAATTAAAAACTAAAATTTATCCAGCCGAAGGCGTAATTCGGCTGGTTTTTTGTATAAGAAAATCAAGGTAAATAAATGAGGACAAAAAGGTTCATAGAATAATAGAACCTATTTTTAGCGAAACACATAAGAGGGCAGGCGAAGGAGTCGTTGATGAATTTACGCATTTTTACACATTATTGTAGTGAAGATGGTAAATGGCATGAATATTGCAATTTAACAGAATATAATGCAAATGCTGTGTCGCAGACCAGCAAAAAGTATGGGAACAGAAATTCTTGTTCCCCCCTGTCTTGCCGAGCGGGAGAAAGGTTCTAAAGGTTTGGCGGACGTGAAAGGAGGAAAAAATGAAAAAGAAGTTATTGGCGACCGCGCTTTGTATAGCGATGGTGTTGACCTGCCTTGCAGGATGCGGAGGAGAAGATAAAGGTGATAAAGGCGCAGACGGAATGAAGAAAATCGTTTACGCCAACGGCGGACAGCCGGAATCAATGGAGTATGTTGAAGGAAGCCGCTATGCGAAATACAGCGTCCTGAAATACAACATTTATACAGGACTTACACGAATTTCTAAAGACGGCACATCTGAGATGGGATGGGCAGACAAATATGAAACCAGTGATGACGGATTGGTATGGACCTTCCATATCAGAGATGGTGCAAAGTTCTCTGACGGCACAGATATGACTGCCCATGACTGGGAAGAAACGATGAAATACTACTGCGCACCGGAGACAGCTGCACAACAGACGACTTTGGAAGAGTATGTAAAGAATATGGGCGACTACATCGCCGGAAAATGTGATTGGGAAGAGGTCGGCTATAAGGCCCTTGACGATCGCACACTGGAGATTACACTGGAAAGCCCTTGTACTTATTTCCTGGATATCGCATGTACTTATGTAGCACTGCCGATGCACATTGTAAATGAAAATCCGAACTGGAATAAAACTGCGGAAACTTACGTTGGAAACGGTCCGTTCAGAATGACCAGCCTTAAAGACCAGGTAAATGTGGTGCTGGAAAAGAATCCGTACTATTATGATACAGATAATGTTGCCATTGATCAGGTAGAATTCGTATTCCTGGACGAACCATCTGTAGAATTGGCTTCCTTCCAGAATGGGGATATCGATGTATCAGATAACCTTAATGCGGAAGCGGTGTCTAAATATAAAGACAGTGACGAATTTGTAAACGAAAGCCGTATCGGTGTAAACTATCTGACCACTCATACGGGACATATTACAGATAATCGTGTGCGCCAGGCGTTGTCTCTTGCTCTTGATAGAGAAACCCTGCTTTCAATTCTGGGTCAGGTAAGCTACCCTGCTACTGGTTTAGTCCCTTATGGTATTCACTGGGGAGATGAACAGTATCGTGACAAAGCGGGCGATTTAGTAAGCTTTGATTTAGAACGTGCTAAGAAGCTCCTCGAGGAAGCAGGATATCCAAACGGCGAGGGACTTCCGACATATAAATATGTTTGTCAGAATAATGAGGAAGCAATGAACCGTGCGCAGGCAATGCAGTCCATGTGGCAGGCAGCAGGCTTCAAGATTGAAATCGTTTCCTATGAGCCGTCCACTTACTGGGACGTATTTGAGACTGAGGACTGGGATATCGCCGATGACGGCTGGACCGGTGACTATGACGACCCAAGCACAAACCTGTTCTTGTGGGAAGAACGTCGTGAAGTAAATCCGGACGGCAGTCTGAAAGATGCTCGTTGGCATGATGAGAAAGCGCTGAAATACAATGCGCTGATGCAGAAGACTTATAAAGAGACCGATTATGAAACTAGAATGAAGACATTCCTTGATGCAGAAAAGATTCTGATTGAAGAAACACCGATTATTCCAGTAACCTTCTATACAGATACAATGCTGGTAAATCCGAGAGTGAAAGGCGTAGTGAAGAACTACATCGGTCACGTATTCTTCCAGTATGCAGATATTGCAGAATAAGAAAGCATAGAAACTGCGGCAGGTGTTCCAATTTAACTGGAACACCTGCTTCAAAAAAGGAATTGAAACAGAGAGGATAAGTCTATGTTTAAATATGTTGTCAAGCGTGTATTGATTGCAATCGTATCAATGTTCTTATTGATTACGATTACCTTCTTCCTGATGCACACCATTCCGGGAGGACCCTTCAGTGCAGGCGAACAGAAAAACCTAAATCCGGAGGTTTTGGAAGTAATCAGGGCCAGGTATGGACTGGATCTTCCGGTACATGAGCAGTTTTTTAACTATGTAAAGGATCTTTTTCATGGAGATATGGGTTTGTCCATGAAAAAGCTGAATTATAGCGTAAATGAACTGATTGCCGACAGCTTTCCGGTTTCTGCTCAGATTGGTTTTGTTGCCATCATTGTAGCGCTTCTAATCGGTATTCCCCTTGGAGTAATTGCCGCACTGAAGCGGGGAGGCGTGGCGGATATGCTGTCCATGACCCTTGCCACGGTGGGGATATCCATTCCAACCTTTGTTATCGCCATGCTGCTGATGTATGCTTTTTGTATGGAATGGGCAATTTTGCCTACGCACGGCTGGGGCGAGCTGAAGCATTTCATTTTGCCTGTAGCCTGTCTTTGCCTTGCACCTGTGGCGAACATCACCAGACTGACCCGTTCGACTCTTATGGAGGTGGTGCAGCAGGATTACATTCGGACTGCCAGATCGAAGGGGTTGTCTGAGTTTACAGTGATAGGTAAGCATGCTATGCGTAATGCTATCGTGCCAGTAGTTACCTACTTGGGACCACTGGTGGCAGGACTGATGACAGGAAGCTTTGCCATTGAGCGAATCTTTATGGTTCCCGGCATTGGCAGGTATTTCGTTAATTCTGTCAGCGACCGCGATTATACCATGATTATGGGTGTAACGATTTTCTATGGTCTGTTTATTATGATCTGTACGCTGATTGTGGATATTGCTTATGCACTCATCGATCCGCGCGTAAGATTGGATTCGTGAGGTGGGAAAGATGAGAAAGAAGAAAAATATGTTTCCGGAAGTTCCTGTACCGCCGTATACCATGGCAGATACAGATATTCCGGCGGAATTATTTGAACCGCTTCCAGAGGAGGATAAGCTGACTGATGTAATCAACCGGCCCAGCATCTCCTACTGGCAGAATGCTTATATGAAGATGAAAGCAGATAAACTGGCGGTTGTAGGAATTATTTTTATTATCTTTATGATACTGGTAGCGATTTTCGTGCCTATACTAAGTCCATATACCTATGATGGGCAGGATTACAACGCAATTTATCAGTCGCCGTGTGCTGAACACCCACTCGGTACAGATATGTTTGGACGCGACCTGCTGGTGCGTGTTGCCTATGGTGCAAGAATCAGTTTGACGATTGGTATTGTAACAGCCTTGGTCAGCCTGGTGGTCGGTGTGCTTTTCGGCGGAATATCAGGTTTCTTTGGCGGCAAAGTCGATATGCTGATGATGCGTTTTGTAGACGTATTTTCGGCAGTTCCATCGCTGCTATACAGTATTTTGCTGATTATGTTTATGGGCCCGAAAATGTCCAGTATTCTGATTGCAATCTGCTTGACCTATTGGCTTAGCCCGGCGCGGCAGACAAGAGGTCAGATTTTATCGGTAAAGAACCAGGATTTTGCTACGGCAGCTAAGGTAGTAGGCGAGAGCAAGGTGCAGATTTTACTGCGGCATCTGGTGCCTAACAGTATGGGCCCGATTATTGTTACGGTTATGCTGCTTATTCCTTCCGCAATCTTTGAAGAGGCGTTCCTGAGCTTTATCGGTATTGGTATTGCTGTACCGGTAGCAAGCTGGGGAACACTGGCAAACGACGGTATGGCAACAATGGGTATGTATCCGTATTTGATGCTGTTCCCGGCTTTGGCAATCAGCTTAACCATGTTTGCACTGAACTTTATTGGGGACGGATTACGCGATGCACTTGACCCGCGTTTAAAGAAATAGAGGTAGAAATTATGTCAGAACATCTTTTAGAAGTAAAAAATTTGCGAACCAACTTTGCGACCGGCGGCGGAATTGTGCAGGCGGTTCGCGGTATAGATATTTATGTGGATTCTGGCGAATTTCTCGGCATTGTAGGAGAGTCAGGATGCGGAAAGAGTGTGACTATGATGTCTATCATGCGTCTTCTGGCGGACAATGCGGCAGTACGTGCGGATGCGCTGGAATTTGACGGCAGAGATATTCTTTCGCAAAGTAAAAAGGAAATGAAACGGATTCGGGGAAACGAGATTGGTATGATATTTCAGGATCCTATGACTTCTTTGAATCCGCTGTATACAGTGGGCAATCAGTTGATGGAGCCCTTGAGAGTACATAAAAAGCTGTCCAAGGCACAGGCCAAGGAAAAAGCCATCGAAATGCTGCGGCTGGTTGGCATCAATGAGCCGGAAAAACGAATGAAACAGTATCCTCATGAAATGTCAGGGGGTATGCGCCAAAGGGTGATGATTGCTGTGGCGATGTGCTGTGATCCGAAAATACTGATTGCTGACGAGCCGACTACAGCCCTTGATGTGACCATACAGGCGCAGATTATGGAGTTGATGCAGGAGTTGAAGGAAAAGTTTTCGACATCTGTTATTTTAATCACCCATGATTTGGGTGTAATTGCCCAGGTCTGCACTCGCGTAGTGGTTATGTATGGTGGGCTAATTATGGAAGAAGGTTCTTTGGATCAGATTTTCTATGAAACAAAGCACCCGTATACAATGGGGCTTTTGGAGTCAGTACCCCATAGTGATACGATGGGAAGCGGCACCTATGAAAAGCAGAAGCTGAAACCGATTCCGGGAAGTCCTCCGGACTTAATGAATCCGCCGAAAGGCTGTCCTTTTGCAGCACGCTGTGAAAATGCGATGAAAATCTGCAATATGGCGCCGGCAGAATTGACGACAGTAGCAGAAGGTCATCGCGTAGCCTGCTGGCTCCTTCATCCGCAGGCAAATCGAGGAAAAACCATGGAGAAGGAGGACGCAAGTGAACGAGAATAAGCTTTTAGTTGAAGTACAGGGATTGAAAATGCATTTTTCAGTGGCTGGAAAGGGTTTCGGAAAGAAAAGCAAGCAGACATTGAAAGCGGTAGATGATGTGACCCTGTCTATTCCTGCCGGAACTACCTTTGGATTGGTAGGAGAATCTGGCTGCGGAAAGACTACCGTTGGCAGAACAATATTGAAGTTATACAAGCCTACCGGCGGAAAAATTTTCTTTGACGGGCAGGATATTACCGATTTATCGGAAAAGGAATTTTCACCGTATCGGAAGGATATGCAGATGATTTTTCAGGACCCTTATGCATCGTTAGATCCGAGGCAGACAGTCAATGAAATTATCGGTGCGCCGCTGCTGGTTCAGAAATTAGTTGCTTCCAAGAAGGAGCGAGATGAAAGGGTTAGGGAACTAGTGCATATGGTCGGATTGAAAGATGACCATATCAACAGATATCCTCATGAATTTTCTGGCGGACAGCGGCAGCGTATCGGTATTGCCAGAGCGCTGGCTTTAAAACCTCGGTTTATTGTCTGTGACGAACCGATTTCTGCTCTTGATGTATCCATTCAGGCGCAGGTTGTCAATATATTAGAGGACTTTCAGGAAGAGATGGGGTTGACCTATTTGTTCATCTCCCATGACCTTTCTATGGTTCGACATATTTCACACCGGGTAGGTGTAATGTATTTGGGGCATTTGGTAGAAGTGGCAGATGTTGCAGAACTGTTTGAGAACAAGAGACACCCATATACTCAGTCCCTTATGTCTGCGGCGCCTATAGCAGACCCGAAAAAATCAGCGGCCAGCAACCGAATTATTTTGGAGGGCGATGTTCCTTCACCTATGAATCCTCCGAGCGGGTGCCCGTTTAGAACCCGCTGCCGCTATGCGACTGCAGAATGTGCGCAGGCGATGCCTCCTCTTACAGATATCGGAAACAACCATCAGGTTGCCTGCTATCACATGCTGTAATAGCAAATCATAAAAGGAGACGGCTTAAAGGCTGTCTCCTTTGCTGTATCTCCAAAAGCGGATTAATGCTTTTCGCAGGAATCAGAGGTTAGCAGAGAGGAACCCTTCTTTGTAATTCGCATTCCGTGTCTGCCTTTTCCTATTTCAATAAGACCGTCCTGCTGAAGCTGATTGAGTATAGGGCGCAGCGCTCTGTCGCTGAGATAAAGTCCCTGCTTTTTCAGAAGCTCCGCCAGACCCGTTCGACCGATGCCGTGGGAAATTTTGGTGTTTTTTCTGATTAGCTTTAGGATTTCTATCTGCACCTCAGCCGTGGAAGGACAATCCTCCGGCACAGAGATTTCCTCATAGAGATATTCGGGAAAAGAGGAAAGGGTCTTATAATAGGTGCAGAAGTTTTCCAGCTCTCGCACGTTTCCGGGCCATGAATAAGCAGTAAGCTGCCGAACTTCCTGTGGGGTCAGATTATCATAAGATGTGCCGAGAAAGTACTTGAGCAAAGGAACAATGTCTTTCATTCTTTTGCGGAGAGGCGGAATCCGAATGGGAAGCACATTGAGACGGTAAAACAAATCGCTGCGGAAAGTCTTCTCCTGGACCGCCTGCTTTAAATCCCGGTTTGTCGCTGCAATTAAGCGCACATCAATGTCGATGATGTGGTCTGTACCTATTCTCATGACTTGCTTTTCCTGAATGACCCTCAGCAGCTTGGACTGCAGATTCGGTGATATGTCGCTGATTTCATCAAGAAAAATCGTTCCGTGGTTTGCCTGTTCAAACAGCCCTGCCTTTCCCTTAGCAATGGCGCCGGTGAATGCGCCGGGTTCATATCCGAACAATTCACTCTCTAAAAGATTTTCCGGAAGCGCTGCACAGTTTACTGCAACAAAGGGAGCATTTGCTCGCTTTGAGGCGTTATGAATGGCCTGAGCAAAGACTTCCTTGCCTGTTCCGCTTTCACCGTAAATCAGCACCGTGTGCTCTGCTAATGAGATTAGTTTTGCAGTCTGAATGGAGTTTTGAATCTCTTCCGACATGTGGACGATATCCTGAAAATGATATTTTGCCACATATCCTTTTTGCAGGTTGACTTTGTTGACGGGAGGCAATTGATTTTTTTCTTTCAGAACAACAAAATATCCTATGACTTCGTCGATGAGCTTTATCGGGTATTTGTCGTAATAATAATCTGTGCCGTTTATTGTCGTGTAAGGATTTCCTGATTCACTGTCGGGGGAATCCTTTAATTCTACTAATTGGCCTGCATCTAACAGACTGCTGTGATCTTTTCGGGAAATGCCCTCCACAGGGTCGTTTGCGTAAATAATGTTCATATGCTGGTCTGTCAGAAATACGCAGGACTTGTTGGAATTTGTGACAAAACTAAGGGTCTGCGTTTTTAAATACTCATAAATGTAATTTGTATTAAAGATAGTATCCGGCTCTGCCAGTGTCTGCATGTATCGGAACAGGTTGCGATTAACGACGCTGTTATCCAGATCCAGGAGTTTCATCAGTCTGAACATGGTATCAAAGCTGACCTTACGGTAGCCGATGTCGATTATGTTCTTAATATGTGCCGGTACAAAATGCTTTTCGGAAGGGGTAACAGCAAGGGACAAATCGTCATAAATCGTCGTATGAGCCAGCTCCTTATCAAAGGGCACAAAGTTTAAATGGCTGATTCCAAGCTCGTAAAACATGTTTACCGTATTTACGGCAGTGCTGTAAGAGTCGTTGACGACCAGTACATTTGTATCTGCGGGGATATCCTGAAGGGTAATTAGTACACTCTGCTCAATACTCCTGCCCATCTTGATTACATTACTAAAATCTGCAACACATTCTTTCGCTTTCTGAAAGACTCTTGCATCAACGGCAAGAAAAGCGTCGGCATGAAGGATTTCGTTTTCTTTTAAATCTGCCATAAAGCAGTTCTCAAAAACAGCATAATCACTGAATACTGACCGCAGATTGTCGTAGATGAATTCGCTTGCAGGGGTGTTGACGGAATCTTTCGAGTTTCTATAAAGAATGATTACTTTTTTCATGGGCAGCATACTCCTGTGGGTTTTCATATTGTTGATAAAAGTATACTATATTTAATGACAGGGTGCAATGTGATTGAACTGAATTGAACTTATTTCTGCCTCCTGACCTAGAAAAATATGGGCTGCCTCCATGAACGAAAAATAATTGTTCATGGGGGCAGCCCGTGTTTTTAAGATTTTTAGATTTATACTGTTGGATCCAGTTTCTTCAGTTCCTCATCGACGATAACGCCGTCTTCCATAATCAGCTTACCATCGAAGTAAATGGTGGAGTTGAGGCAGATACCGTCGGTGTGGGAAGCGGCAGGCTGTCCGATTGGAGGCGCTTCGATGGCGCTGACATAGCCGATGCCCCATTCTGTACATCCCCATACACGCTCGTCTTCTACGACATTTCCTGTCAGCTTTGCACCCGGATTGAAGCCGTAGGCGATATGTGCCATTTTCAGCATACCTTCATCGTCAAAGCCTTTCAGGAATTTTTCATATTCAGAAGCTTCGCGGCCGCCTTCGATTTTTACGATAACGCCGTTTTCTACAGTCAGTTCAACCGGCTGAGAAGGCACGTGTCCGAATGGTGGGGTAATTGTACCGTCGAAAACGATTTTTCCGTTGATGGTACCGAACTTCGGAATGACATTGAGCTGACCTGGGCACATGTGAAATCCAGGAACGTCAGCTTTGCCGCAGTCTACGGCTACAGTGTGAGATGGATCTAAAACAAAGCTTACGTCGGTTCCTGCAGGCGTAGTGACACGCATTTCTTTTACCTGTCTCTGGCGAACACCGAAGGCCTCCATAAATTCTTTCAGCTGTGCAGTGTTGATGTCACCGATTGTTCTGATTAGAAGCTCTGGTGAAAAATCGACCAGACACATGTATCTGAGTTTTTTGTTCTTATCCATTGCAATTTCAAATGGAGTTGAGTACAGCAGCCACTGTTCATTGAACTCAATCCATACGTCAGCTTCAGATAGAGCAGCAGTTAAAAGCTCTACTGGAATATCAGGGTCGGCAGCTTTGCCAACACCCTTTGGTGTTGCAATCGTGATGACGGCTGGAAAGCCGCCTACGCTGTGTACTGCAGCGGCAACCGCCTGAATCAGAACCGGATTGGATTTCGTGTCAGCTGTGATAGCGACCGTTTCTTTCTCCTTTACGCCGAAAACCTCGCGGATCAGCTTATCGGCAGCTTTCTGTAATTCAAATTCTAACATGATGTGTCCTCCTTTTTGACGCATAATATGGTCTCATTATAGCTGGAGCTTTTTTCTGTTTCTTTAGAATAATTTTAAATCGAACCTTCTTTTTTTGTAGTCAGTACAATGAAAAAAGAGCCATACTCTTATAAAATCTTTACAAAACTATCATAGGGAGGATTGCGATGAAAGCGGAAGATTTCGTAAAGAAAAACAGAGAACAGATGATAATGGATATCAAAGAATTTTCAGCGATTCCAAGCATTTTAGATGAAGAAACGAAAGGGGAGGGAAGACCTTTTGGGCAGAAAGCTGCGCAGGCTCTTACATGGATTTTGAACAAAGGAAGATTCATGGGAATGGAGGTGAAAAACTTTGACGGCTACGCCGGAGAAATGACGGCAGGCGGAGGCGATCGGCTGATTGGAATTTTGGGTCATGCAGATGTGGTGGCGGCAGGAGAAGGCTGGCATACGGCGCCTTTTGAAATAAAGGAGATAGATGGCAAGCTGTACGGCAGGGGTACTTTGGATGATAAGGGTCCAATTATATCTTGTCTTTATGCAGTCAAATATCTGATGGAGGAGAATCTGATTCCAGCGGAAACGGCGATTCGGATGATTATCGGCTGTGATGAGGAGGAAAACTGGAGATGTATTGAGCACTATGCGAAAAAGGCAGACCGGATGCCGGACTGCTCCATCGTGCCGGATGGAAACTTTCCTCTGATTCACTGCGAAAAGGGTCTTCTGGATGTGGACTTTTCCTATGAAACGGACGGGGACATTGGCTGTCAAATTGCAGTGGAGTCTCTTTACGGCGGAGAAGCCAAAAACGTAGTACCGGGAAAAGCACATTGCACCTTGCGGTGTCCGGATACAGAAACCGCTGCAAACCTTACTGCGGTACTGAATGCCTTTGAACATATCTGCGCGCAGCAGGAACATTGCAGCATTTTCGTGACCGTTTCGGGAAAGAGCACTCACGCCATGTCTCCGGAAAAAGGTTTGAACGCCATCAGTCTGATGATGAAAACCCTGGAAGAGGTCAGTGCAGAATTTGATATAGCGCCGGTATATAAAACCTATAATCAGTATATCGGCATGACCTATTATGGAGAAAAATTTGGTTTGCATTTTGCGGATGAAGCTTCCGGCAAACTGACTTTTAATGTGGGAACCATAGCGTTAGAATGCGGAAAACTTACTTTTGGCGTCAGTGTCAGATATCCTGCCACTGTGGATAAAGTCAAGGTGTTTTCAGCAGCCGAAGAGACCTGCAGACGCGCAGGGATGAAAATGGATATGACAAGTCATATGAACGGGCTGTATGTGGATGCTGGATCGGACTTTATTGGAGTCCTCATGAATGCTTATCAGAAGATTAGCAGGGACTATGAGTCCCTTCCAATTGCTATTGGGGGTGCAACATATGCGAGAACGATTCCGAATGCAGTGGCTTTTGGACCGTTATTTCCTTATGAGGAGGAGTTGGCCCACGAAGCGGATGAATTTCTGGATTTAGAAAGTCTGGATAAGATGACGCTTATCTACATCGAGGCGCTGAAAGGGCTGCTGACAATGAAAAAATAAACCAGTCATATTTCTCCCATCCTAAAATAGATTAGGTATGGGAGATTTTTTATTATGAAGAAAATATTGATTATCATAGGAACGATATTAGGATTTGCGCTGGGCGCTATGATCTTTGGCTATATTGCAGAGCCGGAGGGTGAAGCGGCGGCTGCAGATATGGTACAGCCGCCGACGATAAGCGCCAAGCAGGCGATTTTAATTGACGGAAAAAGCGGCGAGGTGCTTTTTGAGAAAAATGCAGACGAAAAAGGTTATCCTGCCAGCACGACGAAGATTATGACTGCTCTTGTGACTTTGGACGTCTGTGAACAAATCGGCGCAGGCATAGATACGACAGTGAAAATTCCGGAGGAAGCAGTAGGCGTGGAAGGATCTTCCCTGTATTTGAAAAAAGGAGAAGAAAGAACGTTGGAAAATCTGCTTTACGGTGTAATGCTCAGGTCTGGAAACGACGGCGCCACAGCACTGGCTGCTATTATGGGCGGAAACACAGAACACTTTGTACAGCTGATGAATGAAAAGGCGGAGAAACTAGGCTGCACCGGGACCAATTTTGTTAATTCCAGCGGGCTTTATGATGATAACCATTATACGACGGCACGAGATCTTGCGACCATCGCAAAAGAGGCCATGCAAAACAAGATTTTCCGGGAAATAGTGGGTGCAAAGTCCTGGGAAGAATACCATAACAAAAACAAGACGGTGTTTCAGTATGAGGGCGCCACAGGGATTAAAATCGGATTTACCAAGATGAGCGGAAGAACACTGGTAGCATCATCTAAGCGACAGGATACGGAACTGATTTGCGTGGTATTATCTGATGGAAACTGGTTTAATGACGCTTATGCGCTGATGGATTATGGGTATGAAGTGAGGGGGATTGAGGATGAAGAAAAGTAGATGTATTGATGCAGGACGTCAGGGATGCCCTTGTGCGCTGGCAGAATGCGGACAGTGTCTGATCTGCGCAAAGCTGCGCGGTGGAACGTGTCAGGAGTGCAGCTGGCAGGGCACCTGTATTTATTCTCTGTATGAACAAAATGGCCGCAGCGTGATTTTAAGCCGCAAGGATAGGCTGCTTAAAATTAAGCAGATTAAGACCTACAGCGATGATTTAAAAGTCTTTGTTGTCGAGGCTGACCGCGGATTCTGCCAAAAGGCACAGACAGCAGGAGCGTACGTGTTTGTGCGGGCCGAGGATGGGGCAAAATGGTATGATGCGCCAATCTCTGTTCTAAAAGCGGAACCGGAAGCGGGACTTTTGCATCTTGGTATTTGCCGGTGCGGTCCGAAGAGCAGCAGCATCTTTCAGGCGGAAAAAAATCTGTGGATTCGAGGCGTATATTATAATGCCCTTTCAGGTTTTGGCGCGCTTAGGGAAAATGCACAGGAAGCTTTTGTCTATGCAAAAGGCATTGCGATTGCGCCGCTGCGCAACTTTCTGGATGGCGGGAAGCGGTATAGCAGATGGCTTGGGCAACTGCACGTCTATGTTGATTTGGAAAAGGTAGGCTTTGATTTCTTTCACGACTATTTTGGGGATTTGCCGGCAGAAGCAGTTGAAGTGCGGGACTTTGCCAAGGAAGGTCTTTGCTCTTTAGATGATTTGGATCATATGGAGGAAAGTGATTCTCTCAATGTGTTTGCATTGACTTCACCATATTATGCCAGTCAGGTCGAGAGAGCAGCAGGAAGCAGCATTGTACGACCGGTAGAAGGAAATATGTGCTGTGGTGAGGGGATTTGTGGAGCTTGCACTTGCACAGATGAGATGGGACGCACCGTGCGCAGGTGCAAAATAAAAGAGTAGAAAAAACGATTATAAGTGAAAAGCTGTCGATATATGTAGAATCTAATTGAACTTGGGCGAAAAAGATGATAAAATGGCAGAGAGAATAGACATAGCAGAAGTCAGAAAAGTTGAGGAAATTTTCATGTCATCAATTTCGAATTTTACACAGGCGATGAAAGAACTGACCGGATTTGACGATGAAACGTCAAAAGAAAAAGTTAAGACCGCCGAAAAGCGTGAGGATTTTGCGCAAGATAGAGATAAGACCAGCGAGCCATTTCGGATGCCGCAGATGGAACCGCGTATCAGACCGCAGATGGAAATTCTTGTGCCTGAATTTAATCAGGAGGCAGGAACTGTCATCAGCAGCAGCATGGTGATTACCGGCAATATAGAAGGGGCGGACCAAGTAAAGGCAAATGGATGTATTTTTGGCGATTTGAATACGACATCGTCCGTCATCGTCAATGGAAAGATAATCGGAGATGTTGCCACAGAAAGTCTGGCGGTAAGCGGTAGTATTAAAGGTGCTGTGAAGGTCAGTTTAGATGCGCGCATTGAACATGCGGCAGTAATTGTGGGCGATATCAAGTCGGCGAATTTGCAGACAAAAGGAAAAGTAAAAGGCAATCTGGAAATCAAAAACGTCGTTGATATTACGGAAAGTGCTGTGGTCGTGGGAAACATTGATACTGGGGAACTGAATTCCGAGCGAGGCTGCGTCATCAATGGCAATGTGACAACGAGGAATACCCGCAGCTTTACTTTTGATGAAGAGCAACTTTTTAGTATTGGAGAGTAAACATGGAAGAAGAAAAGAAACAGCAGACAGAATACGAAGAACCAGTACAGGAAGAGACTGCTGAAGAGGAAAAAAACCATGAGGGCGTGCTGCCTATAGATGAGACCGGTGTGATTGCAGCGAATACCAAGGTGACGGGCGATATTGTGACTCGTGGGCACCTAATGATATACGGAGAGGTAGAAGGCAATGTAACAGCAGCAGGAAACATCACTGCAACAGGCAGGATTTCGGGTGATATCGCCTGCAGTAATCTGAAGCTGACTGGCTGCCAGCTGAAATCCAATCTCACCGTAAAAGAAAATATCCTGATGGATGCAGACTCCAAAGTGGAAGGGAGAATTTTCTGCAGTGTGCTTTCCGCAGACGGCACCATTAAGGGAAATATAGAGGCGACTTCGGAAGTGCAGATCCACAGCAGCGCCAGCATTACAGGCGGAATTCGCACAAAATCTATCTCTGTTGATGCAGGGGCACAGCTCCTGGGAAGTATGCAAGTGGTTCGGTAAATAAATATGGAAGGCAGATTTTCAGTAAGATTTTTTAAGCGACTTATTACATTTACAGTGCTGGGCGTCCTTCTCATCTTGACGGTGGCGGTCATCGTTCTCTCTGTGAGAGTGACGGCATTGTCTGCAGAAGCTGGCAGTGGCACAGATTCTGGCGGAAACGAAACCCAAAACGCAGATTCTGCGCTGATTGTTGAAGAGGAGGCACTTCCTTATCAGGAAAAGTATGCATCACTTTATATTCGGGATGAATTCCGGCAGGCAAAGGCGAAGTCAAAAACGGTATACCTGACCTTTGATGACGGGCCTTCTCAGACGTGCACGCCGGAGGTACTGGACATTCTGAAGGAACACAATATTAAAGCGACCTTTTTTGTAGTAGGTAAGATCAGCGAAAATAGAGATATTGTACAGCGGATTATTGATGAAGGACATACTATCGGTATTCACACGTATACTCACTCCTACGAATACGTTTATCAGTCGATGGACACTTATCTTGCGGATTTTGAAAAACTCTGGACAGAGCTTTATGAGGAATTTTCTTATCGGGCAGAAATTTTCCGTTTTCCGGGCGGTTCTGTCAATACTTATAATTATACGCTTTGTCAGCAGATTATTGCAGAGATGTACAGGCGTGGGTTTGTGTATTTTGACTGGAATGCCTCTGCAGAGGATGCGGCATCAGGAAATCCGTCCAGCGATGTGATTGCAGAACGAATCTTAAACGGCGTGCATAATGCTGACAGAAGTATCGTACTGATGCACGATAGTGCCAGCATGGGATCCACCGTGGAGGCACTGCCTGAAATTATCGAGCAGCTGCAGGATGAAGGTTATGCTTTTGATAAGCTGGACCGGAGTGTAAAACCCATTACTTTCTCTTATTTAAAATAAATGGGCAGACTTTGCCGTGTGTGCGGTGATACGGGACTTGACAGTGTGCCGCACCATAAGGTAAAATAAGAAAATAGTGAAAGATTACAAATAGAAAGGTAGATATAAAATGAAAAGAATCAAGACAATCGAAACAAGAAACTTAGAACAGAGCATGAAGAACGGTGGCTGTGGCGAATGCCAGACTTCTTGCCAGTCAGCTTGCAAAACTTCCTGCGGTGTAGCAAATCAGGAGTGCGAGAAGAAGAACTAAGATGATACACCAGTATAAACTAAACGGATACAATATCGTTTTAGATGTTTATAGCGGTTCGGTACATGTAGTGGATGATGTTGCGTATGACATCATCCATGATTTCTTTTCTGAGGAAAAAGAGACGCTGGTCGCAAAGATTTTGGACAAGTACGCAGGCAAAGCTGATGTAACCCGGCAGGAAGTGCTGGAAGTCATAGACGATATTGAAACGCTGCAGGAGCAGAGAAAACTTTTTACAGAAGATATCTACGAACCAAATGCTTACGATTTGAAGAATCGCCATACGGAAGTAAAGGCGCTTTGCCTTCACGTTGCGCATACCTGCAACTTAAACTGCAGCTATTGCTTTGCAAGCCAGGGGAATTTTAATGGTGAGAGGGGACTGATGTCCTTTGAAACAGGAAAGCAGGCGCTGGATTTTCTCATCGAAAATTCCGGTGACAGACGCAATTTGGAAGTGGACTTTTTTGGCGGCGAGCCTTTGATGAACTGGCAGGTGGTGAAGGACCTGGTTGCGTATGCCCGCAGCGTGGAGAAGCGGCATGGAAAAAATTTCCGCTTTACGCTGACCACCAACGGTGTAGGTATTGACGATGATGTCATTGCATTTGCAAACAAGGAAATGCACAATGTGGTGTTGAGCCTTGACGGACGCAGGGAAGTTCACGACAGGCTGAGAAGAACACCGTCCGATGAGGGAAGCTACGATTTAATCGTGCCGAAGTTCCAGAAGCTGGTTGCGGCAAGAGGCGGCAAAGGCTACTATATGAGAGGCACCTTTACTCATAATAATGTAGATTTTACAGAAGATATTTTCCATATGGCAGACCTGGGCTTTACGGAACTTTCCATGGAACCGGTGGTATGTCCGCCGGAGGATCCTTTTGCGCTGACGGAAGAGGATTTGCCGAAGCTCTTTGAACAGTACGAAATTCTGGCGACGGAGATGATTCGCAGAAAGAAAGCGGGAAGCGGGTTCACTTTCTACCATTATATGATAGATTTGACTCATGGACCTTGTATTTATAAGCGAATTTCCGGCTGCGGCTCGGGAACGGAGTATTTTGCTGTGACGCCGTGGGGCGACCTATACCCGTGCCACCAGTTTGTCGGCGATGAAAAGTACAAGATGGGTGACATTTGGAACGGCATTACAAACGAAGAAACTCGTCAGGATTTTAAGATGTGCAATGTCTATGCCCGTGAGGAATGCAGAGACTGCTGGGCGCGTCTTTACTGCAGCGGCGGCTGCGCAGCTAACGCATATCACGCAACGGGTTCCATCAAAGGCGTCTACGACTACGGATGCAAGCTTTTTAAAAAGCGCATGGAATGTGCGATCATGATGCAGATTGCAATGATGGAATAAAATTAATAAATAGAACGCTCCGAAGAAATGATGAATGCTTCGGAGCGTTTTTTCAGTTATTGACAAAAGAAAACAGAATAAGTTAATATATATCTGAACTAAATGAAAGACAAGGTGCAGCATGAAAAAATATTTATATAAACTGAGAGGAATCATTTTCGCAAAAATATCTTGTGCTGTTATTTCAATTGCAGCCTTAGCAGCGATTCCATATTTGAATAAACTTTTATTCGATCAAAAATTTAAAATTTGGGGCGACTATGGAATTCTCCTGCTTATCGGACTATATATTCTGGTCTATATCATCAATAGTGTTTTTGAATATATCAGTCAAAGAAATGCCTGGAAGCTTGATTGGAAGTTCAATCTTTTAATCAAAGATGATTTGTTTCATGCACTGCTTAACCAGCCGTACAGGGAATTTGCGAAGAAGTCGCAAGGAGAGTATTTATCGCTTTTTACAAATGATATAGGGGTGGCGAGTCAATATATTTCCAGCTGTGTTGCGGTGGTACAGACTGCAATGCAGATTTTTGTGTATGGCGTATTTATTTTTTCTCTGAATCTTTATATTGGGCTGGTAATTGTGGTGGGAACACTGCTTGCTCTTTTGGCACCGGCAATTACAGGGAAAACCTTGGCAGAACGCAGGAAAATATGGGTGTGCCTGCAAGGAAACTATATAGAAAAGCTGCGTGATTTATTTGCCGGTTTTCGTGAGGTCAACAAAAAAACGCAGAACGCCATGGGAAGTGAGCAGTCAAAAGTGCTGCGGAAAACAGAAGATAGTATGCTTCACTACGGGAAATTCAGCACATTTACTCATATCTTAAATGGGGGATTTTTATATGCGGTTAATATTCTATCATTTGCTGCAGTCGGGATTCTTTTTGTTTTTTCAAAAATTACGCTGGGGACTGGAGTTGCAGCCCTTGGTTATGCAGAAAGCTTTATTGAACCGCTGAGATATATTTTGGAAGAAGTCAGCAATATTAAATCGACAAAGCAGGTTACGGAAAATCTGATGGAATATATCAACCAGCTGGGAAAAGGTGTGGCAAGGAAAGAATTGAAATCGGAACTAGAGGAAAACGCTATTGAAACCCTTGAGCTTGAGAACCTTTCTAAGAACTTTGAGGGGTTTGAAATTAAAAACTTTAGCTATCGCTTCGTAAGAGGACGTCAATATGCGTTAATTGGACACAACGGTTGTGGAAAAAGTACGATTCTTGAAATAATCCGTAAAAGTAAAGTGGAGGATTCTGGAAAGGTTTATTTTGACGGAACGTCCTCCGATGATATATGCGTAGAGGATTACGTATCCTTAACCGGTGTAGGAAGTCATATTTTTAAAGGCGATTTCACAGAAAATGTTACCATGTTTGGAGCTTATGACAAAGAACAAAGATTAGAAAACTTTGACTTCGGAGGCTTGGATTTTAGCGCAGGAGAAAAACAGGTAATCTGCATGCTCCGTGCTTTTGCAGAAAACGCATCGGTTGAACTGTATGATGAGCCATTTTCTGCCATGGATATGGCAAATAAAAAAATACTGTCAGGGATTCTGCAGAGTCGTAAAGATAAAATTGTGATTGTTGCAACCCATGATTTAGATAGCAACTACTTGAAAGCTTTTGACGAAGTTCTCCTCATGGAGGCAGGAAAGCTGTTGATGGCTGGAACACCTGATGAGGTTATCAAAACGGAGGCTTATCAAAAGCTAAGAAAAGAAATATCAGTTTGAGCATAGTCTAAAAAGGAACAACTAGTGGGGTCGTTCCTTTTTGGTTGTACGACAGAAGGTTTATTCTGACAGTACTACTAGTTCTTTCAACAGTTTCGGCAGCTCACAAATCGTATTTAAACGATAGGAACGGTCCGGAACTTCTCCAAACCCATAGGCAGCGTAAATAAATGGAATTCCTGCTTGCCTTGCGGCATCGAAATCACCTTGCGTATCGCCGACATAAACGGCGGTTTGCAGATTGTTTCTTTCCATGAGAAGCTGAATGTTTTCACCTTTGGGAAGCTGTGTTTGTCCGAAGCAAAGAAAGTCATCGAAGAAGTCTCTCAGCCGATGAAACTCGAGAAAAGTTTGAATGTAGCCGTTCTGACAATTGCTTACAATGGCGAGAAAGTGATTTTGATGCAAAGTGCCGAGGGTTTCCGCTAGGTTCGGATACAAAACACCGCCGCTTTTTGCAAGCTCAATGAGTTCTTCTTTGCAGCATTCAGAAAAAATGGCTGCGCCTTCTTTAAGCGGCAGGTGGGGCAGCTTGATAGCTGCAATTTCTTCTATGGTTTTCCCCATATAGCTCTGAAACTCAGGAAGTGTCATAGGAGAGCAGGTGTTGCAGCGGGCCAGCACTCTATTCCACGCCGGTAAAATCTGTGCTGTGGAATCCCAGAGGGTGCCGTCTAAATCAAAAATAATTCCCTGATACATAAAATCTAAGGCTCCTTTCCATGCTAGTAGAAAGTGTAGCATTTTCTATGTTGGGAAACAAGTAGCAGACAAATTTTGTTTTAAACTTGACATAAAATGAAAATGAATATATTATAATATAGTAATAAAAACTAGATTTTAAAATGTTAAAAAATATATACGAAATTAGAAAGGGGAAAAATGATGACAGACGGAACTTTAAAGAGATATACAGTGGGGGAAGAGATTTTTAATACAGTGTCTCACGGCTTAGGCTCAGTACTGGCAGTAGGCGGCACTACAGTGCTGATCGTTTTATCTGTAGTTCACCACAGCGGGTTGGCGCTGGGCGTCAGTCTGGTTTTTGGTATATCGCTGATTGTGCTTTACACCATGTCGGCGGTTTATCATGGGGTACCCCATCCCAAAGCAAAGGAAATACTGCGAATTTTTGATCATGCTTCTATTTTCCTTCTGATTGCGGGGAGTTATACGCCATTTTGTCTCGTCGCCCTTCGTGGAAATCCCAAAGGACTAGTCGTAGTGGGTGCAGTCTGGCTTTGCGCAGGTTTTGGCATTCTGCTCAACGCCATCGATCTTGCTAAGACCGAGAGGCTGGGCACCGTACTTTATGTGGTCATGGGCTGGGCAATTGTATTTGCCTTTAAAGATATTATCCGCGTACTGCCGCAGCCTGCCTTCTGGCTCCTGCTTCTTGGAGGGATCAGTTACACAGGGGGACTTGTATTTTATGCCATGAAAAAAAGATATATGCACAGCATTTGGCATTTGTTTGTGCTGGCAGGGAGTGTCTTGCATTATATCTGTATCGCGGTTTATGTCATACCTATGGCGTTCTAAAAAGCATAAATTGTCATATGAATAGTAACAAGAAGAATTGTTGGAGGTTCATATGGCAAAGATTATCATAGTCGGCGGCGGCTGGGCAGGGGTCAGCGCTGCAGTCACCGCAAGAAAAACCGGCGCAAAGGTGCAGCTTCTTGAAAGGACAGACCTGCTCCTGGGGCTGGGCAATGTGGGCGGTATTATGCGAAATAATGGAAGATTCACCGCGGCAGAAGAGAATATCGCTATGGGTGCAAGAGAGCTTTTTGAGATTACTGACGGCTGTGCAACCCATCGAAATGTAGATTTTCCGGGACATAAGCACGCAACATTTTATAACGTATTAAAAGTGGAGCCGAAGGTTCGGCAACTTTTGCATGAGATGGGAGTCGATATACATTTCATGACCCGGATTATAGATGTCGAAACCGAGAAATGTCAGGATGGTGAAAATAGAATTACGGAACTTGTGTCAGCGGATGGCGAGCACTTTGATGCCGATGTTTATGTAGATTGTACGGGAACGACGGGACCTATGGGAAACTGCATGGAGTTTGGAAACGGATGCAGTATGTGCGTGCTCAGGTGTCCCGCCTTTGGACCGAGAGTCAGCATTTCTGAAAAAGCAGGTGGATTTGATTATTATGGTAAACGTGCAGACGGCACGCCGGGCGCTTTCAGCGGATCCACGAAAATAGAGAAATCGACTCTATCAAAGCCACTGCAACAGGAACTTTCTGAGAAAGGCGTAGCAATCGTGCCCCTTGCAAAGGAATTAATCAATAAAAGCAAGCTTTCTAAAAAGGTTTGCAAACAGTATGCGCTGCCGCAATTTGTGGAAAACATTGTTCTCATCGATACTGGCTATGCAAAGATGATGACCCCATATTTTCCGCTGGAGCAGCTTCGGACGGTGGAAGGTTTTGAAAATGCAAGATATGCAGACCCTTATGCAGGCGGAAAAGGCAACTCTATTCGCTATCTGGCAGTGACAGAGCGAGAGGAAAATATGCAGGTAAAAGGTGTTAAAAACCTCTTTTGCGGCGGGGAGAAGTCGGGACTTTTCATCGGTCATACGGAAGCAATTTCTACAGGGGCTTTGGCCGGTCACAATGCCGGTTGTTATGCGGCAGGCGAATCGTGTTTGCAGTTGCCGGACACTATCGCTATTGGTGCACTGCTAACGTACCAAAAACCTGACGGCGGCATGTTTACTTTTGCGGGAGATGAATTTTTCCAGTATATGAAGGAGAAAGGACTTTACTCCGTAAACAGAGAAGAAATTGCAGCGCGCATCGAGGCGGCAGATCTCACCTGCGTATACGACTGTTAAAAAAAGCGATGACTTCCAGATGATTTTGTGTTAAAATCCTCCTTAGGAAAAGGAGACATAAAATCGATGAGAATTAATAAATATATTGCGCAATCAGGAATTGCCAGCAGAAGAAAGGCAGATGAACTGGTTGCTGCCGGCAATGTGAAGGTCAACGGATTGACGCTGAAGGAAGCTGGCTATGATGTAGTTGCAGGTGATGTAGTGGAAGTTAACGGTCGCCGCATAGAACCGGAGGATAAGAAGGTCTATATTTTACTCAACAAGCCGCTGGGGTATGTGACAACCGTCAGTGACGATAAGGACAGACAGACTGTGATGGACTTGGTGAAGGATGTCGACGCCAGAATTTTTCCGGTGGGACGACTGGATTATAATACTTCCGGCATGCTGATCATGACCAACGACGGAGATTTTGCGTATAGGCTGACCCATCCGAAACATGAGATGCCGAAGACTTACAGGGCGCGGGTTGCAGGCGTTCTGTCTGACGAGAAATGTGCAAAGCTGCGAAGGGGCGTTGATATCGGTGGTTACGTGACATCTAACGCCAAAGTGCAGATTGTTAAAGGCGTGCAGAGGTCTACCATCGTGGATATCACCATTCACGAGGGAAAAAATCGCCAGGTACGCAAGATGTTTAAGGCGGTCGGCAATAACGTGCAGGAACTTGCACGTATTGCTATCGGCGATATTAAGCTGGGCAGATTGGCTGTAGGGCATTATAGAAAACTGACAAAAGAAGAAGTCGAATATTTAAAGAATTGCTAGAAGACGGGAAACCGTCTTCTTTTAGTTACCCCGCATTTATGTTGTTTTCTGTCACGGCAAACGCATGAAAAACGTTTAATGATTTTCTGGAACAGACAAAGCTGACAGCTTTTTAAATTTTTGTCAGTTTTGTCTGTGTTTCTATCAAAAATTCTGCCAGAACTGACAATTATTTTTGATTTTGTCAGCTCTGTCAGGATTTCAGTCGTATTAAGATGGGTTTCTTCACGATTTGCTGACAAAATCCTGCATGTTACTATCATTTTGTCAGTATTGATGGCTAATGATACTTTTCATATTTGCCGTATGTTTTTTATAAAGAAATATTGTAAAAGCAAAAAGAGTGTGGTACAATATTTTTTTCAGTTAAACCATTTACGATAAAGGAGGTTACGTTATGGGCGGCTTTTTTGGTGTTGCAGCGCGGCAGGACTGCGTGTTTGATTTGTTTTTTGGGATAGATTACCATTCTCATCTGGGAACTCGGCGAGGTGGTATGGCGGTATACGGAAAGGACGGCTTTAACAGAGCGATTCACAATATCGAAAACTCTCCTTTCAGAACGAAGTTTAACAAAGATATGCAGACGATGGACGGCATTATGGGAATTGGTTGTATTTCGGACTACGAGCCACAGCCGTTGATTATTCGTTCCCATCATGGCACTTATGCGCTGACGACAGTGGGAAAGATTAATAATGTCGATAGTCTGGTGCAGAGACTCTTTGATACGGGACATGCTCATTTTCTGGAGATGAGCGGCGGTGAAATCAACGCGACCGAACTGGTTGCAGCGCTGATTAATCAGAAAGAGAATTTAATCGAGGGCATGCACTATGCACAAGAAGTCATCGACGGCTCCATATCGCTGCTTCTGATGAATAAGGCGGGCATTTATGCAGCTCGTGATAAATACGGCAGAACACCTATTGCTGTAGGTAAGAAAGAGGAGGGGTTCTGCTTTAGTTTCGAGAGTTTTGCCTACAAGAATCTGGGATATACAGATTACAAAGAACTGGGACCAGGAGAAATTGCAGTGATTACAGATCAGAACTGTGTGACACTGCTGAATCCAAACGAAGACATGAAGATTTGTACTTTCCTTTGGGTGTATTACGGGTTTCCGGCAAGCTCCTATGAGGGGATCAGTGTAGAGCGGATGAGAAATGCCTGCGGTGCCAAGATGGCACAGCGGGATAGTGTAGAAGCGGACTATGTAGCTGGTGTACCTGATTCCGGTATCGGAAGCGCAGTGGGATATTCCAATGCTTCTGGTATTCCATACGGAAGACCTTTTATTAAATATACGCCGACCTGGATGCGTTCGTTTATGCCGACCATTCAGACCAAGCGAAATCTGATTGCAAAGATGAAGCTTCTGACTGTGGAAGATTTAATCAAAGACAAGAGACTGGTACTCATTGATGACTCCATCGTAAGAGGAACGCAGCTTCGAGAAACTGCCGAATATCTCTTTGAAATCGGCGCAAAGGAGCTGCACATCAGACCTGCGTGCCCGCCGATTATGTATGGATGCAAATATCTGAACTTCTCGCGTTCTTCCTCTGAAATGGATCTGATTACCAGAAGAGTTATCACAAGACTTGAGAATGGCAACGTAACTGGTGAAATCCTGGAAGAATATGCAAATCCTGAGACAGAAAAATATGCGCAGATGGTGGAGGAAATCCGTAAGGAAATGGGATTCACTACGCTGCAGTTCTGTCGCCTTGATGATATGATGGATGCTACGGGCCTTGAAAGAAATAAACTCTGCACCTACTGCTGGAACGGAAAAGAATAGTCTTTGCACTGTAATGCAGCAGCTGTGCATATATTCGTAAAAATCAGCGAAAATATGCAGGCTATGATAAGGAATCGTGCATATTTTTTAGAATTTTGATTGCAATATGCAGATTTACAATGAAGAACGCCGTCAGAGAGAGGGAAAACCCTCTTGATGACGGCGTTTTATGCGTATTTTTTTAATTTTTGGTGAAAATATGCACGCAGCGGTGCATATTTTTGAGAATTCTCTTTGAAATATGCATGAGATATGAGTGAAGCAAGCGCACAGAGTTCAGCAGCGCTGAATTTTTTCTATTTTAAAATCCGGTAAAGGGCCAGCGCCTTGTAAATCGTTAGAGATTCAGGCATTTTTCGCATATCAAAACCAAGGATTTCGTTAATTCGTTTCAGCCGGTACTTCACCGTGCCTTTATGGACATACAGCATTTCGGCAGACTTGTCAATATTACCGTTGGCATCAATAATAAAGGTTTCCAGAGTTTCCAGCAAAGTATCAGCACCGGAAGCGGCATGCAGAATCGGATGCAGAATGGTAAGGGCATGGTCAGAAGCTTTTTTGTCTGACGCAACGGCAGCGCACTCGCTGCAGAAATGCAGTTCGCCCAGATTGAAAACTTTTTTTGAAGGAAGAATGCGATGCAGGTAGGCGTTATAGGCGACGTACTCTTCGAATAAATCTTTGTAAATGCCGGGGTTATAGTAATCGGCATGAATCATCATGCGCTCAATTTCCTCATAGGAAGAAAAAGCTTTTTCTGATTCCATAAAGAAATCGTAGCGATTGATCTCATAATCAGGAAATTCCAGAAACAGAACGATGCAATCTCCGTTTACCTCTGAAATTGGCGTAAATCCTTGGGAATAATAGTGTTTTTCTAATTTCGTCCGAAGTAAATCGGGCTCTTTTTTTGCCCTGTTTGTCATGCTGAAAATGAGTACAGCGTGAATCTTCTTTATATCGACACTCAGCCGCTTGGCAAGGCTCTGAATTTTAATAGGTTCGTTGTGAATAAGAGCATGACACAGGGCAGTCTTATCAGAGCGGTTTTTCTCCCATATACACAGATACAGACGAATCGATTCCATCACCTGCTCAAACTGGATTTGGTTTACCGCGCCCTGCTTGGAAATCACTGTTAGATATCTTAATACCGGGTCGCTGAAGAAAATGGGGCTTCGGGTGAAGTAGTAGCGGTTTCCTGTCTTTGAGACAAAAGCACTTTGATAAGATGTGCGAGTGGAAAGTTTCTCTCCATGGGAAATGGTAAAATTAGCGTCATGAAGAGGTTTGAAATCTTCACCGGCCCAGTCAGCGCCGTGAAGCAGGTTCAAGTCCTTATCGTAGAGACCGATAGAAAAATGGGTGTACTGGCTGATAATGTCTACAAGAAGGGTTAGAGAGCGCTCCTGCGCAGAGAGGGACGCCATGTATTCCAGGACAATGTTAGTCCAGTAGTTTTGATTCTTTCGATCCTCCAGAATCTGTTCCATAATAGGCGTAATCAGTTCGCTGCAGGAGTGCCTGTGAGACGGCATCTGAATCAAAGGAAAATCCAGCGCTTCTGCAGTTTGTATCACTTCCGGCTCGAAGTCCTCTTTGAACATACCGATATTCATCACTAAAGTTCCGCTTGCTCCGACGCGGCTAAGAAAGTGCAGGCAATCCAGTTTGACCTGTAAGGGAAACGTAAGAAAATAGCTGGACAGCAGAATCTCTCCAAGCAGATATTTGGAAGTGTGAAACAACTCGTCATAATTAAATTGAATGTCGAACTGGTCAACGATTCCAATGCCGGAAACGGTGTTGGAAAGCGATAAAGTTCCGGCTCTTACAATGGCACCTTCCATCACTGGCAGGCTTAATAAATCTTTCAGGGTGATACTCATATTGCACTCCTATCTGCCTTCTTGGACAAGATAATTGTTTAAAGTGTATCATAGGAGGAGTTTTTTGTCAAAAGGAACAAAGGGAAGTACGTTTTTTTATCTGAAACAGAAAAGAGCTAAAAGTGATTTCAATGATATGATAAATTTATAATATTGTATATAGCAAAAGAAAGGAGGAAATCAGCTATGAGAACTTATTATTTAGAGGAAATGACCTGGCCTGAAATTGAAAAAGCATTGGCTGAAGGATATAAGACAGTGGTAATTTTTTCCGGTGCGGTGGAACAGCATGGGCCACACCTGCCGGAGGATACTGATGCAATCAGAGCCCATGCGGAGGCGGGCGACTTTGCGAAGAGGCTGGGCAAAGCGCTGGCGGCACCTGTGATTCGTCCCGGCGTTTCTGACCCCCATATGCCGTTTCCTGGCAGCATTACATTGAGGGCGGAAACTTATATGATGATAATTGAGGACTATATTGATTCTTATTTAAAACATGGATTTGATACGTTTGTTCTTGCATCCACCCACGGCGGAAATATGCCTGCGATGGAAGAGGCAGCAGTGCGCTGCAGGGAGAAACATCCTGAGGCTGCTATCGTAACCGGCTGCAGCATGGCGGATGTTATGCAAATGCTTGCAGAGGCAGAGAAAAATGAGGGGCTGCCAAAAGGCGTCTGCGGTGGACATTCCTGTGAATTTGAAACGTCCATGATGCTGGCTGTATCCGATTTGGTACAGATGGATAAAGCAGAAGCAGGCTTTATGGGCGGACTGACCAAAGAGGTTTCGGACAAAATGAGCACGGAAGGTCTTCGGGCAGTCAGTGCCAATGGAATTATGGGCGATCCGACTGGTGCAACCCGTGAGCGCGGCATGCGGTTCTTTGAGACTATGCAGCAGCTGCAGCTGAAGATTATAAAAGAGAAATTAGAACGTGAAAGGAAATAACTATGGCAGAGAATCATAAACAAGGTACGATGGAAAAACGTGCCATTACCCAGGTGCAGCCCGAGGAAAAGCAGTCAACCTTAAGCTTGACCATGATTTGGGTTGGCGGTGTAATCAGTGCACCTGCACTGATGGTTGGAGCAATTTTGATGGGAGGTTTATCCCTGCAGATGACTCTTTTAATTACCCTGTTAGCTTTTGGTGTACAGGTGGCAATTATGAGTTTAAACGGAATTGAAGCATCCGATACAGGCTATCCACTGACAGTGATTCTTGGAAAAACCTTCGGCAACACCGGTTCCAGATACATTCTGGCTGGTCTGATTACATTGACACAGGGCTTACAGGCTGCTGTACAGATCGGCGTTTGCGGCGGTGCTTTTGTTGCAGCGCTGGGTGCATTTGGAATTCCATTCCCGATGTGGCTGTCCATGATTTTGTGGGGCGGCATTATGGTACTGACTGCAGTATATGGTTTTACATGGATGACTGTGCTAAACTATGTAGCAGTTCCATTCCTGGTTGTTGTATGTGTATACGGTACCATTAAGTCTGTAGGCATGTACGGCGGCTTTAGCGCAGTGCTTGCTTATGAACCGGCACAGCAGATGGACTTCGTATCTGCACTGGCAATTATGATTGGTATCTTTGCTTGCGGAACCATCGTATGTACAGACCTGACCCGCTATGCAAAAGACAGAAAGGCAACGGTCATTTCTTCAGTACTGGGAATTTTACCGGCGATGCTTTTGATTGTTGCTATGGGTGCAATCATGAGCGTTGGCGCAGGAACAACAGACCTGACAGAGCTGTTCGTAAAACTGAACATGCCGATTATCGGCGTACTCGCACTGCTTCTGGCAACATGGACTACTAACACCACTAACTTCTACCAGAGCGGTCTGGCATTCACCAGATTCTGTGGAGCAAAGGATGGTAAGAGACCGCTTCTTACTGCAATTATCGGTGTAATCGCAACTGTTCTGGCAGTTTTAGGTGCACTGGATTTCTTCGTTCCGATGCTCAACGCATTTTCTGTCATGATTCCGCCAATTGCAGGCATCATGATGGCAGACTACTGGATTATTGGAAAAGGCAAGAAAGAAAACTGGGGTATTATTCCAGGTTTCAACTTTGCAGGAATTGGCGCATGGATAGCTGGTATGGCAGTAGGCTTCTTCGTAAACGTATTCAGCCCTGCATTTAACTCCATTGTTGTCGGTATGATCGTATATCTGATTTTAAATGCTGCACTTAAGAATGTAATCCCTGCAGCAAGAAATCCGGAAGAGTTTATTGGCGAGTAATCGCAAAGTATAGGAGGTATACATATGAAATATTTAAGCTGGAAAGATGTAGAATACATGGTTTATGGCGGTGCTTTCCTTGCTGGCGGCGGAGGCGGCGGCATGGATGCAGGGCTTGCAATGCTGGCTGAACTGGAAAAAAGATATCCTGACTACAAAGTGCCGATGATTTCCCCGGAGGAAATGAAAGACGATGAGTATGCGGCAGTATTCGGTGGAATCGGCGCACCTACAGCAGTAGATATCAAAACCGTTCTCGACTTATTTGACAAGCTGCTCAAGCATGGCTATGAAGTTGCGGCAGAGGAAGTTCCTCACGGTATTGCAGCAGCACTTCCGCCGGAACAGGGTTCTTTGTGCTGCATTCTTCCGATTCTGGTAAGCATTGCGCAAGGTATTCCGGTGGTTGACGCAGACGGCTGTGACCGTGCATGCCCGGGCCTTGAATGCTGCCTGTACACCTTAAATGGTGTGCCGTTCTACCCTGGAGTTCTGACTTCTGAAAGAGGTCACGTAATTCGTATTGAGCCGAGCGATCCCCTTGACGCTGCAATCATTGAGAGAACCACCAGAAGAATTCTGGATCTCTATGAAAATATGCTGGGTATGACTTGCTGGTACTCTTCTAAAGAAGATATTCTGACAAAACTGGTTCCAGGAACACTGTCAAAGGCAATCGCTGTGGGAAAAGCAATCCTTGAAGCAAAGGAAAAAGGCGTAGATGTGTCAGAAACTGTCGGAAAATTGGTTCCTCTGAAACTGCTGGCTGAAGGTGTGGTAACGAAGAAGGAATCTGTCATTAACGAAGGCCACGACATAGCGACTACCATCGTTACTGATGCAGAAGGCGTAGAATACAGAATTCTTGCTGCAAATGAAAGTATGGCATTAGAAAACCTGACCACAGGAGAAACCGTAATGAGCTGTCCCGACGTAATCTGCAGTATTGACAAGGACAATTACTACCCACTTAGTACCGCAGATGTACTGGAAGGTATGCATGTACAGTACTTCGGTACACCGGTAGACGAAAAGTGGTTTGCAACTGAAACCGCAAGAAACAGCTTCGCGCCACACTTCAAAAAATGTGGTTATGAAGGACCAATGGTGAGATTTTAGTATGATTGCTAGATGCAATTGGGCTTTGCCGGCGAGTTATCGCCATGGGCAAAGCCCGCTTTTTTGGCAGAAATGTGAGAGATTTTGACAAAATTGTGTACACCTGCTTGAAAAGAGCGAGGCAAGTATAGTATAATTAAAACAAAAGTTATAGTAGAATTTTACATTGGAGAGAATATTTTGGATTTACAAGCTGTACTTACAATGCTCGGCGGTGTAGGGCTTTTCCTTTATGGAATGAAGCTGATGGGACAATCCCTGGAACGCTTTGCCGGAGCGAAGATGGAGAAAACCCTTGAGAGACTGACCAGCAGCAGAGGTAAGGGAGTCCTCCTTGGCGCAGGAGTAACGGCAGTCATTCAGAGTTCGTCGGCGACGATTATTATGGTAATCGGTTTTTTAAACGCTGGCATTCTGAAACTGGTACAGGCAGTTCCCGTCATTATGGGTGCCAATATTGGTACGACCATCACCGCTCAGATTTTGAGACTGGGAGATATTAACAACGATAATTTCCTTCTGCAGATGCTGAAGCCAGTATCTTTTGCGCCTCTCTGTGTTGTGATTGGCGCTTTTGCTATGCTGATTTCTAAGAAAAACAAGACCAAAGATAAGGCTGGTATCGCTGTTGGGCTGGGGATTTTGTTCATCGGAATGAATATGATGGAGTCCAGTTTTAAGCCGCTGGCAAGCTCACCGGAATTTATGCAGATTTTTCTGGTGTTGACCAATCCGGTGCTGGGCGTTCTTGCCGGCATGGCAGTAACTGTGCTGCTGCAGAGTTCTTCTGCTTCTGTCGGCGTACTGCAGGCTATGTCTGCAACCGGCGCTATTACTTTTTCCATGGCGGCGCCTATTGTTATCGGACAAAACATCGGAAAATGCGTCACGGTGCTTCTTGCAAGTATCGGCACCAATAAAAATTCACGTAGGGCTGTCTGTATTGATATCACAATGTCCATTGCAGGTGCAGTAATTTTTCTGCTGCTGATTTATGTATATCAGGGGCTGTTTGGATTTAGCTTCTGGGATAAACCTGTAAATAGAGGTCGTATTGCAGATTTCCATACTTTATTTAATCTAGCAACCTGTATATTTATGTTGCCTTGTGTAAACCTCTTGATTCAGTTCTCGAAGAAAATCGTCAAAGACAAGAATGTTTCTAAAATCGATGAAGAATTGCAACTGCTGGATCCGATTTTTATTCCTACGCCGGCGCTGGCTCTGGAACAGTGCAAAAAAGTCATGGTTTCTATGACGGATGCTGCTTTGGAAAATTATCGCCTGGCGTCGAACTGCTTGTTTAAGTATAGGACTGAAGATTTCGAGAAAATCAAAGAAAATGAAAATTTCCTAGATAAGACCGAAACCGTTCTGGGGGATTATCTGGTTCGCATTACAGAGCAGCATTTGGATGTGGAGCAGAACCGTTTGGCGACGGAATTTATGCACACCGTAGGTGATTTTGAACGGATTGGAGACCACTGCCAGAATCTTCTTGATGTAGCAGAGTTTAATATGGAACAGAATATAGTCTTTTCTGAGGATGCTCTTTGTGAATTGAGATATCTGCAGGCAGCAGTAGATGAGGCGCTCAGCGTAACGGTTACTGCCTATCAGGAAGAGAAGGAAAGTGTTTGTCATAAAATTGGTCCTCTTGAAGACAATGTGGATTATTTGGTGGATATGCTGAAATCCAAACATATCGATCGCCTGAAAGCTGGTCAATGCAGTACGCAGGGCGGCATTTCCTATGTGGAAATTCTGACTAACATGGAACGAATCTCAGACCATTGCATCAACATTGCGCAGCATCTGCACCAGCGTATCGTGCGGCAGAGCCTGGATACCCATAAGAGCGAAGTCTTCGATAGAGATTCTGATGAATACAAAGCCATGACTGCATATTATGAAAAACAGTTCCTGGATCCTGTGCGGTAAGAAAAACAAAAAAATGCTTGACTGTATTGAGAAAAAGGAGTATACTCTACGTTAGAGAGATGATAAAGAATAAGTCCAGATGCAGACTATAAATGTATCAATAATTAATTATCACTAAATGAAGAGTGAGAGTAAACTTTATGAGCGGCTAAACAGCCGCTCTTTCGCATTTCGTGAGATAATTATATTGAATTCGCGCGCAAAAAGGTATATAATAAAAAAGGTTACTGTGCGGGCATAGTTCATCGGTAGAATATCAGCTTCCCAAGCTGAGGAGGTGGGTTCGACTCCCATTGCCCGCTCCATGAATATACTTGCAATAAGACTGAAACTGAGCTATAATCGAATCATAAGCGTGGGGGATTGGCGCAGCTGGGAGCGCGTTTGACTGGCAGTCAAAAGGTCAGGGGTTCGAACCCCCTATTCTCCACCAATGAAAAGCAGGTTGAACACCTGCTTTTTTTCCATCTCGGAGTATATCAGAAGCAAAAAATCAGAAAGCTAGAGAAATGAAATGAATCGATTGACAAAAATTATTTTAAAGAATATTTTTCGTGTACCGTCAATTTTTGGTAGAATTTACTGGTATGCGGCACATCCGGAACGCTATAGCGGAGAGGAAAAGCTGCGGCCGCTGCAGTATATTGTAGAGCGTGCCAAAATCAGCGGAAATTTGGATATCAAAGTCTATGGAAGAGAGAATATTCCGGAGAAGGATGGGTATATTTTTTATCCCAATCATCAGGGAATTTTTGATGGTTTTGCAATGATTGAAGCCTGCCAGAGACCAATTTGTCCTGTCATGAAGCAGGAACTAATGAAAATCCCCGGTGTAAAGCAGATTTTTACCTGTATGAATGCGCTTCCTATGGACAGACGCGATGTGAAACAGTCCCTTAGAGTAATCAACGAAGTAAGTCATCGTGTAATGCAGGGCGAAAACTGTATTATCTTTGCTGAGGGGACAAGAAGCAGAAACGGAAATCAGCTGCTGGAGTTTAAGGGAGGCAGTTTTAAAGCGGCGGTCAAGGCGAAATGTCCTGTCGTTCCTGTAGCTTTGATTGACGCATATAAGCCATTTGACAGAAATGTACCGGGGTTTATTACAGTGCAGGTGCATATATTAAAACCAATCTATTATGAGGAATATGCGGGCAAAAAAACAACTGAAATTGCCCAGATGGTGAAAAGCAAGATTGAAGAAAACATTGCGGTGTATGCTGAAAATTAACAGAACATGAACATGGCTGTCCTTTTAAGGAAGGTCATGTTCTTTTTTTATGTAATCTTAATGCATGTAAATTCTTGGAAAGTAGAATTATATTGGAAAGCGCAATGGCAATCAGATATCCGTAAATATTCAGTGCGGGAATTCCAGTAAAGATAATTAGAAATATTAGGAGCAGTAATTGCTGAAACAGCGAATTGCGGAAAGACTGTCCCTCACAGCCGATTCCGATTAAAAGGCTGGTTGTGGAGGCGGTCATATATAAAAGGGGCGCCAGCAGTCCGGCGAGGCGAATCATTAGTCCTAAATTGTCCTGTTTATAGAAAAACTGTCCCATGGAATCCGCAAAAACGCAAAATACAGAGCAGGTCAAAATGCCGATGAAGAAGGAAAGCCCCAGAGTTCGTGTGATGAGCCTGCCGACAAACTTTTCTTTTCCGGCAGCGGCCATAGTGGATATTTTGGGAACCACGATTGAGCAAACCGCGCCCACCAGAATCATGGGGTAGTTGATAAGGGGGAAGACCATGCCTTTGTACTGACCCAAAAGTGCCAACGCTTCAGTAACCGGATATCCGCAGGTGCAAAGCCGGAGTTTTACGATGACAGAAGAAAATGCATTGACGCCCTCTAAAAGACACTGAGTCAGACAAATCGGAGCAGCACCTTTTATCAGCGAAAAGAGAACCCCAGAAATTTCTTTTTTCGTTGGTACAGAGGTTTTTACTTTCGGCTTAGTTTTTTTATAGTATAACAGCAGCAGTAAGACGCTTTGCGTTTCTCCGATGGCATAGCACAGATAAACCAGCGTTACTGCAGGAAAATCAAACCGATTGAGGCAGAAGCGTATAAGAAGATATAAAATAGGAAAGCGCAGTATTTTTTCGCTGATGTTGATTGCAGAGGGAATTCTTATCTTTGTAAGTCCCAGAAAGTGCCCCTTAGTGATGTTAGAGATGGACATTAAAATCATTAGAGGACAGGTAGCGAGAATGGGATAGACAAGTTGACTGTCACCAAGAAAACCGGAGGCGATAGGCTTTGCGGTGATTAAAACGATACCAACAAGAAAAACAGACCAGAAAAAGCTGGCAAAGGTGGCAATTTTTACAGTCTGATTCATTTCGGTATAGTTGTTGAAGTGCTCGTGTTTTGCGGAGATTTTCGACATGGTGACGACGATGCCCTCTGTCATAAATGACAGGAAGAGACAATTGATTGGGGCCACCAGACTGAGAAGACCCAGTCCCTGTGCGCCGAGAATTCTGGCGAGATACATATTGAAGACGAACTCGATGAGTCCGATGATTAAGTTGGATGCAGCCAGCACTGTGATATTCTGTTTCACTTTTCCAAAGGTCATAGACACACTCCTTATTCTATTTATATCTATGAGCAGGGAACGGATTCTATGCGCCGGTTTGTATTGCACTGCATAATTTCCTGTGATATACTGAAAAAGTCAGTAATTTATTAGGAGAAACATTTTAATGAGCGGAAAAATTTTAGAGCAAAGTCAGAACGTATATGAACTGCTTGCGGCAGATGGGGCCTGCAGCGGTCAGGCGAAAGAAGTGCGGGCGTTAATTGATAAATTAGAAAAAAGAGATATGACAGTATCCATAATCGGCCAGTTTAAGAGAGGAAAGAGCAGTCTTTCCAATGCGATTTTGGGAGCTGAGATTTTACCTGTCGGTATTGTGCCGATTACATCTGCTGTTACTCGAGTTGTTTATGGCGATAAAGGCTGTGAGGTGCATTTTCAAAATGGCGTGGTGACACCGATTGAGTTTGAAGAACTTTCAGCATTTATCAGTGAACAGGAGAATGCGGACAACAGGTTAGGGGTGGATTCGGTGATTTTGCGTACGCCATCGGAGTTTCTCAAAGATGGTTTGACCTTTGTGGATACGCCTGGTGTTGGTTCTTTTCATAAAAATAACACGGAAACGGCATATCACTATATGAAGGAAAGTGATGCGGTGATTTTCCTGCTGTCAGTGGACAGTCCCATTAATCAGATTGAGATTGATTTTCTACAGAGTACCAAAGAATTTGCAGGGAAATTTTATTTTGCTGTAAATAAGATTGATGTGGTTGGAGAAGCAGATTTACAAGCTTATGTGCAGTACTGTCAGAAACTTCTCTGTCAGCTGATGGGTGTTGACTCTGTAGCGATGTTTCCTGTCAGCGCTAAAACGGGTGCTGGCGTAGAGGAATTGAAAACCTCCATTACTGAGGACTGCCTGAAAAATGCCGGAGAGATTCTGGAAGAGTCCGCAGCCAAGAAGCTGAAAGATTTGATTTCCAGAACACTCAATCAGCTGGATTTTTACTGGAAGGCTATGAACATGGAATACAAGGAGCTTGATGATTGTTTTGAGCAAATCCATGAGACCGTTCAGGCATGCAGAACAAAGGCTGCAGCAGCAGAAAGCTTTTATGAACTGCATTTAAACGAAATCAAGCTGCAGCTGTCGGCGAAGGTATTGGAGCTGTTTGGCATGGAGTATCAATATGAGATTGAAGAATTGCCGGCAGGACTTGTGGCAATGAGTAAAGATGACTTCTTGCGTGAGGTCGATACGCTATGCAATGATTTGAATACAACTTTGAGTGACATTTTGCTTTATAGGGAGGAAAATGCTTATGCAGTTGTGCGCAGAATCAATGCGATTAACAGACTGGGGCGCAGTTTGCGCAGAATCAGAGAGAAATTATAAGAATTAAGGGAGATAGCTCCCTTTTATGGGCCCGTAGCTCAGCTGGGAGAGCGCTGCGTTCGCAACGCAGAGGCCGTGGGTTCAATCCCCATCGGGTCCACCATAGAAGATTGAATTACGTCGGAGACAAGCACTTCGGCGTTTTATATACATTGTGAGATAAATTTGGGGGTCATAGAAATTCTGTAAAAGGGTGCAAACATTTTCAGAAAATCTTGGGAATTGTAGAGTAATCGTCTTTATGCTATAATAAAAATCCAACGTAAGACTTGGTTGCATGACAGGAGAAAGGAAGCATTATAATGACAGAAGAAACTAGAATGATTTTGGACAAATTAGAGAAGATGGAAGAGAAATTAAACAGTCTTGATAACAAAGTGACATATCTCGACGAGAAGGTATCGTGCCTCGACGAGAAGGTATCGTGCCTTGACGAAAAGGTGACGTGCCTCGACGAGAAGGTGACATGTCTGGATGAGAAGGTATTGGACCTTGACGAAAAGGTGACGTGCCTCAACACAAGAGTTTCGGAGATGGACGAAAGATTTACTAAGGATATCCGAGAGATTAAAATCACATTGGAAAGCGAAGTAAACAGAAATATAGCAGTTATTGCAGAGGGGCATTTGAGCTTGGATAGAAAACTCGACGAAGCTTTGAAAGTGAACCAGGAAAGAGAAATGCTGCTTCTCCGTGTAAATCGTTTGGAAACAGAACTATTAAAGAGAAGAGAACATTAAACCAGAGATTTTGGAGAATCGTTAGGCAGACTTTTTGGAACTGGCTGAATCAGATTTATAAAAAAAGCTTGCCAAAATATGTCTGAGAGTGGTACAATGTAAGCGGAGAGTATTTGGCAGGAATCCTGCCGGGAAAGGAGCGTGGAAAAGAAGTCTCCAAACCCTAATTAAAAACTAAACTAAATTAAAGTAAGCAACATTTTGTGTTCTTCCCTGTGCATACCACAGGGAAGCTAAGAGGGAAGCAAGTGAGAGCCTTGCGCGGACCCGCCACTGTAATTGGATTGTTTTGATTATGAGCTGTGAAAGCTGTCCACTGGGGAAACCTGGGAAGGAAAGTCAGAGCGAGAATCCATGAGCCAGGAGACCTGCACGAGATGAGGATTTGCGGCGAGGTTAACCGTAAGAATCCGGAATATAGATACAGTGAAATCGGACTGTAGGCGAAGAGCCTAGAGTCTTTTCTTTTTGCAAAAGACCGGGCTGCGAAATCGAATTGAAAGGAAAAACATATGAAAGAGCGAAAACGAAACATGAAAAAAGCCTTTGCGCTGATTCTCAGTTTACTGATAGTTTTCAGCATGATGCCGTCCATGGCTTTTGCAGATTCTGCAGACAGTTCAGAACCAAGCGAGGCAGCAGGTTCCTGTAAGGTGACTATTACATCTCAGGCTAACCAGAAATTCTTGCACAAGCCGCTTATTGACACTGAAGTTGCGGCAGACCTTGCTGAACGCTACGGTTATGAAGATAGCGTAAAGGAAAGCGTTTCCGTACTGGACGCACTGGTACAGGCGCATATTGCTAAATATGGAGAAGAATTTACGAAGGAGACAGCAGGCTCTAGGCTGGCTTTAGATGAGAACGGGAATGTAACTCGTTATTTTGGAGAAGAAACTTCAGATAGCGGTGTTGTCATCAACGGGCAACTTTCTGCGGAAGCTGCAGCAAAGACAGCACTAAAGGCAGGCGATTGCTTGGAATTCTTCCGTTATGCTTCAGCTGAAAAGAAGGATGTGTATCCAGGGGTTGCTACTTCTTACTTTACGGGTGGACATGATGGAATCCACTGGGATCGGATTACCAGTCTGAAAAAAATCAGCGGAAAAAATTTCGGCTTATTTTGCTATGGATTTTCTTTAGATCAGTATGGAACATTTGAAGAGGCAGAACGTCTTAGAAATGCAACAGAAATGGATGGAATTTCCATAGGGCTTATTGATGCGGAAACAGGTGCAGTGGTGCCAATCGAGGGCGCTGTTGCCAGCGGAAACAATGCGCTTGCTAATTTGACACTGCAGCAGGAAACGGGATTTTGCTATTTGACCATGTTTGACTCTAAAGCAGATATCGTTATGCCGCTCATAAAAGTTCAAATGGTGGAAGAGCCATCCTTAAAAGTGCTTGAACTTTATAGAACTAGAGCTGATTTTTTGGCACGTGAGAATTCACTTGAAATTACTCCAGCATTGCAGGAAGGGAAATTTGACGGATATACTGTAGATGTTCCTGACTATCTCAGTGCGAGCAGCATGTATATTTATTCCAGCTTTTCTGATAACCCCGATGATCCAACCAATGTATATCTTGGTGAAACTTTATCGAAGTATGTAAGCAGTCGGTGGGGCAGTAGCTCCGGTGATGCAGCTTACATAAGAAATGGCTGCTATAACGTTTTTTATTATGGCGACGTTGGGCAGGTTGCAGACTACAAAATAAACGCTAATATTATCGCAACGCTGAAAGGTCTTGAACTGGAAGGTGTTGTCGATAAAGCCTTTAATGCAGATAAAACTTCCTACCATGTTTATCTCGATTCTAATGCAAAAACGACAGCCATTAAGGCAACCGCTTTTGCTTCCTCTTATACTATTAAAGTCAATGGCGCCGAATTTACGAGCGGCGTAGCAGGAGATTTAACCCTGGATTGGGATGAAAATGACTGTATGGATGTGGAGATTTCAGTTTCTTCAAACAGCTGCGAAGAAAAGACGTATCACATCTGCTATGAAAAGGAACCTGCGACTGAGCAGCCTACTATTTTGCTGCAGCCGGAGTCTGCTGATTATCTTCAGGGAGCAAAGGCAAAGGAACTGAAGACCAAGGCAAGCGCCAGCGGAGTTGTTTCCTATCAGTGGTATCAGAATGATACACAGTCTATCGAAGGCGCAGTAGCCATTGAAGGTGCAAATTCTAAGGACTATACGCCATCTACCGAAAAAGTTGGTACGACTTACTATTATTGTCAGTTTACCAATACAGAAGGGGAAGGAAAAACTGCTGTTTCTGATATCGTAAAGATTGTAGTCGATCCAGATCCGACACCGAAGGCAGTTTTTTCAAATATTGGTGGAGAACTGGGAGACGAGTATGCCTGGAAGAAAGGTTTTGTATATAACGCTGATGAAACAGCAGCACAGCTTTCTTTCCAGATTGAAAACAAGATAGAAGGCGCTGCTTACAGTTATCAGTGGTATAGAGATGTCGCTAGGCCTGGTGCAGAAACTAGTAAAGGTGGAACTTATTGTCAGACGGATGCAGAGATTATACCATATACAGAGGCAAAGTATGCAAATAATGAAGGCTGGTTCTGGCGGTGCGAGATTACTTGCACCTTTAAGGGAAAAACTTATCGCTCCTATGCAACAACCGGAGAAAAAGATAATGCGGGAAAAGCTGTAACAGGCATCTATGTGTTTATCAAGGCAAATGCTGCTTCTACACCAAAATTTGTTACACAGCCAAGAGGCAATGAGGGGCTTCTTATTGGGGACTCTAAGCCGACTTTGTACGTTAGTACAGGTAGAGAGGATCAGGGCAGCTTAAGCTATCAGTGGTATGTTAATACGGAAGACAAAAATGAGGGTGGAACACCAATCGAAGATGCAACATTCAACCGTTATTATGCACCAACTGATGAAGCCGGCACCTTCTATTATTACTGTGTTGTAACGAATAGCTTACAGGGATATACCGCTGCTGCGGCATCTGATACAGCAAAAGTAGTAGTTACAGACTTGCAGAGTTTTGCAGAGCAGAAACTGTCAGAGGCAGGAATAAAGGGTGACGGAACGGAAGAAAAACCGTATCAGATTGAGGACTTAGAACAACTACTGGTAGTGCAGGAATTGGTTAACTCAGGCTATGCCTTCAAGAATAAGCATCTGTCACTGGAAAACAACATCACGCTTCCAGCCGACTGGAAACCGATGGGTGTGACGAAAAATGGAAAAGTAGACATTGAGAAGGGGGCAAACCTCTATCCATTCAGCGGAAACCTGGACGGTAAAGGACATCAGATTACGGTGCCGGAGGACGGTCTGCCTCTGCTTGGCTATGTAAAGGAAGCAGAAGTTCACAATTTGAAGATTTTTGGTAAGAAGATTGCAGGCTATGGACTTGTCAACAACTTTGAGGGTGTCGGTCTATCAGGAAGCGCTATCGTAATCGACAACGTAACACTGGTAAAAGGAACCTCTACACTGAAGTCCGGTCTCATCGGTGCAAATATTACAACCAATGGTTTTGCAGGTTGCTCAGCTGGTTTTGTAGCAACCATAAAGAATTGTACAATTGAAGAGGGCGTTACTATTGGATATGACGGAAATCAGTCCAATATAGGCGCTTTTGCAGGAAGAATGCAGGGAAGCATCGAAAACTGCGTCAACCATGGAACTGTTCAGGGTGTCAACTATGTCGGCGGTATCATTGGCTCAAGAGATAATGCTATGGGTCAGTGTGAAGTGAAGAATTGTACTTTTGACGGCACTGTAACAGCTTCCGGGGAGCAGGCCGGCGGCATCATTGGCGGAGGATATGTAAATTCAACAGCGCCAAATGGAGTTAGAATTGTCGTAATAGGCAATGTTTCCACCGGTACAATTACGGGTAAAGATTATGTCGGCGGCATTATGGGTGCTGACTACTATGTCAATCAGAACTGGGGTACAGGCGTCTTTAAGTTGAACAAATTTACAGGTAAGGTTGAGGCAACAGACGGCAGCTATGTCGGCGGCGTCATCGGCTACCTTGCAAGCTTGAATAAATTTGACAACATCGCTGGAAACTACTATGCAAGCGACTGCGGTGCAGAAAAAGGAATTGGATTTGTAAAGTACGTAGATACAAGCTGCAAAACCCATGAAAATGAAAGCGGTGCAACTTACGTTGACACATCTGTTGATAAACCGAATATTTCCGGATTTACAAAGGATAACCACAATAGAACAGATGACCCGCTTGGAGCAGATGCTGTAAGACTAACTTATTCCGACGATCAAAAAGATCCGATTGTGATTGACTTGAACATCACTGGCGAATACAAGACAGAGTACCTTGTCGGCGAGGCATTCTCCTTTACGGGCATGACAATTACTGCAACATACCATACCGGTGAAACAAAGGTACTTGAACCAAGTGAAGTAGAAGTACAGAATTTCGATTCGACAAAGAGAGGCACTCAGGAAGTGAAATTGGTGCACAACGGTATCGGTGCAGTGATTAGCGTAACCGTTATGCAGCCGGCAGGAAGTGATATTACGGTAAGTGTGAAAATTCTGGGTGATACACTCCATGGAGAATCTGAACAGGATGTTCACACATTATCGAAAGGAAACCTGCCTGTATGGCTGGATACCAAAACCGTAACCATCAGCAATAACGCAACCGTTTGGGATGCATTAAAAGAGGCGGTGAAGGGAACTGATATCAGCTTTACCAATCCGAGTGGTAACTATATCTCTGCTGTAACAAAGGGCAATTTGACCCTTAGCGAGTTGGATAATGGAAGAAACTCCGGCTGGATGTACACCTTAAATGGAAGACATCCGGAGTATGGTGTCAGCGAACAGTATCTTGAAAACGGAAATGTAATTGTTTTCCACTATACTGACGATTATACCAAGGAAGAGGGATCAGACAAGTGGGATACACCGGTTATTAATCCGGAAAATCCAGGCGATACCGATATTGACGATCCAGACACACCGCTTGACCCAGGTCCTGAAGCAGTAACAGGATTGATTTCCAAGATGAAGCTGACTGCGCGTTCTGCTAAGACCAGCAAGAAAAACGTGAAGGTTACTGTCAAGGCAGACAAGACCACAACCGAGGCGATTAAAGAGCTGAAGGAAATGGGATATACTGTAAAATACATGTACTTCCGTTCCACAAAGAAGGCAGCGGGTTACAAGAGCATGCTGACAAAGACAGGTAATACTTACACCAATACAATTGGTAAGAAAGGTCTGATGTATTATTACAAGGTTCAGATCAGGGTCTATGATAAAGACGGAAAGCTGGTTGCAAAGACAGCGCTGAAACAGTGCAAATACGCAAACAGACTTTGGTCAAAGAAATAATAACCGTATAATGAAAGGAGGACGCCGGACAGCGTCCTCTTTTTACAGGCATTGGAACGCATTCTGATGAGGAAAGTCCCCGTTGACAAGCATTTTTTTAATATGGTATACTTTGATTATCTGGATGATGGAATCGGGAGAGCGCATGGGCTTAAGCGTAGCGCCGTGCCGCCGAAGGGGCAAAACTCTCAGGCAACAGGACCGTTTCCGGACAGACCTCTGGAAAGTGTAAAAAGAAACCACCGATGAAGCAACTCTGCCCGTGAAGGGGCGGAAGAATCTTTCAGGTAAAAAGACAGAGTGTAATATTCTATCTCATTTACTCATGCAAGATACGCTTGGAGGTGGTTTTTGTGTCTGCATATATTTCTTTTATTCTCGAAATTATTGGAACTGTTGCTTTTTCTGTTTCTGGCGCCATGACCGGTATTCGCAAGGGCATGGACATTTTAGGCATTTCTATCTTAGGTCTCACTACAGCAGTGGGCGGTGGTGTGATTCGCGACTTAATCTTAGGGATTACACCGCCAAAGACATTTCAGAATCCAATTTATGCTATCGTAGCGATAGGAACGGCATTAATTGTCTGCACTCCTTGGATGCAAAGGCTCTTTTCTAAAAGGCAGAATTATTATGATTTGATAATGCTTTGGCTGGATTCTGTGGGTCTGGGCATTTTTACTGTTGTAGGAATCGAAACAGCTTATAGTGTTTCTACAGATTTTAGTTTGTTTCTGATGATTTTTGTCGGAGCGGTGACAGGTGTTGGGGGAGGTGTGCTCCGCGATGTTATGGCACAGGATCCGCCTTATATCTTCGTAAAGCATTTTTATGCCAGCGCTTCTCTGATTGGTGCAGTGATTTGCTCTTTGATGTGGGAGCCCTTTGGGCAGGGCGTATCAATTATCGCAGGAGTTGTCATTGTTTTGGTGCTACGGCTTCTGGCTGCAAAGTTCAGATGGAGTCTGCCGAAACCGGGTGTCGGTACAAGCGACAGGTAATGTGGAATATAAAGGAGCTGTCTAATTGTAATCAAGACAGCTTCGCTTTTTATTACAGGATTCCGCCTGCTTTGAACTCTTCATCGGATAGGACGCCGCCTTTGTTGGATACCACCAGAGAGGAGGCAGCGTTAGCCTTTGCGATAGCATCGTACATGGAAAGTCCCATGGAAAGCCCTGCCATCACTGCGCCGCAGTGACCGTCGCCAGCACCGATGGTGTCAACGATTTTTTCGGCAGGCACCGGTGCTACGTGTACAAGACCCTCGCCGCCTGCAGTTCCATCGAAATAGTAAGCGCCGTTGGCACCGTTGGTAATGATGATGGTATTTTGCGTTTTTTTATGTAATACCGCGGCAGCATCGGAAATAGCAACACAGCCAGTATAACGACAAATTTCGTCCTCGTTTAAGTGGAGTATTGGGCGTAGTGCAAAAATTCGTTCCATTAATGCATCGTCAATGAGACAGATTCGAGGACCGGGTGCGTAGAACACCGGCAGCCCGCTGGTTTCTAGAAAATCTACGATAGTGCTGCCTGTCTTATCTTCTATTTCTAGACCGCAGATGTAGGCACACTGTAGCTTTGACAGATTCAGCATGTCAAACCACTCTTTGTAAAAGAGATACTCTGCGCCATGGTCTACAATAAAGGTTCGCTCGCCGCTTTCTTCCACAAAGCAGTAGCAGCATCCGTTTGCCATATCCGGCGTTGGCATAGGTGAAGCCAGTCCTTTTGAGGCCAGCTGATTGCGGACGAAATCTCCGTAAAGTCCTGTACCCACTGGAGAAAACAGTGTGTAAGGCACGTCGAAATGACGAATCATGTCCGCTACGTTGTGTGCGCAGCCGCCCAGAGACATGGATTGCGATTTAACGTGGACATCCTGTGCCGTAGTGGGCAGAAAGTCCAGATTGATGATGATATCGGCAACTGTAGAGCCGATGACTAAAATCTTTTTCACTTGCGGATAACTCCATATTAACTAAAACTTCGCTGTAACTTCGTTTTATAGTATATCACCTTCTGCAGAAATCGTCACTACCTGATATGGAAGAAATTTTCCGCTGGCAGAAATCGCACGGGAAACCGCAGTCTCAAGTCCGCCGCAGCAAGGGACCTCCATACGGAGCACTGAGACCGAGGAGATGTTGTTGCGCCGCAGGACTTCACTGAGCTTCTCGCTGTAATCTACACCATCCAGCTTTGGACAGCCAATCAGCGTTACGCGACCTGTCATAAACTGCTCGTGGAATTTTGCGTAAGCATAGGCGGTGCAGTCTGCCGCAATCAGAAGATTTGCTTTGTCAAAATATGGTGCGGAAAGAGGTGCCAACTTTATCTGTACTGGCCAGTTTGTCAGTTTTGAAGCAGCGGATTTGCTGTTGCCCGCAGAAGCACTGTCTGTATCAGTGCCGCCGCCTGCGCAATCTCCCTGACAGCTTGCCTGCAGGTTTTGCAGTTCGATTGCCAGTTTTTTTGTCATCATGTTTGCTTTCACTGCTTCCTCATCATAGGCAGCGGCTTCGCGCTCCACAAAGGTGATTGCGTTCGTTGGACATGTGGGAAGACAGTCGCCAAGACCGTCACAGTAGTCGTCGCGCAGCAGTTTGGCTTTTCCGCCAACCATGCCGATTGCGCCTTCGTGACAAGCAGCGGCACAAGCCCCGCAGCCGTTGCACTTCTCACTGTCTATTTGAATAATTTTACGAATCATATTTGTTTCCTCCTTAATGATGGAATTTGGATTATACGTGCCTAATGACATGAATTTAATGTTGTGTTCATACCACGTGAGTCGAATCTTAAAACCTGCGTAATTTTGGGAATTATCGTGAGATATTCCTCAAAAAAAGAACAGGCAGCAAAAGAGAATGCATTGCCTGTAAAATTCGTGAAAAAAGTTTATTCCATGTTGTCAAAAAGCAGCTCATCCAAAATTGCAGCAGCATCTTCGATGCAGCCATCGCAGCTTCTAAGAGGGATGCCGCCGTCAAGTCCTTTGAGTTCACGGCAGATGACAGACTGGTTTTTGGCAGTAAACATTTCGGTCGCTTTTTTCATCAGCTTATAACAGTTTACTTTTGTCTTGGGATTATCCAATTCGCCGTCGGATTCTTTCATGCCGATGACCATCGCCATGGCGGAAACTGCGCCGCACGTACCGCGGGTGCTCATTCCGTTTCCAAAGGCTTCTGCCAGCTTAAAGATTGTCTTTGTGTCACAGTCCAAGGTATCCGCAAAGGCACAGACTACAGCTTGGGCACAGTTGAATTTTTTGTGGTGCAGATTTACTGCGAGTTCTTTTCTGTTCATGTCGCTCTCTCTATTTTACAATGAATTTTGTGTATTTTTCCTTTAAATTCGGGTCGGGAGTGATGGACTGAGGTTTTTCTTCTAAAAGCTCAGGGTGACCTGCATAGCGTTTGAATTCGCGGAAACACCTCGCGTAGTAATAGCCGGATTCTACTCTATCATCAGCAGAAACCTTGATTGGAAGCACTTTGCGCTCTTCGATGACCTCGCCGACCTTAAAAAGTCTTTTTTCAGGCTGACCCATGGCGATAAAGATACCTGTTGTGCCGAAATCGTAAATATGATGGTAGACGGCTTTCAGGCGAATAGACGCCAGATTGGTAATGAAGAGGGATGTATGGAACGGACTGGCATCTACAATGCTGAAAGGCAGAGAAAAATGCTTGTCCCACCATTTTAGAACGCCGACAACGCCGCCGACCAAAAAGGGAATTCGCATGACACCGCGAAGTAGCATATCGGTAGCATTATTGATACCGGCGCTTTTATTCAACTCGATAGCTTCTGCCAGTTTTCTGTTTACTTCGAAGATATCATCGTCTAAATTAAAATAAATTTTCGTCACAGTTTCTTCGGTATTATTATTCTTCAGTGTGGTGAAGGATACGCAGAAGTGGTTTCTGGCATAAATTCGCTTGTTGCAGACGAAACGGTTTAAATTGGGGTACTGAGACACCAATCTGAGATAAGCGGCAAGGATGACGCTCATATGGTCCATCTTAACTCCACTTGCGCGGCATTTGTTTATATAGCTGTGAATAGGCTCGAGATCCAGCTCCAGGTCGATGTAGTTGACTGCGTCATATCGCTTGGGCATAATGTAAGGCGTAATCTCATAAAACGGGTCGCAGCCCGAAAGTCTGTATCCGTCAGATCGTTTCATTTCTAAATCTCCAATCGAAAAAAATACTCAATCACTGTAGCATTATACTATAAAAAGGTTGTGAAATCAAGAAAGGAGCGGTATAATTAAGAATATCTTAATGAACCGGGAAGAAAAATATGGAATACAAGATTTATAAAGAAACGGATTTTAACAAATCGAACTGGACCGGTGGAACGACTACACAGCTGGCGATTTTCCCACAGGAATCCAGATACCTGGAAAGGAACTTTATTTGGCGTTTGTCCAGTGCGACGTGTGACTTAGAAGAAACGACCTTTTCTAAGCTTGCGGACTATGACCGGGTGCTGATGGTTCTTTCGGGAAACGCAGTGCTTGCCCATCAGGATGTGCGAGTTGCAAGACTGCAGCCTTTTGAACAGGATCGATTTGACGGTGCATATACGACTAAGAGCTTTGGCAAAATCACCGACTACAATCTGATGGTTAAAAAAGGAAATGAGGGCTTCTTAGATGTTATTATGGCGGAAGAGCAAAGTAAACCGCTGGATCGGGACTCCTATCCATCTTTCGAGCGCTATACGACAGCGCTATATTGCACTGAGGGTTTTGCAGCAGTGACTGTCTGCGGAGAAACCCTAATGCTTACTGCGGGGCAGCAGCTTGTGATCAACGACGAGAATCGGAATCCGGCGGAAGTTTCAGTGATGGGAGACGGCACTCTGATTCGGGCGCAGATATTCTACGACTATCATCCGGAGGAGATGGCGGCTACGGTGATTCCGAGGGAAAGAGTTTCCTTTGACGATTTTAAGACCTGCATTTATTTGTCCAACGTGCAGTTCCGCGGTGCCAAATATATTATAAAGAGTTTAAAAAATCAATGGTTTGATGAAGAACTTTCCAAGGCAATTCGGAAGCTGGAACAGTTTTATATTCCTTTCATTATTACGACTTTAGGGTTTTGCGCGATTCTGGGCATAGGATACAACAGATTTGATACGGTACTGCAATGGGTGCTGGCAATGGTTGGTTGGTTCTTGGCAGATATTTTACTCGTATCACCGCTGCTTTATCTTATGGTTGTTCCAAAGCCTGCAAGGAAGCACATTAAGGATGTAGCAAATCTGACGCCTTATGAGAAAAGGGTGCGGGAGAGGGAACTTTCTACCAACGAAAGAATGGATAAGCTCATGAAAAGGTATAAGACAGCAGGAATGCAGCGTTACGACAAAGATGGAAACGCATATATGATAGAGAAGGACGACTAGTGATGAGAAAAACGGCATGCCGCAGGGGGGGTCCTGCCCGGCATGCCGTTTTGAATTGCAGTTACGATTTTTATTTACTTCACAGTTACTTTCTTTGTTGTGATTTTACCGTAAATCTTTTCGCCCATTACATAAGTATACGGCGTAACTTTTACAGTGTATTTGCCTTTTGCCAGTTTCTTTGTGGTAAAGGATTTTGAGGTCTTGCTTAAGGAAGAAACTTTCTTGCCTTTTGCATTGTAAACGTGATAATAAAAGCCGCTTGCGTTGCTGTTTCCGCTGATTTTTACCGTGATTTTGGAAGTCTTCTTGGAAGCGGTCGCTGATTTAATCTTTGTGGTGCGGGCAAGAGCTGCCTTGTATGCCTTGATTGCATCCTTGCCGGCTTTTTCGATGGAAGCGGCAATATCTTTGGAGTTGTAAGCCTTGATTATACCGATTCTGCCTTCTGGCTTTGCATAAGTCTGACCGATTTTACCGCCTAAATCTTTTTCAAGATACTGAACCAGCGCTAGCGCGTCGGTGATGGATTCTTTGGTTACTTCCTTTGCACCTTTGAACATGGTGAAACCGTCGCCTTCCTGGGTAAGGATGTAAAGGCTGGAAGCTACGGTGTAGGTTTTAGCAGGATCAATTGCTTCACCGCCGACTTTCACGTTGGTGACTCTTCTTGCACCGCTTACTTCTACGAACATGCCGTTGTCATCAGTTACCACTGTGGAAGGGATGGTGGTATCGATATCGTAAGTCAGACCGGATACCTGCAGGAACCCGCCGCTTTCGGAAGGTGCGGATTTTGCGCCGTGTTCCAGTGCGTCAAGAATCTGCTGACCGGTAGCCTCGATAACGCCTAGCTGATTGCTCCAAGGGTTTACTGTGATGAGACTGCCATAGGTAACTTCGCCTTTTTTGATGGCTGCGCGAACGCCGCCTCCCTGAACCAGACCGATATCCGCACCAGTTACAGCGCGGTATGCATCAGCACAGAAGTTTCCGGCAGGGGCTTCCTGATTTCTTACCATTCTGTTGCCGTCAGCGTCATAGTCGTCTACATCGACTTCACAGGTGCCGATGACTTTCTCGGTTACAGCCTTCAGATTAGCGTTAATACCGCTGATAACAGCAGCTACAGCGCTGTCCTTTTTGGTATAGCCGGAAACCAGAGAAGCGGAAATTTGTCCGTCGGTCTTGATGATGACTTCGCCGATATAGGAAATTCCGGTGCCTGTCTGAGTTAGAATGACTTCTTTTCCGTCTTTTGCTTTGACTTTAGTATCTTGGATTACACTGTGGGAATGACCATCAATCATAACGTCGATTCCGCTGGTGTTAGCGATGACGTTTTCTGAAGTCCAAGGATTTTCGCTTTCACCGATACCAAGGTGAGCTACTGCAATGACATAGTCTGCGCCAGCTGCTTTAGCATCATCTACGGCATTTTGTACAGCATCATAAAGGTCTTTTCCATTGTTGCCGTCGCAGAAGCTGTAGATGTAGTTGCCATTTTCATCCTGAAAGAAAACAGGCGTGGATTTGGTGATAGACTCCGGCGTAGAAATGCCGACGAAAGCGACTTTTTTGTCGCCGTAGGTTTTCATTTCGTAAGGCTTGAATACCGATTTGCCGTCAGAACCCAGGAAATTTGCACTGATATAGGTGGCATTTGCCTTGGATACCAGCGTCAGGAATGTGTCCATGCCAAAGTCAAACTCGTGGTTACCCGGAATTGCGATATCGTAACCTGCCGCATTCATAATATCAATAATATAATCGCCTTTGGAAAGGGCACCGATGACATCACCCTGAATAGCATCACCTGCGTCAACTAGGGTTACATAGTCGGTTTCCAGAAGCTTGTCAGCCTTATAGGCGGCAACACCTGCAAAACCAAGATTTCCCTCTACATTGCAGTGGGTATCGTTGGTATGGAGAATGACGATATCTCCGGTTTTTGCCTCTGCTGCAAAAGCTGTCGCTGGCATCATTACTGTGATGAGACACAAGGACAGTAAAACAGCAAAAAGTTTTTTACTTTTTTTCATGGGAACGACTCCTTTCGTAATTTATGAAACTCAGGTTTAGAATTTTTTTAGCGCATTTAAGAATGCGTCTACGTCTTCTTCAGTTGTGCCCCAGGAGGTTACCAGCCTGATGACACGCTTGCCTTCTCCGGCAGCAGCCCAATCATAGAAGAAAAATTCTTTTTCCAGTTCTCTGACCATTTCGGTTGGAAAGATTGGGAAAATTTGATTGGTAGTAGAAGTGCCGTCGAATTCATAGCCGCAGGCAGCAATTCCTTCGCGCAGTTTCTTTGCCATAGCATTTTCGTGAGCGCCGATTTGGAAGAAAAGGCTGTTTTCGCCGCCTTCCAAAAGTGCTTCAAACTGCACGCCGATGAGTCTTCCTTTTGCCAGCATGCCGCAGTTTTGCTTAATCATCCAGCGGTAGTGATCGTTGATGTTTTCATCAAAGATAACAACAGCTTCGCCAAGGAGCAGACCGTTTTTTGTGCCTCCGATGTAAAAGGCATCAGTCAGTCTTGCGATATCCTGGATGGTAAGGTCGGTATCCTCACAGGTGAGACCGGCACCGAGTCTGGCGCCGTCCAGTCCGAGGTACATGTCGTGGGCATCACAGCATTTGCGGAGAGCCTCCAGTTCTGCTTTAGTGTAAACGGTACCGCTTTCGGTGGTGTGGGAAATGTATGCCATCTTAGGAACGACAGTGTGGTCATCCTCATATTCCAGCCATGCGTTGTCGATGAGTTCCGGCGTCAGCTTGCCGTCAACGCCGTCGACAGTCAGCACTCTATGTCCTGTAGCCTCCACCGCACCGCACTCGTGAGAGTAAATATGGGCAGCTCTGGTTGCAACGACAGCTTCCCAGGGCTTCAGTGCTGCAGCGATGGTGATGACATTGGTAGGGGTTCCGCCTACCATCATGTGAACTTCACAGTCCGCTCTGCCGATTAAATCTTTAATCATCTGTGCAGCGCGTTCGCTGTGTGGATCAAGGGCGTACCCGTCAGTATGTTCTAAATTGGTAGCAATCAGTGCATCCAGAATTTTTGGATGAGCGCCCTGACTGTAATCACTTCTGAAAAAAATCATGGGTTTGTTCCTCCTAGTCGGTAAGTTTTATCACGATAAAATATTCTAAATCCATTATAAAATATTTTCGGGGAGAATTCACTAGATTTTGGAAAAAATTTTGCAACTATATTCTGAAGTGAATATTTGGTTAGAATATATTTGAAATATAATGATAATTACTGTTGGAATATAAGTGTATAGCCTAAGAATAAAGTGGGAAAATTTATAAAAATATAACCTCGAGCTATTGACAAACAGGGATAGATATGCTAACCTTAAATCGTAATTTTAAAGGCAAAATCGTTGTGAAGCGATGACGCAAAGCTATAGGGCCTTGTAAAGCCAAGGCAGCCAGTTGCACCTTACAGTGAATAAAACTGTTTTATTGGAAGACTATAGCCTGATGCGTTGCGCACAAGGCTATTTTATTTTAAAATAAATTGTGATAAAATGATAAATGCAATAATTGGAAAGGATGAAAAAACGATGAAAAAGATTAGATTTTTAGCATTGACACTGTGCCTGGCACTGGTTGTTTGTATGGCAGGCAGCAGCTTTGCATTTGCCGGAGCAGAAGCGTCGCTGAAAGCACCGTCTTCCGTTAAGGCGATTTCCTCAGGAACAACAACTGTGAAGGTTTCATGGAGTAAGGTCAGTGGAGCTGAGAAATATCAGGTTTACCGCTATTACAGCAGTTCTAAAAGCTGGAAGAGAGTCCGCACTACAGCAAATGCGACAGCTTCTTTTATGGGTCTCGCAAAGAACACCACTTACAAATTTAAGGTACGCGCTGTTTCCGGCGACAGTAAATCGGATTACAGCAATGTAGTTTCTGCTAAGACCGGCGTTGTAACGAAGATTTCGCTGGACAGAAAAACCAAGCCGCTGTATGGTACTGCATCTTTTACACTGAAGGCAACAGTAACTGCGAAAGCGCCGTCAAAGACAGTGACATGGACAAGTTCAGACAAGAGCATCGCAACGGTCAGCTCTTCCGGAAAGGTAACCGCAAAGGGAAAAGGAACCGTTAAGATTACAGCAAAAGCGCATAATGGCGCTACCGCAAGCTGTCTGGTGACAGTAGGAACGAAATTCGACCAGACTTATCAAAAAGAAATGCTGCGCCTTGTTAACAATCTGAGAGCAGAAAAAGGTCTCAAACCGCTGCAGTACGCTTACAGCATTCAGGCGGCATCAGATTTGCGGGCACAGGAAGCCTGGGCCAATAAAGACATGGGGCATATGAGATATACAAAAAAAGGAACTGAAGGTGATTTCGATTCTGTGTATACGGACTTAGGATTGAAGCTCTCTTACCGGGGCACAGCTGAAAATCTGGCATGGCGTACAGATTCTTACAGTGATGCAAAAGCTGCGGCACAGGTGTATTTTAATCAGTGGAAAAATTCTAAGTATCACCTTGCCAATATGTTACATAAAAATGCGAAATCTATGGCAGTTTCTTATCACTATCAGAGCGGAAGAACTTTTGCTGCTGCTTCTGCGCAGCTTTTCCTGATGTAACTTGGATAGAAGTTTTGACTTGTGAGCCACCCTTCGGTGGCTCTTTTTTTGTGAAAAATTTATGAAAAACAACCTGAAACCATTTGAAAATACACGTTTGAAGGCTTGACAAAAATGTGCGGGGGGGGGGTATAATACTTTTGTAAATTCTAACGAGAAAATCGCCATTAGGCGGTGATAACGAGCTGCTTGCGGCAGCTTGGAAGCGGTAGGAGGTTTTTTATGAAAAGAATAAAGAAAGAGTGCATTGTTTTTTTGTGCTTGATGCTGATTCTTTGTGGAAATCTGGGCGTATTTGCGGCAGATATCATCATGAATCCGGGCGAAAGCTGGGGGGCTTACCAACAGCGTGTCTATAATGCACGAAAAACAGAGTTTGATGCGCTTCAAACAGCAAATGCGGGAAACACTGTTCCTGCAGATGAGGTATGGACGCTTAATGCGATGCAGGAGGCGACGGATGGAGACGGCAACGGACTTGTGGATGTGTATACGGCGGCGCAGCTTCGCTGGGCGCTAGTAAACAAGAAGTCTCTAGAACTGAAAAACGATGTGGACTTAGGCGGACGCAACCCTGCAAACAATTGGAGTCCGGTTGCTGATCCAGGCAGCATCACCATCGAAGGAAATGGACATACTATTTATAATATGTATACTGCCGGATCTGGCACGGTGGGTATGATTTCAACTGTAGGCAGAGCCAGCACAGGATTTAAAATGCAGAATCTTCGCTTCCGGTATTGCCATGTAGAATCTAGCGGGCAGTACTCGGGTGTAGCGGTTGGCTGGCTGCTTGCAGGTAAGATGAAGCAGGTATCCGTTGAGGATTCTATTGTTCATGGGGCGGCGCATACGGGCGGCATTGTCAGTGGATGGAACGGCGATGGCTCTACCTCTTTAGATAGTTTCTATGTGCATATGGATCAGTGCCACGTGCGCAATGTAACAACCTATGGGACAAGCTGTGTTGGTTCCTTTGTAGGTCCGGTTTCTGGATATAAGATTACCAATAGCTATTCTATTGACAGCTATGATATTTCTACATCATCGCATTCGGGAGGCTTTATATCCTGTCCGGGCAACTGCTGGATAGAGAACTGCTTCACGAATGTTAAGCTATATTGCAATACTGACGGCGGCGTATTCTATGGAATCGGTCATTATGCAAACCATTTTGAGAACTGTTTCGCCTCTGGCGTTGTAGAAGGAAGCAGCAATGTAGGTGGATTCTTTGGCAGAGATGAGCAGAATACCGATACTTGCATCAACTGTTACAGCACCTCCATGGTCGGTATGCAGAATACGGCAAGCACCATGGGAGGATTCTATGGAGGCGCTACAGGAGATACCAGAATACAGAACTGCTACAGTACCGGTGAGGTAGGGACGACAAAGACCAAGCCGGGAGCGAGCGGCTCAACATTAGGAGGTATCGGCGGAAATAATCCAGGTGCTGCAACTTTTAGTAATTGTTACTTTGATAAGCAAACATCCGGCATGGGCGAGTATGCAATCGGTACTTTAACCCATAATTCGTTTGCTGGAATCACTGGCTATCTGACTGGACAGATGATTGGCGATGCCATGAAGGAAGAATTCGGTACAGACGGAACCTGGACTTATCAGAGCGGTGTATATCCGCAGCTTTCCGTATTTACTAATCCGAGTGAAAGCTTCGGTAATGAAACAGACAGAGCAATCGCAAAGGCATATTCCGCGGCGTCTGTATGCACAGCACTGCTGCAGCCTTCTAACTTAGATAAGACACAAGAGGAACTTGAAAATTTCAGCACTACAGATTATGACACGGTACGTAATATTTCTGTATTGTTCCCACTGACCAACAACAGGTTGGCAGGTTATGACGGCAGTGGTTTCGATATTTCGTGGGAGACACGCGATGGCTACACTTGTCAGTTACCGGGGGACATGAACGGACTGCCGGTTATTACGCTGGATCCGAAGACTTATGAGACAACAAACTTCGCGCCTGGTGTGGGCTGGACTGACGTATCGGTTAGCACGGGCATCACCAATCCGCAGAACGGCGAAGAAATCGTGGGACAGCGCTTCATGCGTCTGGTGCCGACAACCGTTATTTCACTGGCCAATGGCAGCGCTGGGGTAGACCAATACATTTATGTTAAGAAAGACAATCGTTTGCCTGATGAAGCAACCAAGTACGACCACAGAGAAAGTGTTATCTTCGCACTGGGATCTGCGACTGATGTGGACACCGGAAGCATCAGGACTACGCCGTATCCGGCGGATGATACCACCTTTGGCTATGATGAAACAGGAACTCCTGTTGGCACAGAACTTACTGGTACGGGTACTGTGGGTGGTAAGGTTATAGTAAAGGTATCCAAACTGAATGAAGCAACCGGAAAGTATGAAGATCAGCATATTGAAAGCAACGAAGAGTTGCAGAAACTTCTGCTGAACCAGCGCAGTGCGGAAGAAAAGGACAAGGGCGTTTATAAGCTGCAGTATGAGTGGTATAAGTCTGGAAATTTAGAAGGCGGCTGTATCGTCAACAGTAAGACGCTGACCGTGCGCGAGGTACTGACTTTAGCTTATGATAAAAACTATCCAGAACCTACTGGGGGAACGCGGGTAGAAAAAGACGATTATCCTTATGTGGTTGGACAAAGTGTAAATGATGCGGCGCAGAACTTCCCAGAATCACCGGAAATGAAAGGGTATACTTTCATGGGCTGGTCTACTGACCCGAAGGCAAATCCGGAACGTTTTGATGCTTTTACAGCAGATACAAAGCTGAAAGACGATACTGTTGCCTATGCGGTCTGGAAGATGAACACTTATGATGTTACTACTGCAAAGACTGGTCAGGGCACTATCAGCAGTTCTGAAAGCTATAAATATAAAGAGAATGCTACAGTCACCTGGGAACCTGCAGAAGGCTGGCGTGTGAGCAGTGTTATGGTGGATGGAATCATTCGTGATGATTTGCTGCCTGCAGATGGCTGCAAATTTGTCAGCATAGACGCAAATCATAAGGTGCAGGTTCGCTTTGAAGAAGGTACTGCAGATGACGATGAGACTGCGGGAGGAAGCTTTGTCAGTGTTGCAACGTCAACAGAAGGTCTGGGAAGTATCAGTGAAGCAAAAACCTTGAAAAAGGGTGGCGATTATACAGTTTCCTGGAAACCTGCAGATGGCTGGAAAGTAAAAGAGGTATGGATTGACGGCGAAAATGCTGAGGCATTAAAAGATGTAGGCGAGATTGCTTTTCAGGATGCTGCGGTAAACCATACTGTACATGTTGTTTATGTTCGTGAAGATGGCAGCAGCCTGGATGCTGATCAGGTCTGCGTAGTTGAAACGTCTGTTGCCGAGGGTGAAGGTACGATTACGGCGACTGGACAGGTACAGAAGGGCGAAGACCATACTGTGACTTGGGAAGCCGGTAAAGGATATAAAGTTGTAGAAGTCACTGTTGACGGTGAGGTGCGGCCAGATTTACTGAATGCAGGAAATGTGACCTTTGAAGCTGTGGACAAAGACCATACAGTGCAGGTAAAACTGAAGAAAAAACCTTCTCTTATTATCATTGATCCGGACGATAATCCAGGCGGAGAGGAACCGGACGATAAGCCAGACGATAATCCGGATATTAACAAGGATACCGACGGAGACGGCAAACCAGACATTAACATCGATACTGATGGGGATGGTAAACCGGATGTAGACATTGATACCAACGGAGATGACAAGCCAGACATCAACATTGATACCGATGGAGACGGCAAGCCGGATATTAACAAGGATACTGACGGAGATGGCAAACCAGATGTAGATATTGATACCAATGGAGACGGCAAACCGGATATCAACAAAGATACCGACGGAGACGGCAAGCCAGACCTCGACATCGATACCAACGGAGACGGCAAGCCGGATGTCAATATCGACACTGACGGAGACGGCAAACCGGATATCAACGTTGATACCAATGGAGACGGCAAACCGGATGTGAACAAAGATACCGACGGAGACGGCAAACCAGATATTGATATCGATACTGATGGAGATGGCAAACCGGATATCAACATTGATACTAACAAAGACGGCAAGCCGGATCTTAATATCGACACCGATGGAGACGGCAAACCAGATATTAATATTGACACCGATGGAGATGGTATCCCTGACCTTAATGTCGACATCGATGGGGACGGCAAACCGGATACTAACATCGATACTGATGGAGACGGCAAGCCGGATGAAAACGTTAAAACGCCAAGTGAAATTGACAAACTGATTAAAGACAACAACAAGGAAGACCAAAACGCCGGAAATAAGACCAATGACGATGAGGAGGATGAACTTCCTTGGTGGATTCCAAGAACCGGTGATACGAGCAATATGCTTACTTGGTTGGCAATCCTTGCAACTGCATTACTGGCACTTACCGGTATGATAGCATGTGTGGAAAAAAAGCGTGAATCTAAATAAGATGGATTCCTGCAGGTAGGCAATCCTTTGAATGTTGTTTGTGAAGAGGCTGACTCATTTGTTTGAGACAGCTTCTTCTTTTATTGTGTTTATACAGAAAGATCCACATAACCACGTTTTATGTTTTGTATTATATTTCTGAAAAATACGATGATAGCACCAGAAAACGGGTTAGAATATATATGGAGTTAAAACTGAAAGGATATTGAAAAACGCAAATATGTCCTGATAATAAAAGTGAAGATTTAGTGAAAATGTAACCGAAAAATGCATGTAATCTATTGACAACGCGTATTAAATATGTTATTGTAAAAAAGTAATTTAAAAGGCAAAATCGTTGTGAAGCGATGACGCAAAGCTATAGGGTCTTGCAAGAAACAAGATAGCCAGTTGTACTTTACAGTTAACAGAATTGTTTAATTGGAGAATGATAGCTTGGCACGTTGTACGGCTATTTTTTTTGTCGAAAAACTGTAGTGCAATACAAAAAGAATTGATATTAAAAGTTTTAGAGAGGAAGAAAATGATGAAAAGATTCGGAACTTTTGTTTTAACTCTTTGTGTAGTGCTCACTGTCATTATGACAGCAGGTCAGGTGACCTATGCAGCAGAATCCGAACAAGGGGCGACAATGTATCCGCAGGCAGAAATCAAGGCGCCGACTTCTGTGAGAGCAATCACTTCAGGAACGCATACCATTAAAGTTTCCTGGAAAAAAGTAAGTGGTGCGGAAGAATATCAGATTTATCAACGTAATACCAAATCGAATACTTGGAGGAGGGTTCGTACTACTGAAAAAACAGCAGTGACTTTTACAGGATTATCCCAAAATACAACTTATAGGTACAAGATTCGTGCAGTTGATTCCGGAAAGGTTTCAGCATTTAGCAGCAATGTTTCTGCTAAAACCGGCGTAGTCACAAGGATTTCTCTCAGCAGAAAGACGAAGAGCCTTTATGGAAACGGCTCCTTTGTACTGAAGGCTACGGTGAGTGCGAAGGCGCCGGCTAAAACTGTCCGCTGGTCAAGCTCCGATTGTACGGTTGCAACAGTCAGTACCTCGGGCAAGGTCACTGCTAAGAGAAAAGGGATTGTAAGGATTACGGCAAAAGCGCATAATGGCGTTACCACATCCTGCTTGGTAACGGTAGGAACTGAGTTTGACAGAGCCTACCAGAAGGAAATGCTCAGACTGGTCAATGACCTGAGAAAAAAGAATGGGCTGAATTCTTTGAAGTACGCATATCACCTTCAGGCGGCAACAGACATACGTGCATATGAAGCCTGGGCATATAAGCAGATGGGACACATGCGCTATAATAAATATGGAAAAGAAGCTGCTTTCAATTCCGTCTACACAGATTTGGAGCTGAATCTTGACTATAACGGCACCGGCGAAAATTTGGCATGGCGCTCCAACTCCTTTAATGATCCGGTTGCAGCAGCACGTGCATATTTCGAGCAGTGGAAGAATTCTCCGGGGCATAGAGCAAATATCCTTCGCAAAGGCATCAAGTCTATGGCAGTGTCTTATCTTTATCAGAGCGGGAAAAAGTTTTCGGGCGCATCGGCGCAGCTGTTTCTGATGTAATAAAATTAGACTTTGTTTGAGAGCCGCCTTATATATGGCTGAAAGGAAGAAGACCGCGCGGTTATAAAAAAACTGCTGGACTTTTTCCTGTAAAAGTCGTATAATATTTCAGTAATATTATTTTATAAATTGCGCAAAGACATAACAGAAATAAGGAGAAGATGGCGAACTTTAGAGAGTTTCGGGATCTTGTGTATCCTTCTCACTAAAAAGCCAGATGCCTTATTTTTTTTAGTTTTTGCGTTTTGTTTTTTTGGAAGGAGTGTAGCTATGAAAAAATATATCTTTGTGACAGGCGGAGTTGTATCCGGACTTGGAAAGGGAATTACGGCGGCGTCCTTAGGTCGGCTTTTGAAAGCAAGAGGTCTGAAGGTGGCGGCACAGAAACTGGATCCTTATATCAATATCGACCCGGGCACCATGAGCCCTTATCAGCATGGAGAGGTTTTTGTCACTGAAGATGGTGCTGAGACGGATCTGGACCTGGGACATTATGAGCGGTTTATCGATGAAAACCTGAATAGGTTCAGCAACCTGACTACAGGAAAAGTCTACTGGAATGTGCTGAACAAGGAGAGAAATGGCGATTATCTGGGCAGCACTGTACAGGTTATTCCTCATGTGACTAACGAGATTAAATCGTTTATTTACAATGTTGGAGAAACGTCTTTAGCCGATGTAATTATTACTGAAATTGGCGGAACTGTAGGGGATATTGAGAGCCAGCCGTTTCTGGAAGCGATTCGTCAGGTTTCTCTGGAAGTGGGCAAGGAGAATTGCATCTTTATTCATGTGACCTTGGTGCCGTATATCAAAAGCTCCGGTGAACACAAGTCCAAGCCGACTCAGCATTCGGTTAAGGAATTGCGTGCGCTGGGGATTTCGCCGGATATCATCGTAATGCGGGTGGACGAGCCGGTAGACCAGGACATCATCGATAAAATCGCACTGTTCTGTAATGTGAAAAAGGACTGCGTCATTGAAAATATGACTTTGCCGACTTTATATGAAGCTCCTGTGATGCTGGAAAAGGCAGGACTCAGCTGGATCGTCTGCAGGGAGCTTGGAATTAACGCTGGTCCATGTGAGATGGAAGACTGGAACAAAATGCTGACACGGATTGAGAACAGAAGCAAGTCTGTGACTATCGGTCTGGTAGGTAAATATGTAAAATTGCACGATGCATATCTTTCTGTTGCTGAAGCCTTGCGCCATGGAGGTTATGAGAATGATGCCAGCGTCAATATCAAGTGGATTGATGCGGAGGATGTAACTTGTGAAAGCGCAGAATTGGTATTAGGCGATGTTGATGGGATTTTAGTGCCGGGCGGTTTTGGTAATCGTGGTATTGAAGGTAAAATCCAGGCAGCAAAATATGCAAGAGAAAAGAATGTGCCATACCTTGGCATTTGTCTTGGCATGCAGACGGCAGTAATTGAATTTGCTAGAGATGTTCTCGGCTACTCTGATGCGGATTCAGGAGAATTTGCAGAAAACGGTGCCCACAATGTTATCGACTTGATGGCGGATCAGCAGGGTAATATTCCTAAAGGCGGTACTATGCGTCTTGGCGCTTATCCTTGCAAAATCCGGGAGGGCACTGTGCTGGAAAAAGCCTACGGCACATCTGAAATCAGCGAACGTCATCGCCACAGATATGAGTTCAATAATTCTTATAGAGAGGAAATGGAGACAGCGGGAATGACGATAGCTGGCACTTCCCCTGATGGCAGACTGGTAGAGGCAGTGGAACTGAGAGACAGAAAGTTCTTTGTCGCCGTCCAGTATCATCCGGAATTTAAGTCAAGACCCAATAATGCACATCCGCTGTTCAGAGAATTTATCGCAGCAGCGGTGAAATTTTAATTATGGGACGTGTTCTAGGTGAGCAAGAGGAACGTTTTATGTGCAATGCACTTGAAATATAATAGAAATAAGCATATAATAAGAATATATCAAGGGAGGTGTTTTTATGGCGAAGAAATGTAATTTAACATTACGCATTGAGCCAGAGCTAAAGGCGCAGGCAGATGAGTTATTTAAAACCTTGGGATTAGATTTAAGTACAGCTACAGGACTTTTTTTCCGGCAGGCACTAATGCACCATGGGTTACCTTTTCCGGTAAAAGTTGTAGAACCAAATGATACTACCTATGCGGCAATGGAAGCAGCCGAAAATGGAGAAGTTTATGGTCCTTATGATAATATGGAAGATTTGATGGAGGCTTTGAATGCTTAATGTCAAATTTACTGCACAATTTAAAAAGGACTATAAGTTGGCAGCTAAGAGAGGTTGTGACCTTAAAGAAATGATTCAAGTAATAGATCTTTTACGAAATGAACAACCTTTACCGGAGTCCTATCACGATCATGCGTTAGTTAACTCAAGGTACTATAAAGGAATGCGAGAGTGTCATATTCAACCGGACTGGTTATTAGTCTATAAAATTGTGCAGGATACATTAGAACTAAGACTAATCCGAACAGGCTCACATAGTGATTTGTTTTAAAGATTAAATAATAAAAAAGCAGGAAATCCCTGCTCTGACTGTAGACAAAAGCCTAAATCCCTTAACAGGGATTTAGGCTTTTTACCACCCTTTTGAAGGGTGGGCATGATTTAAAAGATTATCCAATTATGTTATTCATCCTGATGACTGTACTTTTCTCTGGTGGCAAGACCGCCTCGTATATGTCTTTCGGCTTTATTGACGTCCAGTACGGTTTTTACCTGTGCGGCAAGCGAAGGACTGATTTCCTGCAGCCTTTCTGTAACGTCTTTGTGTACAGTACTTTTGCTGACTTTGAATTCTTTTGCAGCGGCTCTGACTGTCGAATTGGTCGAAATAATGTAGTTGGCCAGCGAAAGTACTCTCTCCTCTATGTAATCCTTCATAATAAACACCGCTCCTTAAACTCAAGTTAGAACCAATATATGCAGGGAAGAGAAGGGATATGCAAAAGAATTCAGATTATAAAGCCGCTGATGGAAAGTGGTTGCCAATCAATAGAAAGAAACGGGAGGCAGCTGGACCAAAGCCTATCAGAGGTTAGAGTTTTTCTGTCCATCTTTGTATGTGAGCCCAGAAATCTGCGGCAGCAGCCGACAGCAGAGAGAGATCTTTGCATGCCATACCGATTTGGCGGTATCTGGGCGGGGCTAAAGGAACGGCAATAATTTTTCTGTCAAAACCGCGGAGCATCATTTGGGACATCAGACTGGTACCGAGTCCCTGTTCTACCATGGCGATGACTGCATGGTCGTCGCTTTCGATAAAGGCAGGATTAAGGGTAATGCCGCTTTGCGTAAGAACTTCTGTAATTTCATCGTCAACGCCTTCGTTTAAAGCAATGTAAGGAAGTGTTTTCAACTCTTCTAAAGAAAAATATGTTTGATTTACCTGCGGGGCTTCTGCAGAAAATACGCCGACGATAGGATCCTGATAGAGAAATACTTCGCAGCAATCTTCGGCGGTAGGGTAGCGAGTAAATCCGATATCTACCTGATTATTCTGTACCCATTCTACAATTTCATCGTTGTTTCCATGCAGCAGCTGAAAACGGATACCGGGATGCAGCTCTGTAAATTCTTTGATGATACCAGGCAGCCACTGTGCTGATACACTGTTGAAGGTGCCGATGGTAATCAGCCCTAAGTTCAGATTTTTAATTTCTGCGGCACATTGCAGCAGGCGGCGCTGTTCATTGAGGAGCGCCTGAATATGGGGCAGAGCCAATTTTCCTTCCGCAGAAAGACGCACGCCGCGGCGATCCCGAACTAAAAGCGGAAAGCCGAGTTCTGCTTCTAGGGAATTTAGCATGCGGGTCAGTCCCGACTGGCTATAGCCAAGTTCTTCGGCAGCAGAAGTCAATGTACCGCTTTCTAAGACTTTCAGTAAAACTTCGTATTGGATGATTTGCATGGGTGCCTCCTTTTCTTGCCTTGTCTAAAATTGCATTTATATAATGATAAATCATGGAACGGATATAAACTATTATTTTAAGTTATGATACTTTTAGTATATCGCCGCAAGAGAATAAGTCAATACTTAACTGAAACTTGGCTTTGTATCTTTTCTGGTTTTGCGGGAAAACTTAACATGAATTTAACATTAAAATTCTGGCTTTTTAAGCAGGCTTATAGTAGACTTGAAGCAAAGGAGAACTGCGAGATGATTTATTTGGTAGAAGATGATGACAGCATTCGTGAACTGGTGCTGTATACATTAAATAATGCAGGTTATGCGGCAAAGGGGTTTGCTGTGCCGTCTCTGTTTTGGGAGGCGATGGAGCAGGAACTTCCTCAGCTGATTCTGCTGGATATTATGCTGCCCGAAGAAGACGGACTATCTGTTTTAAAAAGATTGCGCGCATCTGTGAAAACTGCCAGAATGCCTGTCATGATGCTGACAGCAAAGGGAACGGAATATGACAAAGTGATTGGACTGGATTACGGTGCAGATGATTATATGCCGAAACCTTTCGGCATGATGGAACTGCTTGCACGCATCAGAGCGCTTCTACGCAGAGCATCTGCTTTGGATAAGCAGGAAGAGTATCGAATCGGCAATCTTTTTCTTTCTGTGTCAAAACACATCGTTTCAGTAGATGGAACAGAGACAGCGCTGACGCTGAAAGAGTTTGAACTTCTCGCTTTGCTGATGAAGCAGCAAGGGCATGTGTTTACCAGAGATCAGCTGCTATCCAGGATTTGGGGATACGGCTTTGATGGAGAAAATAGAACAGTAGATGTACATATCCGGTCATTGCGCCAGAAATTAGGCGCCTGCGGACATTACGTCGAGACCGTAAGGGGGCTGGGTTATAAAATTGGAGAGGTAAAGGATGAAGAATAGAATTTTCAGAGGGATTTTTTCGGTGGCAATCCTGGTCTGGATATCATGTCTGGTGCTTATTTTAGGCGCACTGTATCTGCAGTATAATGAGCAGTATGCGCAGGAGCTGCGCATGCAGAGCCGCCTTGTGGCGCAAGCCTTAGAAACAGGTGGTACTGGTTATTTTGACGGATTGAGCCTTGCGGAAAATCACAGAATTACTCTGATTGCCGCAGATGGAACAGTGGAATACGATTCTTCTGCGGGGAAACAGGAGATGGAAAACCATAAAGACAGGCCTGAGGTAAAAGAAGCGGAGAAGTCAGGCTATGGAGAAGCGGTTCGTTACTCTAAGACATTGGCGGAAAAAACCATGTACTGCGCTGTTAAGTTGTCCGATGGCAGTGTGCTTCGGGTTTCTCAGGTGCAGTTTACAATTTTTACGCTGATTTTAAGCATGCTGCAGCCTATTTTGATTGTTTTACTCATGGCGGTGCTGCTGTCCGCCATGCTGGCGGCGAGGATTGCCAGAAGAATTGTAGAACCGCTGAATCAGATTGACTTAGCACATCCGCAGGAAGCGCAAACTTATGCGGAGGTGCGCCCTTTGGTGCGGCGTATTGCGGAACAGAAGCAGGCTCTTGACAGCAGAATTAGCAGGCTAGAGACTGATGTGGACGAAAAGACTAAGGAGGCGGAATTTCGTAAAGAATTTACTGCTAATGTGTCCCACGAACTAAAAACACCTCTGACCTCCATCAGCGGTTTTGCGGAAATTATAAAAGCCGGCATGGTGAAAGAAGAGGACATTCCTCGGTTTGCCGGCCGAATTTATGATGAAGCGCAGAGGCTGATTATGCTGGTGGAGGATATCATCAAACTGTCCCAGCTGGACGAAGGTCGGATTACCGAAAAGAAAGAACAGATTGATTTGTACCTGCTTTGTCAAAACGTGCTGAGCCATTTGGATAAAGCCGCAGAAGACAGGAAGATTCAGCTGAAACTTATTGGAGAATCCCTTTATATTGAGGCTGTCATGCAGGTTGTGGAAGAAATGATTTATAATCTCTGCGACAATGCGATAAAGTATAATCGAGAGGGTGGCAGCGTGACGGTTTCTGTTATGGAAAAGGATGGAAGACCAACCGTATCGGTGTCAGATACTGGTATTGGAATTGCAGAAGATGAACTGGAGCGAATCTTCGAGCGATTCTACAGAGTCAATAAGAGCCATTCTAAAGAAATCGGCGGCACAGGTCTGGGGCTATCCATTGTCAAACACGGCGCAGCATATCATGGGGCACAGGTTCAAATAGAAAGCAGACTCGGCGTTGGTACACATATTTCGATACAATTTTAAACAGAATATGAGATAGAGAGGAAGGGATATTTATGGATATATTTTCGCTGATTTCGCTGCTCGGCGGACTGGCGCTGTTTCTTTACGGAATGAGCCTGATGTCATCTGGGCTTGAAAAACTGGCAGGCGGTAAGCTGGAGGGCATTTTGAAGAGGATGACAGCAAGCCCGCTTAAAAGCCTGTTTCTGGGAATCGGTATCACGGCGGTAATTCAGAGTTCTTCAGCTGTAACCGTTATGCTGGTGGGGCTTGTGAACTCTGGCATTATGGAACTGGCTTCTACCGTAGGCGTTATTATGGGATCGAACATTGGCACTACTATTACGGCGTGGATTCTCAGTCTGGTCGGTGTAGAAAGTGATAATGTGCTGATAAAGCTACTGAAACCGGAATCCTTTTCGCCGGTACTGGCGTTGATCGGTGTGATTCTGATGATGAGTGCGAAAAACAGCAGGAAGAAAGATATCGGAAGCATTCTTGTAGGATTTGCAATCTTAATGTACGGTATGAATTTTATGAGTGGTGCGGTAAGCCCTTTGAAAGATATGCCGGAATTTACATCAATCTTAACCGCATTTACCAATCCGATTCTGGGAATTGCAACTGGTATTTTATTGACTGCAGTGATTCAAAGTTCATCGGCATCGGTGGGTATTTTGCAGGCGCTGTCATTGACGGGCAGTATTTCCTACGGAATGGCAATCCCTATTATCATGGGTCAAAATATCGGTACCTGTGTAACGGCACTGATATCCAGTATCGGCGTAAACCGCAATGCAAAGCGGGTTGCAGTGATTCATATTTCATTTAATATTATAGGAACTGCCATTTGTCTGCTTATCTATTTTGTGGCTCACTATCTGGTAGAACTGCCGTTTCTGACAGAGGTAATTGGTCCTGCGGGTATTGCGGTGGTGCACAGTATTTTCAATATTACAACTACGCTGCTCCTGCTGCCGTTTACGAAGCTTCTTGTAAAGATTGCAGAACGCAGTATCAAGGAAGAGCCGGAGACTGAAATTGCATTTCTTGATGAAAGACTTTTAAATACACCGTCTATTGCAGTGCAGGAATGCGGACAGATAACCATAGAAATGGGACATATCGCAAAAGAATCAATTCTTAATGCCATGGAACTATTTTCTCATTATGACGAGAAAAAGGCGCAAAAGGTCATTAAGCTGGAAAAAGAAGCAGATATCTATGAAGATCGGCTTGGCTCTTATCTCGTAAAGCTGTCAGCCTGTGCTTTATCTGATGCAGATAGTAATTCTATATCCAAAATGCTTCATGTGATTGGAGATTTTGAACGAATTAGCGACCATGCGGTGCATATCATGGAAGCAGCAAAAGAAATGAAAGAGAAAAAACTTGTCCTTTCAGAAAGCGGCAGACATGAGCTTGAAACTGCTACGGCAGCAATTCGTGAGATTATGGGGCTTGCAATTATAGCGTTTGACGGAAATGATATGGAGTCAGCATATAGGGTGGAACCGCTGGAGGAAGTCATCGGAGATTTGGCAGAAGAGGTGAAGCAAAATCATATTTCGCGTCTGCAGAGCGGGGTTTGCACTATTCAGCAGGGCTTTGTTCTTTCTGACATCATGACCAATTATGCCAGAGTTTCCGCTCACTGCTCAAATATTGGCGTTGCAGTAATTGAACTTTCTCAATCGTCCTTTGCTGCCCATCAGTATTTGGGGAAACTGAAGACGATGGATGATCCTGCATTTAAGGAAATGTTCAGGGAATACAGGCACAAATATGCCCTTTAAATGCTGCAGCAGAATCTTAATGAATCTTAAGATGGAAAATATGTGCAATTGCATTGAAAAAACTTCAAAAATTGTATATAATATTTGCATATATCGTTTTGGATTCTTCGTAGAATTTATTTGACTGGCGTATATTGTTGGCTTTGTCTGCAAATGCTATAGAGAAATAATCGCGGAGAGGTAGATTTTAGAGAAAAGGAGTATGCAAATGGCAAGTGAAGTAGGAATAGACTTAGGGACAGCCAATGTTTTAGTATATATAAAAAATAAAGGAATCGTGCTCAATGAGCCTTCTGTTGTGGCAATTAATAAGGATACAGACGATATTTTGGCAGTGGGTGAAGAGGCAAGACAGATGCTTGGAAGAACGCCTGCTAATATCATTGCGGTAAGACCGCTGCGCGACGGTGTGATTTCTGATTATGATATTACAGAAAGAATGCTGAAATATTTTATAAAAAAGACCTGCGGCAGCGGCAGATTTTTCAAGCCTAAAATTATGGTCTGCGTACCGAGCGGCGTGACAGAAGTTGAGAAGCGAGCGGTCAGAGAAGCGGCAACGCAGGCAGGCGGCAAGGATGTGTATCTGATGGAAGAGCCGGTTGCGGCTGCCATCGGTGCAGGTATTGACATTTCACAGCCTGACGGTGTTATGGTCATCGATATCGGCGGCGGTACGACGGATATTGCTGTTATTTCTCTTGGCGGCATTGTTGCAAGCACTTCCGTTAAGATTGCAGGGGACAAGTTCGATGACTCCATTATTAAATATATGAGAAAAGTACACAAGCTGTACATTGGGGAGAGAACCGGGGAAGAAATCAAAAAGACTATCGGTACTGCGTATCCAAGAGAAGAGAATATGACGATGGAATGCAGAGGCAGAGACTTGGTAACCGGTCTTCCAAAGACTGTTGAAGTTAGCTCCGAAGAGATTATGGAAGCGCTGGAAGAGCCGCTTCATACAATCTGCGAAGCAGCACACAGTGTGCTGGAGCAGACACCGCCTGAACTGGCTGCAGATATCAGTAACTCTGGCATTGTCATCACCGGCGGCGGCGCATTGCTTTACGGCATTGACAAGCGTATCGAAGCGCGTACTGGGATCAAGGTGCGTATTGCTGACGACCCGACTTCTTGTGTTGCCATTGGCACAGGTAAAGCACTCAATGAACTGGAATCGCTGGAAGGCAATTCCCTCAATAGGAGAGCGCCTTATCTATAATGGTTCTGCCCCACGAGAGGAATCGCGAGTGGCAAGGCAGACCTTATGCTTTTGTGACCCAAGAACGAAGTGATTGGCAAGGCACAAGTCGTATAATGGAGTTGTCCCAATTTGCGAAGAAAATTGATGGAAACTCCTTATGCTTTTGTGACCCAAGAACGAAGTGATTGGCAAGGCACAAGTCGTATAATGGAGTTGTCCCAATTTGCGAAGAAAATTGATGGAAACTCCTTATGCTTTTGTGACCCAAGAATGAAGTGATTGGCAAGGCACAAGTCGTATAATGGAGTTGTCCCAATTTGCAGAGTAAATCACGTTTATCCAAAAGTCCTGCACGGATCTGCACCGCCTCTTTGCGGCGCAGCTTTGTACGGGATTTTTTGTGCTCTTATCATAAGTGATACTTATGATAAAATAAGAATCATTCGTTTTACTTAATATAATAGTTGTGATATGATAATGACAACGAAAGAAAAACAGCGCTGCAATTGATGGGATGATGGCATTCATTTTTGCTATCTGTCCGACACTGGCAGACATGGTGGAAATTCAACCGATTTCAAGAGAAAATTTGGGCAATTTACTGCAGTCACGGAGTAATCCAAATCTTAAGGATTAAAATAAATGCATAAAAATCGAGAAGAGTTGTCTCAATATAAAATGAGACAGCTTTTTTCGGCTTTAGGCCAGTGCTTGCTTGAAGCAGTTAGCTTGACAGGTTTGTGTACGGGAATAAAATAAGAATCAAGCTATACCGAGGATTTGTCACGCGCCATATTTGACCTTGATTTCTGTATACATGGCGCGGACCTATGAGAAAGTGCCAGATAGAAAAGCTTTTTTAGAAAAAATGGCGGCAGCAGAAAGAAATGCAGCTCAGATAGTCGAAAAAACTTTAGCATCCTACAGTAAAATATCAAAAAAGCACGTATCAGGCGGCAGGCGCACGCCAGTTTTTTAGAAAATGAATCCCAATATGGCGTTTGGCGAATGGCTGGCGCCATGTATACAAAAAAACGCTTTGAATATGGCGGTTTCCATGGGGTAAACGCCGGATATACAAAAAAATCCTGCGATTATGGCGCGCCGGTTTCTCCGCAGCATGAACTACCGCATACCAATCAGATTCAATCAGATTCAATCAGATTAAATCTGATTGAACTTCATCCCGACATTTGATTTGGACCTTTTTTAGCCCAATATCATTTTTACTGCAAGGGGACAGTCTCAAAAGTAAGGAAATGAGATTGTCCCCTTTCGTTAGCTGAATTTCAATACAGGGTCATTTTGGAGTGTCCTGAAACTCCGGCTGCGACAGAAAAAATTTGAGAAATTTTCTTGCAGCAAGAGGCATCGTATCCCAGTTATGCCAGCAGGCAGACAAAAGACGAGTAGGTTTTTCCTCGATTTCTCGTATAACAATATTAGCGTTTGTATTGGCAAGGAATACTCGATCTATGATGGATACGCCTAGTCCCTGTTCGACCATGATGATAATACTGTTGTTATCATAAAGGTGAAATTCAATGTTTGGTATAAGTCCTGCTTCTGAGAAAAAATGAAGCGGGAGACTGAACTTGCCTTCGTCATCAATAATAAAGGGTTCTGTAGCAAGCTCTGCTAAGGTTACAGTCTTTTTCTCAGCTAATGGATGGCCCGCAGGCAGAATGGCAACAAGTTCCTGCTTGTAGAATGTCTTAATTGGTAAGCCCGAAGCTGCACTCGGTGTAGTAAAGCCAAAATCAACCTGGCGATTTTTGACCTGCTGGATAATATCTTCATAATCACCTTGATGCAGCTCGAATTTAACAGTCGGATATTTTTCCTTAAAGGCTTTCATGACCAGCGGCAGATAATATCGGCTGATACTAGTGTAGGTGCCAATGCGGATCAGACTGTTTTCAAGCCCTTGCATTTCGGAATATTTTCGTTCAAGAGACTGTTCTGCATTGTAAATTTCCTGCAGATAGGGGAAATATCCTTGGCCGTCACGGGTAAGCCTGATACCACCTTTTTCGCGGGTCACAAGGGTAGTGCCGAGTTCTTGCTCCAGTGACTTGACCGATTGGCTGATAGCGCTTTGAGAGTAGCTGATTTCCTCTGCTACCTTGGTAAAACTGCCGCACTCTATGACTTTGCAGAAGATTCCATATTTGGATATCATAAAAAGCCTCCTTCAAGTTTCGGATAAAAGATTTCATTGTATTTATTATATTGGGAACAAGCGGTTTGTGTCAACGGAATCTTATTCTTCCCAGCCTAGCTTTTTAGCGATGGCAGCAGGGCAGAGGCTTAGACAGATAGCGCAGGTTGCGTCAATAAATCCCAACAAAAGCTGAAGCGCCGGTGTCAGCTGCATCAGGCAGAGCAGCAGCGTAAGCCCGATTACCAGCAGCAGGCTTAGAATGAATACGAAAAGTTGTGTTTTTATTTTGTACATATAAATCCCTTCTTTCTTAATGCATTTTTGTATCATAGGCGCATAATAGCATAAACGCAGGGGATACGTCTTTTATCATATCGTCAATTTTGCTTTACACCACCACAAAAAACGAGTATCATAGAAATAGTGACTATACGACTTAGCGGCATTGGCAAAAAACTTTCATTCTTTGGTTTTGAGAGTTTTTTCGACAATCTGAGGACGATACAGACATGCACGGTAAGCGCACAAGGCAGACCTGATGACGTGGCGGCAAAAGAATGAAGATAGGAGCACAGAATACATATGAAATTGGAATTAATCGCAACCGCAACTTTTGGACTTGAAGCGGTGGTAAAACGCGAAATACAGGATTTAGGGTATAAGATTCTGAAATCAGAAGACGGAAAAATTACCTATCTGGGCGATGAACGGGCGATCGTGCGCAGCAATTTGTGGCTTCGCAGCGCGGACAGGGTGCTGCTTAAAATGGCGGAATTTAATGCGGTGACCTTTGAGGAACTTTTTCAGCAGACCAGAGGGCTTGCTTGGGAACAGCTGATTCCCCTGGATGGAAAATTTACGGTGACAGGGACATCGGTGAAATCAAAACTCCACAGTGTTCCTGCATGCCAGAGTATTGTAAAAAAGGCAATTGTAGAGCGGCTCAGGGAATACTATATGGCGGAGTATTTTGCGGAAACCGGCGCAGAATACACCGTAAAAGTAACAATTTTGAAAGATCATGTGACTTTGACGGTGGATACCAGCGGCGCAGGTCTGCATAAGAGAGGCTATCGCGTGCGTGATGTGGCAGCGCCTATCAAGGAGACGCTGGCGGCGGCTATGGTGCAATTGTCCTTTTGGCGTGAAGGCAGATTGCTGGTAGACCCATGCTGCGGCAGCGGCACAATTCCCATCGAAGCTGCTATGATCGGCAGAAACATTGCGCCGGGACTTAATCGGACCTTTGCAGCGGAAGGCTGGGAGTTGATTGATTCAAAAGTCTGGAAAGAAGAGCGAAAAAAGGCTTTCGGTGCTATAAATTATGACAGCGAGCTTCGGATTTTTGCTTTTGATGTGGACGAAAAAGCCATCACAAGCGCTAAGGAAAATGCCATCGAAGCGGGTGTGGATGACTGCATCATATTTAAGCAGATGCCTATGCAGAAACTCGTAGCAAAAGAAACCGGAGGCATTATTATTACCAATCCGCCTTACGGTGAGCGAATCGGTGAGAAGAAGCAAATTGAGAGTATTTACCGGAAATACAGCGAGTTTTTTAAAGCAAATCCGACTTGGTCACTATTTCTGGTGACTACAGATAAGAAATTGGAGGAGAAGACTTTGGGAAGACCTGCAGACCGCAGGCGTAAGCTTTACAATGGCAGACTTGAGGTGTGTTATTATCAGTTTCACGGGAAGAAGGAGTTCTAATCCATGCAGGTGATTGTAGATAGGGAGAGCAGAACGCCAATTTACTGGCAGATAGCAGATCAGATCAAGGAAAAGATTATCAGCGGACAAATGCCTGACGGCTTTGTACTGCCGTCAGAGCGTGCTTTTGCTCAGATGCTGGGAGTACATAGAAATACCATTATCAAAGCCTATACTGCCCTGAAGGATGAAGAAATTGTGGAGTCTGTTCGCGGCGTAGGGTACCGCGTTGCCTATCAAAGTAAAGATTTTTACGAGCCGGATGTTCGTAAAAAGGTTAATTGGAGTGCGGTGATTAAAGATGAGTATCAGGATATGGAACGAACCTTTGACGAGATTTTTCAGAGAAGTTCCGATGCAAATAACATTTCTTTTGCAACCGGTTTGCCGCCGGCAGTATATGATGAGGCGAATCTTGCGGCGGATTTTGCAGCGATTTTAAATGAGCAGGGAGGAAAATCCTCGTTTTTGACGCCTTATCAGGGCGATTTGGAACTGCGGCAAAGGGTGATATCTTATCTGCGTACCAAAGGTATTAAGGCTGGGCTCAATCAGGTTCAGATTTTGTCGGAAACCAATCAGGCGCTGGACTTTATTGTAACCGCTATGCTGAAAGAGGGTGACAGGGTTATTGTGGAGGAGCCGGTATCGCCTGATGTTTATCGGGTGATCAAGCTGGCAGGCTGCAAGGCAGTTACAGTGCCGGTGGATCAGGACGGTATTGTCTGCGATCACTTGGAAGCGCTCATTGAAACCCATAGACCGAAGTTTATCTATGTCAATTCCAGTTATCATGATCCGACCGGAAACATTTTGTCGGTAGAGCGAAGAAAAAAGCTGCTGGAGATTTCTAATCGGTATAGACTGCCTATCGTAGAGGAGGACGCTGCGTCAGAGTTAGCCTTTGAAGATGATGTCATGCCGACGCTGAAAGCTATGGATAGGAGTGAAAATGTAATTTACATTTACTCTTTCTCCCTGACCTTTATTCCTGGACTTTCCATGGCATTTGTCGTGGCACCGGAAAAGCTGATTAAGAGTCTAAGTTATTTGGTGTCCATTCGCGTAATGACCTTGGACTGGATTACCCAGAAGCTGCTTGCCAAGTACATTACCAGTGGAAAATTTTATGAAAATGCAAGGCGCATTACAGAACTGAACCGGGAGAAGCGGGATTTGATGTGCGGATTCTTAGATCGGCTGGTGCCTCTGGGGCTTTCTTATGAAAAACCGCGGGGCGGTGTATATGTGTGGTGTCATCTGCCGGAAGGTGTAGACGGCAAAGAGGTTGCGGCTGTCTGTACGCGTTGCGGGATTTCTATCGTGCCTGGAGACATTTTTTATCCTAACAAAAATGGCGGCAGAGACTGCATACGCCTTAATTACTCTTTTGAAACCAAGGCACGAATCAAGCTAGGAATGGAGAATTTGATTGAGATTATTACAAACCTTGCGCAGAGGACTTCCTTATAACTGATATTTTTTGATTTTGCGATAAAGCGTCGCCAGACTGATATTTGAGCTGGCGGCGCTTTCTTACGTATAATAACAATGCTTGATTGTTTGTAAACGGTTCAATCACGGGGTTGGTTGATTTTAGTAGTTTTTGGAATATACTGGTACTTTAAAAAATAAAAGTGCTGGTACTTTAATTTTTTGACAAATATAGTATCATTTTTAGTAAAGAGAGTTAAACTATCTGATATGAACGATTTTTAACGAAATGAAAAGGAGAACACACCAATGGCAGTAAACTTAAAAGGAAGAAGTTTCTTAACACTTATGGATTTCACACCAGAAGAAATCAGATACATGCTTGACCTGGCACATGACCTGAAGGCAAAGAAAAGAGCTGGTATCTGCAATCAGATTTTGAAAGGCAAGAACATTGTTCTGCTGTTTGAGAAAACTTCCACAAGAACCAGATGCGCATTTGAAGTGGCAGCAATGGATGAAGGCGCTGGCGTTACATTCCTGGATTCCAGTTCCTCCCAGATGGGCAAGAAAGAAACCATGGAAGACACTGCAAAAGTATTAGGCAGATTCTACGATGGTATTGAATACAGAGGCTTTGACCAGGAAGTTGTAGAAGGACTTGCAAAATATGCTGGCGTACCTGTATGGAACGGTCTGACCGACGTTGACCACCCGACTCAGATTCTGGCAGACCTTTTGACTATCGAAGAACATTGCGCTAAACCGCTGAACAGAGTTAAAGTTGTATTCAGTGGCGACGTTAGAAACAACATGTCCTACGCTTGGATGTACGGCTGTGCTAAGATGGGTATGCACTTTGTTGCTTACGGACCGGACGAGCTGGCAAAAGAACTGAAACAGGATGTTATCGCAGAAGTACAGGAAGTTGCAAAGAAAACTGGTGCAACTATCGAAGTATCATCTGATCCGGCTTGCTTGAAAGGCGCAGATGTCATCTATGCTGACGTATGGGCTTCCATGGGCGAAGAAGCAGAAATTCCAGAAAGAGTTAGACTGCTGACTCCGTTCAAGGTAACAGAAGAATTAATGGCAGCAACCGAAAATCCGGATTGCCTGTTCATGCACTGCCTGCCTTCCTTCCATGACTTTGAAACAAAGATGGCAAAGACCCAGATGGAAGCTGGTTACGACATCCGCGAAGTCACCGACGAAGTATTCAGAAGCAAGAACTCCGTGGTATTTGACGAAGCAGAAAACAGAATGCATACGATTAAGGCTGTTATCGTTGCTACAATCGGCTAATCTTTTTGCCCAGACTTTGCTTAGCTAGGCAAAATGGACAGCGTAGGGATACGTTATCCTTGTGGCTCTGTTCTGCTTCAAGGAGCGGAATCTTTATAAGACAATAAATCTTGCTGCCGCGGGTCTTTTCCGGCTTGCGGCAGTTTTATTCCTGAGGGATGCCGAATCTTTTGGTTTGGCTCATAAGAAAATTTTGGGGGAAAGAATTATGAAACCAGGAATTCACAACTATTCTGAAATAGGAAAATTAAACAAAGTACTTCTTCATAGAATTGGCGAAGAAGTAGAAGGTCTTGTTCCCGACAACTTTGAAAGACTGTTATTTGATGACATTCCTTTCTTAAAAGTTGCACAGCAGGAACACGATAGATTTGCGGAGGTTCTCAGAGAAAACGGCGTAGAAGTTGTTTATTATGTGGACGAAACTGCAAAGGCGCTGAAAGACCCTGCGGTCAAGGCAGAGTTTTTGAACAAATTTTTAGACGAAAGTCACTTGAATTCCATGGGCGTCAGAGAGGCGATTTACGATTATCTGATTAACATGGATGAGAAATCCATGGTGGCAAAGCTGATTGCGGGCGTGAAGAGAGACGAAATCGATGTACAGACTAAGTCTTTAGCAGATTTTATTTCTTCTTCATATCCGTTCTATATGGAACCGATGCCGAATCTGTACTTTACAAGAGATCCGGGCGCATGTGTCGGAAATGGTATCAATATCCACCATATGAGCACGCTAACCAGAAGAAGAGAAGCATTGCTTCTGAAGTACATGTTCCTGCACAATAAAGATTTTGCGCCAGAAGGCTCTCAGATATGGTACGACTATGACCACGAGTATTCCATCGAAGGCGGAGATGTGCTGGTTCTTAATTCAGAAACCGTTGCAATTGGACTTTCTGAAAGAACGACAGCGCCGGCGATCGAAAGATTTGCAGAAAACATGCTGAATAAATCTACGTTCAAGAGAGTATTAGTATTTGATATTCCAAAGAGAAGAGCGTTCATGCATCTGGACACTGTATTTACTATGGTTGACTATGACAAGTTTACCATTCATCCAGAAATCGAAGGACCTCTGCAGCTCTTTGAAATCACATTAGGTAAAGACGGAAAAGCAAACTTCAAATCCGTTACAGATTCCTTAGACCACATTCTGGGCAAAGTGCTGAATCTGCCTGCAGTTGATCTGATTCGCTGCGGCGGAAACGATATGATGGCTGCACAGAGAGAGCAGTGGAACGACGGTTCCAATACCCTTTGCATTGCGCCGGGCACAGTTGTTACTTACGAGAGAAACTATGTAACCAACGATTTGCTCGATAAAAAGGGCGTAAAAGTACTGACAATTCCAAGTGCGGAATTATCCAGAGGCAGAGGGGGTCCAAGATGTATGTCTTGCCCTGTAAACAGAGATGACCTGTAATGCTTAGCGTATTGACAGGCACACAGAGTGTAGAACAAAATTAGAGTATTAGGAGAATTACAATATGGCAGAGAAAATTGTGATCGCCTTAGGCGGAAATGCTTTGCAGTCCGGAAAGAGCGAAGCGACAGCTGAAGCACAGCTTGAAGTTGTTAAGAAAACTTGTGAATATATTGCAGATATCAGCTGCAAAGGTTATGAAATCGGTCTGGTTCACGGAAACGGACCGCAGGTCGGCAGAATTTTGCTGGCTTCTGAGACAGCAAAAGATGTTACCCCGGCTATGCCATTTGATGTTTGTGGCGCAATGTCTCAGGGTTATATTGGATACCATCTGCAGCAGGCGCTGAAATATGCACTGAGCAAAAAAGGCAGAAATCTTCCTGTTCTGACTGTTGCAACACAGATGGTTGTGGAAAAGAGCGATAAAGCATTCCAGAACCCGACAAAACCAATCGGTCCGTTCTATTCAGAAGCAGAAGCAAAAGCTTTAGAAGCAGAAAAAGGATACACAATGAAGGAAGACGCAGGCAGAGGCTTCAGAAGAGTAGTAGCTTCCCCACTTCCTAGAAAAATTGTTGAAATCGACGCAGTAAAGAAACTATGGGATACATCTATTGTGATTTCCTGTGGTGGCGGCGGAATTCCTGTAGTAGAAAATGCTGACGGTTCTATGGAAGGTGTGGCAGCTGTAATCGATAAGGATTTTGCAGCAGAACTTCTGGCTGAACAGGTTGAGGCTGATGTACTGATGATTCTGACCGAGGTAGAAAAAGTTGCAATCAACTTTAATAAACCGGATCAGAAGAATTTGGATAACCTGAATCTGGAAGACGCAGTTAAATACATCGAAGAAGGACAGTTTGCACCTGGAAGCATGCTGCCGAAGGTAGAAGCTGCGATGAAGTTTGTCAGAGCATATCCGAACAAGAAAGCTATCATCACTTCTCTTGATAAGGCTATTGACGCATTAGAAGGTAAAACTGGTACAGTTATTACTTTCGCATAAACAAAATAGATATACTGACAGAAAGCACCCGTATGGAGACTAAATCTCTATGCGGGTGTTTTCATGATTTGATTTTGGAAAATAAAAGAAGAATCAAGAGATTAAGGGAAAATAAACCATTTTTGGGAGTTGCTAAAGGGGAAGTTTTATGCTAAAATAGGATAGAGGTAAAAAAGAATTTGCAATCTAAACAGTCATATTGGCTGTTTTTTCTTTTTGCCTCTTTTTTGTTGATAACATATGAGGGAGGTATTAGACATGAAGAAACAATCACTATTTGAAAATAAACGAAGAGGATTTTTTAATCTATATGACGACTGCCTTTTCGCCCCAGCTTTAGCTGGATAGGCGAAACGGACAGCGTAGGTTGCGAAGCAACCGGAGGAGTGAGCGCAGCGAACGTTGGGTATTTCATTATATTTTCTCCAGGGATGCGGAGGAAAATAAGCAGGCACTGATTGCAATTATCAACGTGATATTGGGACGAGAGGCAGATCCGATAGAGTCTATTCAGATTATGAACCCATACATTTACGGGGAGAAACCCTATATGAAGGGTGCGGTTTTGGATATTAAGGCGCAAACCAGTCTGGGAGAGCTGTTGGATATTGAAATGCAGAATGGAAACTTGGAATTCTATGCTGACCGTTCTGTTTTTTACTGTGGAAAATTAATTAACTTATCATTGGAAAAAGGGGAAGACTATGATAAAATGAAAAAAAGTATTGTAATTTCAATTGTGAAGGGGAATGTGCTCCCGCAAACGAAGAAATTACATAGTACCTTTTACTTTTTGGAGAGTGAGGAACATTTTAGGCTGTCGGAGACTGCAGAGATTCACTTTGTGGAGCTTGAGAAAGTGGATGTGCATAAGTCGATAGAGGAAATGGATCCTTTGGAGCGTTTGGCAGCGTACATGCTTTTTGCAGGAGATCGGACGCAGGAGATGTATGTGCAGGATTTAATAGAGCGAGGAGGGGAGGCTGTTACGATGGCGGAAAGATTGTTTAAAGAATTAACAGAGGATCAGATAGCCTTTGAGATGCGGGAACAGCAGATTAAGACAGAGCATGCTTTAGCAACCCTGCGATTTGTAGAGGAAAAGCGTAAGGCGGAGTTGGCTCAGAAGGAAGCTGATGTACAGAAGAAAGAAGCTGAAGTTGAATCCCGACAGGATGAATTAGACATTCAACAACGGGCACTGGACATTCAACAGAAGGAATTAGATGTTCAGCAGCAGGAATTGGACATTAAACAGCAGGCATTGAGCGTGCAACAGGAGCAGCTGCATGCGCAGCGGAGAAGTATTGCGATTACACTAAAAAAGGCAGGAATTGATGTTGCGCAAATTTCGATTTTAACAGGCCTAAGTATAGAAGAGGTCTCTTCATTATGAAGAATAATGAAGCGCATAAAAGAACTGAAAATCCAAGCGGATCAAAATGATGTTCGTAAGGGAATTTCAGTTCTTTTTCTTTCTCTGATTTCCAAGGAATCTTTGACCTTTCTGTATCCACTGTGCTATACTGATAAGAGTAACAAAAGGAGGCAAATCTATGAAACATCAACCGAAAATCATTGCAGTAGCAGGAAAAGGTGGGGTTGGAAAGACCTCTGTTGCAGCGGCGATGATTAAAGTTTTAACAAAAAAATATCCAGACAAACGGATTCTTGCTATCGATGCAGATCCGGCAGTGGGTCTGGCAACGGCTCTTGGAATCCAGCCAGAAAAAACCATCGACGATATTCGTATAGAGGTGGTGGAAACTGTGGAAGACGGGCAGACCAAAGCGGCAATTGAACTGCTGGGGGAAGCCAGATATAAAATCTTTGAAACATTGACCGAAAAGGATGGATTTGCTTTTATCGCAGTGGGAAGACCCGAATCGGCGGGCTGCTACTGCAAAATTAATACATATTTGAAAGATGTGATAACCTTGCTGTCAGAGGAGTTCGACTATATCGTCATCGATGGAGAAGCGGGTATTGAGCAGATTAACAGGAGAGTGATGGAGAAAGTAACGCATTTGCTTCTCATCACCGATCCGAGCAGGAAAGGCATTCAGGTCATACAGACTATCAAGTCCGTAGCAGAGCGCCTAGTTATGTATGAAGAAGTTGGTGTTATCATCAACAGAATTTTGTCTGAGGAAAGCAAGCGAGCTATCCACATAGATGAGTTACCTGTTCTGGCAGAGATTATGGCAGATGGAAAACTCAGCCAGTTTGATCTGGCGGGAGAGAACGTATTCTATCTGCCAGATGATACGGAAATTGTAAAAGGCGCTGCCAGAGCATTGCAGCAGATAGGAGTATAGACTTGAAGGACCTGAAACATCTATTTTATTTTGAAAAACTGTTAGAGGAAAGTCATAATGATTTGGTGCGTGAGGCACAAAGCCGAGGAGATATCGCTATCGGCAGCGTCTGCGCATTGATTCCGGAGGTGCTGCTCAATTTGCCGGGGACTTTTGCTGTGCGGCTTCGTGCGCCTAGGACTGGGTCCATTGAAATGGGTACCTACTATATGACCAGTTTACTTTGCGAAGGGTGCAGAGCTTATTTGGAAAGAGCTTTAGAAGGCGGCTATGAGTTTCTCGACTGCATGCTGACCCCGGATGCTTGCGCACAGATGAATCGGTGCGTAGAAAATATTGAAAAACAGGGACTTTGCAGCAAGGAACATTTCTTTGTCACCTATGCAGACGTGCCTATGAAAGCAGATGAAACTGCGCTGAAACACTATGTAAAACAAATGCGTCTTCGGGTACTTGCTCCGCTTCACGAAGCTTTTGGCATTGACGTATCTGACGCTGCGCTGTTTCAGGCGGTAAAGGCACAAAACCAGATAAATGAGCTGATTCGCAAAATTGGTGATTTTAGAAAAACAGAAAATCCGGTTATCACCGGTTATGAATTTGCGGTGCTGTGCCTTGCTACTTATTGTTGTCCTCATGATCTTTTGATTGAAAAGCTGACGGAAACTTTGGAAGAATTGAAAAGCAGGGAGCCTGACGAGAAATCTCCGTACCGCGTGCGAGTCGTTATGGCTGGCTCTGAAATCGACGACCCGGCGCTAATTAAACTGGCGGAGGAAGCCGGCGCTTATGTGGCGGCGGATCGTTTTTGCTTTGGCTCTCTTCCGGGCAGAGAGGAAATTGTGATTGAACCTGAAGAAGATCCACTGACAAGTATTTGCAGGCATTACATGGAGCACGGGCAGTGTCCTCGCTACATGAACACCGATAAAGTTCGCGAGAGAAAAACTTATATAGATGCACTGGCGAAGGAGTACAACGCGGACGGTATTATTTACCAGTATATGAAGTTTTGCGATTACTGGGGCTACGAGCAGGCTGCAGCGACCCACATCATGCGTAAGGACTATGGATATCCTGTACTTTCCATCGACCACCCTTATGTTGTAGGACAAAGCGGGCAGCTGCGCACCCGCATACAGGCATTTGTGGAAAGTATAGAAATTAAGAAACTGGCAGGTCAAAAGGAGACGAAACATGAGTAAAGAAGCAGGCGGCAGGAAGCTAGGCAGTTTGTATGACGGAAAAAAAGCGAGAAAACGCAGAGAGTGGCGTGGCTTTAAAGACACTTGGTACGCCTATACACAATGGCTGAAAATCTGGAAAGTTCTCATTAAGTTTGCGGCAAAACCAAGAAACATTAAAGGCTTTTTCCGTTATCGCTGGATGCTCAATTTTTTGGCGGTGCCGGATTTTTTTGACAGACATACAGAAGGCATGCGAGATGTGCAGCTTCGAATGGCACACACCGGTCTGGGACTGATTGTAACTGATATGTGTGAAATGGTAGAGACGATTTTTAAGGCGGACCCGCGTATCGGCAACGACAAAGCACTCAGCGACCGCATTGTTATCTTTGATGAAAATATGATGAGTGAGATTATGAATGGATTTCCCAATCTGCGGTGGCTGTCGGTAGAAGTTCCATCTATTTATACCAGCGCCATGATGAATCAGACCGGCGTATCTCACTATATCGACGTAACCAGCAGATTCGGCATTCCGGGAGACGTATGTCCTATGCCGGCGGCGGAGCTTGGTCTTGCCATCGACGACGATTTTCCTCTTATTGGCAAATGTGCGGTACAGTGCAACACCACTTGCGACGGCAGCGCTATGGGAAACGGGATTGAAGCCATGCGCTTTAATATTCCGACTTTCCAGCTGGCAGTACCCATTCGCCATACCCAGGAAAGTGTGCAGGATTATGCGGCAGATGAGATTAAAAACTGTATTCGCTTTATAGAGGAAAATACCGGCGAAACCTTTGACTGGAACGCATTCTTTGCTTCTATGAAAACCTTTAACGCAGAGAGCGAGCTGACAAAGGAATGGCTGGAAATGTCCAGAACACCGTATCCGCAGGTCATTGGAGACAATCTTGCTCTTTATCGCTACGGTGTGTATCAGGCTGCAGGCGGGCGGAATATGGAATTCCTGGAAACTGACCGCAAAATCACCGCCTTGGCGCAGGAGGGTTATGCGAAAAAACTGCCTGTGGCAAAGGAAGTCAGACATAGAGCTATTACTTGGGGTGTACAGGCGGCATATTATACAGCTTTTCCGATTTGGCTGCAGAACTGCTGGGGGATTGCGGCTCTGGCAGATATGCTGAGTCTGGTTTCTATGGAGCCGATTGATACCGAAGACCCGGAAAAAGCCATTTATGATCTGGCACATCTTTACGAAAACATGATTATGCGCAACCGCTCTAACGGCGGTTATGAAGTGGGCGTCGAGGCCCTTTGGCGCTACTGCGAATATTTTAACTGTGATATGGTTATTATGTATGCGCATATGGGCTGCAAAGCCATGAGCGGGTATCACGGCATTTTTGAAGAGGAAGCCCGCAAGCGCGGCATTCATCTGATTTGGGTGACCCATGGGCTGATGAAACCGGAGGACGCGTCTCGGCAGGACATGCGGACAGAAGTCAATCGCTATATGCGTACCGTGCTTCGTGAAGAACCAGTAGACCCAACCCTTGAGGAGTTCGACGACGCAAAGTGCTGGTAATGGAGTTGTCCCAATTTCCGAAGGAAATTGATGGAAACTCCTTATGCTTTAGCGTCCCACGAGCAGAGTGAGTGGCAAGACGCTAGTCGTATAATGGAGTTCACCTGCTCCAAAACTTGTTTTGGTAAAGCAGACCTTATGCTTTG
>NZ_CALPCF010000006.1:0-150530 GCF_943192965.1 Senimuribacter intestinalis
CATAGCTTTTTACATCCTCCACTCTTGCGTACCTGACATTTACTTAGGCAAACTGGAATTCACCTTGGCAATTGACCTTTTTTTTAAAAAACTCTTGACAAATTTTTAGCAAAATATCAAAATAATTCTCAGTAAACAGTACTTTATTACTGGTTATTTAATTGCTGTCTAACTATTATCCGCCTCATCATTTGTTGTCTGAAAAAAATCGCTCGCAATATCCTCATGAGATATTATCCCCGCTTTATAATAATTAACGGTTAACAACAATTTCTTTATATCTATTGCAGCACCGCAAACTCCGGTGTTTAATTCCAAGAGATTTATTTTATCCTGATATTGCCCTTTAAAATGACCGGAAATGAACATAAAATAGAATAATCGGATGTCCTGTGAAAAATGCTCCCACCATTTGTTCGGATTTCTTTGAGTATCGCGTATGGCATTATCGCCAATATAGCGCTCCATTTCGTCTGCTTGAGTGATTGGCAAGTTATATCCATCCTTATAAGCTTTCGTATCTATAATAATTCCATAATTTTCATATAGATTATGGGTATAGCATATTCCGTCTGGTCTTCTTGAACCTCCTAGATGATCTCCCTGATAACCACATTCTTCAATCAGCAATTCCATCGTTTTCATTTCAAACAGTCTATGCTGTCTTGAATCATAGGCTAAATCAATTAATGCCAGATACTCATGAGAAAGATGTGTAAGTTTCTCACGAAGTTCTTCTTTCACATCTAACAAATCTGTTCGGGTTAAATCTTGATTCAATGGTAAAATAAAATCATTGATATTATCATTCCAAAGAAATTCATCTTCGTCTATGATAATATTTAATCCAATATTGATTAATCCTCGTACATCATCTTGAATGGTTTCAACTGCAACAGCTATATTATATAACGCTAAATAATCTTTAATTTCATATGCACAAATATAGTCTCCTTTTTCCATAATCGCCTTTAGAACGAGCGTTCTGCGAGTTCGTAATAATTCCCTGTCATTTCCCTTCGTAGCCATCATCTCATAATAAACATTTTTTGATATTCTGTGATGTCTGCTTCGCCCTACTACGCGATTCAATGCAGAACTACCCTTTGCCGAAATCATGTACGCCTGTCCAATAGTTTCACTAAATTCCTGTCCGTTAACATTTACCGAAACCTGTTTGGGAACCTGCATCACCAAACCAAGTTTTTCCAGCCATTTTGAAATCATCCTCGCATATTTATCAGAAGAGCCATCCCAGTCGGTTTTCATTTTATTTTTTTCTTTATTTGATTTTGTCATTGCAAGTGTTCTGATTAAAATAGACTGAGGAAGGCTAGTAAATCCATCTTCTCCAATAAATCCCAATTTGCTTCCAAGTTCAAATTTTGTTAAATGTGTATTTTCATCTTCCGCTAATAGCTTTAAAACACGCACAGCTGGAGGATAAGACAAAACAGCTGTAAGAAGAATTTCATTTTCCTGTTCGTTTAGTTCTTCTCCTGCTGTTCTTGCTTGAGACAGTCTTAAACCACTATCTGAAATAGCGAATGTATCTGTCTGATAATCGTACTGAATAAATCCTAACGCATGCGCCCAGCGCACAAAATTATCTGCTGGCCAATCTCCGATAAAATCTCTTTTTTGTCCTGGTATGGATGCCTGTATTATCCCATTGCAACGAGCAATGCTTCTAGGAGAGAAAGAAGTTCCAACTAAATCTGCATATTTGATGCATAATGGTTCTGAATTAAGCACCTCAATAAAACGAGATTTCCCATCTCGCTCTTCTATTAGAGATGGAATAATCTGTGTCTTCAGCTCAAAATGTTTCTCTGACATATTGTCAAAAATCGCTACTATATCACATAAACTTCTAAAATCACTTGGATCCTGTACCCAGCCAAAAGTTCTGAATTTTATATTTTGTGTAGGTATTATATGAATCATATCTTTGCGCAAGAAGTTAATAATTAATAATTAAAACTTCGTCGCTTTCTCCTCTCTTCGTATTATAGCTGGAATTTATATAGTTGTAATTTAAATGAATTACATGATATTTTTTACTCCATTCTAATAAACTTTTGTTAATTTGACCCTTATGAGATAACACATTAGAAAGAGCAAATTTAATATTTTTTTTATTCAGGTAATCTAATAAATTATACAAATCAGCCTCTTCTTCTTCTCCCCAGTCTTTAAATCCTCGATTTCCATCATTATAACTTCCCGTTGTTATTAAATAAGGTGGATCACAGTAGACAAAATCTTGCGGGCCAAGGGTTGTTAAGTCCAATTCCATAAAATCCTTACTAGAAAATATAATATCAATCTCTCTAATTCGATTCATAACTGAAATCAAATTATTCCTCATTCTTTCAGAAAACTGACTTCTATTTCTCCCAAAAGGATTATTGTATTCATGGCTATTATTGAATCTGAACTGGTAATTAAAAGAGTAACAGGTCAATGTGTACAAATCTATCGGATCCGGTGTTTTATTGTAATCCTTTCTAAATCTCAAAAAACCTTCCTCATTGGTTTTTGAAAGTGAATATTTTTGTATGTTTAAATCAATCTGTTTTAATACTTCTTCTGTGCTTCTGTTTTTAAATGTATTGAATAACTCAATAATTTTTGTATTTATATCATTACACAGAATTTTATCCGCTTCTGCATTAATCCCCACATTACCCCCGCCGGAAAACAAGTCAATGAAAAGATTGATATCTTTAGGAAACAAAGGCATAATCTGTGGCAATAGTTTGTATTTTCCACCGATATAATTCAATGGACTTTTAATAAATTTTTTGTTTTTATTGGAAGGTTTCATTCTGCTTTTGTAATTATAGGAGATTGTGTTCTCCGCAATAAGCATTGGTTTTTCTCGCTGCACTTCTTTCCTTATATAAAAAAGATATTCATACAAAATTTTTTCTTCGTTATTTATTTTACTCTTATACTTTCTGTATTGTATATTGTATTTTTTATATGTTTCTGCAATGCCATACTTTTTCATTATTTCTTCTATCTCTGAAAAGCTCATGATGCCTTCGCTGCTGTAACTCAAAACAATATGCTCAAAGTCAGCCTTTTTCATAATATCTTCAAAAGCATTCGCCACATCTTTTTTTATACAGAAGGCAGATTTTTGCTTGTCGTAATTGCGCATCCCTGTTACGCCCTTTATCTTTGGCGCATCATATCTTGAAATCGTCTCTAACAAGTGATAATTTGGCGCATACTGCCTAGAATTATAAGGTGGATCCAAGTATAAAATATCTCCGCTTATCTCTAATATCAACTCACTTGCATCTCTATTATAGCATTTATTTCTATGACCGTTATTCTCAACATCCAGTCTTATCATTTCAAAATTTTTGTATGCCCGTTTATCCCAGTTCTTCAAATATGCCCCATATGTTCCTGTAATATTCGAAACAAAAGGTACACCTTCAATAAGACTTGCTAATAAATAAAAATACTCATCCTGATTCAATAAATTTTCGTTTTTCCATGCTTCTATAGTCGAGCGAATATAGTCTATTCGTATTGCATTTTGCACTGATACATACATGCGATGAGTTTCGCCATATGGGGAATAATTCCTCGTAATAAAATAGTTTTCTTCAACCTTATTACAAGTTGATTCCTCTAAAAATTTAAAAGGATCTTGAATGCCAATCTTCTTTAATTTTTTAAAATCAGGAATATGGTTGTTCTCTATTGTTGCCTTTTGCAACACATAGGAAAAATACATAAAATCATTAGAAATCACTTCATATTTATTTTTAAAATGCTTTGCTACAGATGCTGTTCCTGAAAACAAGTCACAAAAAATTTTCTCGTTTCCTGATGTATTTTCTTTGATTACATATTCAATGCTGTCTAACAATGCTACTTTGCTTCCAATATATCTCACGTTATTCCTCCATACATCCCGAAACATCCTAGTAAGATTATACTTTATCCCACAAGCAAAAGCAACACTAAAATTTAATCAGTTATTATTTCCACCCTCTCGGCACGAACAAATCAGCGTAAAGATTTAGTGCATACCGGTCGGTCATGCCAGCCACGTAATCTTTTACTACAACGTGGATATCATCACAGTCAAGAAGCTGTGCGTGATCCTCCGGAAGTTTTTCCGGATATTGCAGAAAATAATTGTAAAGAGAACTGATAACAACCTCTACTTTTGCCAGATCTTCTTCTTTCTTAACCCGCTGGCTTCTGTAAACATTTTCAAACATAAAATTACGCAACAGGTTAAGCTGCGCACCATGTTCCTCGTCCATGGAAACCTTGTCTCTACCATCACTAAAGGACACCACGTTGGAAACCATGCAGTCAATCCTTTCTCTGTGACCCTTTCCAAACATGGCGATTGCATCCTTTGGCAAATCCTCCAAAGTGATGACTCCGCTTCGCACGGCATCGTCAATATCGTGATTTATGTAGGCAATCCTGTCACTGATCTTTACAATCTGCCCTTCTAAGGTCGCCGCTGGAAGACTTCCTGTGTGATTTAGTATGCCGTCTTTCACTTCAAAGGTCAAATTCATGCCTTTTCTGCTTGGGGTAGATTCCAGCACTTCCACCACCCGAAGGCTTTGCTCATTGTGTCTAAAACCGCCTGGATGCACATCATTGAGAACCATTTCTCCATTGTGCCCAAAAGGAGTATGCCCAAGATCATGTCCCATAGCAATTGCTTCTGTTAAGTCCTCGTTGAGACCCAGGCTTCTTGCGATAGTACGTGCAACCTGAGACACCTCTAAAGTGTGAGTCAAACGAGTTCTGTAATGGTCTCCCTCCGGCGAAAGAAACACCTGAGTCTTGTGCATTAGCCTGCGGAAAGACTTGGAATGGATAATTCTATCTCTGTCTCTCTGAAATTCCGTCCGGAATTTGCAAGGCTCTTCAAAAACATCCCGTCCTTTAGATTTGCCAGAGCGACTGGCTCCCGGTGCCAGCAATTCTTCTTTTTTCTCTAAATCTTCACGATGTAACATCTTTATACTCCTGTATGTCCAAAGCCGCCGGCACCCCTTTCAGTTTCTGAAAGTGTTTCTGCCGGAACAAGCTCCGCCTGTTCATATTTACAAATCACAACCTGGGCAATTCTAAGCCCGTCTGTTACTGTAAAGGCTTCCTGCCCCCAGTTAATCAGCGGTACCTTTATTTCGCCCCTGTAGTCGCTGTCGATGGTACCAATTCCATTGACAAGACCGATTCCATTCTTGATAGAAAGTCCGCTCCTTGCCCGAACCTGCGCTTCATATCCAAGCGGAATTTCCATATAAATTCCCGTTGGAATCAGGCTCCTTTCTCCTGGCTGCAGAGTAATGGGCTCCTTCAAATGAGCAGCGATGTCAAATCCTGCAGAGCCTGCTGTCTCATACCTCGGAAGCCTTCCGCTTTCTGAAATCATTTTTATTTTCATTTGTAGTATTCCTTTCGCCGCAAATTATCTGCCCATAAATCCTTTCAGATTTACCTCGTCTCTGGTAACTGCTGCTGCAGAATAGGTTTCAAAGTCACAAATTAAGCTTTTCACGCTCTCAATATCATCTATAGTAACCGCATTAAACCCTGCTATGACCTCTTCTCCAGTTAGAATTGGATTCCCCAAAAGCAGATTCTTACCATTTTTAAACATGTGACCTGCCACGTTTTCCTGACCAAAGATATAGGAAGCTTTCAGCTGTTCTCTGGAAGATTCCAGTTCCTCCTCTGTCACTCCATGAGCTGCAATCTCAGCAAGCTCCTCCCTGATTCCACCAATGGCTTCTTTGATTTTGTCATGGCTGACACCGGCATAAATATTAAAATAGCCATCGTTTTTGAAAGAGCCTGCCATAGAGTAAACTGAATAAGCAAGGCCTTTCTGCTCTCTGATATTCTGAAAGAGCCTGGAGCTCATGCTGCCACCCAGAATATTATTCAGGATAGAGAACGCATAGTATCTGCTGTCATTCAATGGCAATCCTTTTACGGCAAGACAAATATGGGACTGCTCGATGTCCTTGGTAATTACTTTGTACGCTGGTGTGTAGACAGAAACAGTGCTTTCTTTTTCTGGTTTAGATTCTTTCAAACCAGTCAACTTGTCATCGAAGTAAGCGCATACATCATCCGGTTCAAAATTTCCAGCTACAGAAATTACAATATGGTCTCGCGTGTATTCACTGTTAAAATAATCTTTAATGACATCTCTTGAAATATTCTCCAACGAAGCCGGGGTTCCGATAATTGAATTTCCCAGGGCGGAACCTTTAAACACCATAGAAGTGATGGTATCATGAGCCAAATCATCGGGCGCATCCTGAGTCATTTTGATTTCCTCGCAGATGACTTGACGTTCTCTATCCATTTCCGCCTTGTCAAAGAGCGAAGAAGACAGCATATCGACAATTACGTCAGCCGCCTGCTTATAATTGCTGTAAATCGCTTTTACATAATAGCAGGTTGCTTCTTTGCCTGTAAACGCATTAATCTGACCGCCGATTTTATCAATATCTGCAGCAATCTGTTTCGCTGTTCTGTTCTCAGTGCCTTTGAACATCATATGTTCGATAAAATGAGAAATACCCGCATATTTTGCTTCTTCGTCTACTGCACCTGCCTTTACCCAAATTCCAATGGCAACAGACTGCACATATGGAATCTGTTCCATCACTACTCTGACTTTAGAATTTAATTCTTTTGTAATTACCATCGTATTAACTCCTTTTCGACTGAATTAGTAATAGTACCAGTATAATAGCAATGCCAATCAAGGCAATATTTTCTACTGTTTTGCCAAAGGCCTGACCTAAAATACCGGTCACTAATATAATTAACGCAAATACCAGAAAGACGCCCAGATAAATCGCCAGATTAACTTTAAATCTGCCTGCCTCTTTTTGTTCTGTCCGCTCTTTGCTATCCCTTGGCTGTGTCTCTTTTTCCAAATTGTTATCCATTTATGTTCCTTTTCTTCCCCTTGCGCATATATTGCTATGTGCGTTTCACCATCATTTTTTTAATTGTAACACAAAACGCGACCAAATCATATACTTATCTAGAAAGATTATATAACCTACAAGGAGGTAATTTTATGAGTTGCTTTGGAACAAGAGTAACACCGGACCTCTATCAGAATTGTTGTAATGCCAATAATTTGTGTGAGTTCGACGGCGATATGAGCAGCGTTGTCACTGCTCCCATCTACGTGCAGCAGGTTTTCGACGCAGTAAAATTCAATCTGCAGGGAATGAAAACTTTTAATGAGCAGACTTTCCAGCCGTGTCTTCCACCCGGACACAGAATTAAACGTGTCATAGATATCAGGTGTAAGCGAGTTTTTATCCCAGATAATGTTGATGACCCAAGAAACCTTTCTCTGGATGTAGATACCGGCATTTCCGGCGCTACTTTCCTAAAAGACAGACAGGGCAATTTCCTGAATGTGGTTGGTGCAGATGGTACATATTCCGAGCGGATTATGTATGCGGAAAGCTCTGACTGTGATGAGCAGTGCATGGGCACTCCGGTATTCGGCACGCAATGCGTTGCTATTTCTGGTAATATTATTATCGAGCTGGATTTACTTCTTTGCGACAGCTGTAACAACGAAACCTGTTTCACTGTCTGCACTGAAGTATGCATTGCTTCACAAAACCAGCCTATGGTACTGACCAACTTCTTTGAAATTTGCATGCCATCTTCTATCGACACCGCTTTCCTGCCTCGCTTTACGGAGTTCTGCAATTCCGCCTGTGAAGCACGTCTTGCAACCAACAACTGCGGCAGAGATCTGAACGTGGACTGCAATGGACAGATTTCCGGAAATCTTATCGTTGCCATTTGTCTAACCTGTGAAAAGAAAATTGTCGTACCGGTACAGCTTTGCGTTCTTACCACCGGTTACGTCGATGCACCTCTGCAGCAAAATGCCATCTGCACAACTTTCCCAAGTCTGTTCCCTGGAACCATTTCAGGAAATAATGCAGGCAGCACGCAGCCACAGGCAGAGTCTTGTGATCCATGCTGTGATCCATGCGATTGCAAGCCGGCCTGCTGTGACCCATGCGAACCGTGTGAACCGTGCTGCGAACCATGCGAGCCGTGTCCGCCGCCATGTGACTGCAACCCTTGCGAACCGCCGAGAAGACCGCAGCCAAGACATTAATAATGACCTAAAGTACAAAACACACGCAGTTTTCAAAGCTGCGTGTGTTTTTGCAATTATGTTTTACACGTTATTCAGAAAATGTAGCTCTTACTTCAATTTGAATTTTATATGGAACTACTGCTCCAATTGATTGTGCATATTTCCCGTAGCTATTTAATCCATTAATAGTAGCCGCTCTGAACCCTTTTACATTTGTCCACTTATCACAGTCAAAGTCATAAGTGTCCTTGAATTTGATTTTTAATGTCCATACACCTTTACTATTTTTCGTACCCGACGCCACATAGCTAACCTTATTAAAAGCTAAAGTTAAATCATGCGAACTATTTAAAGCTGTACTTCCGCTAGTCGTTCGTGCTGACAGTTTTTTACCTTTCATATAAGACTTGAATTCACTAATGATTTCCTTACAAGCGCTAGAGTTTTTAACTTGAGTAGAAATTGGGTCTGTCGATGTGATTGATACATCTACAGGATTATCCTGCAAAGAGTGTTCTAGGCATGCACTCGCAGTAGTATAACCCAATAACGTTCTTGCATCTTCTGCTGCCATCGCTAGGCTAGCTCTTACTACAGCTTTTGTAATTGCTGCTTTTTGCATTTGTGTATCACTAATAATACCTTTTCATAAGACTGCTCGTTTTGAATCATAATGCAACAATTATTAAAATTAATACATAGCATTCTATCGGAAATAAAGCCAGTATTCCCCCTAATATAAAATGCCATTTCCATTTGCAATCTCTTTTTTTGCGTTGTACACCAATACAGATGATTGCGATTCCGAGAAGTGATATAAGTAATGGTAAGCAAATAAAGAAGAATGTTCCCACACCATTTTCTAAATCTAATAAAAAAAGTGTCACCAGTAAAAAAGCTGTAATTGATATACCAATTAGCATGTTTCGCATGTGAATCTCACTTTGGTAAACAGCCAAATCAATAGTATTAGAAACAACTTCGTCTAGTTTATGTGTGGAAGTTATTTTCTCCAGTTTTTCACCATACATCAGCTCGCTCAAACTTATATCCAATGCAGATGCCAAAGGTTCTAACGTTTTAATGTCAGGAAATCCTACTCCTCGTTCCCATTTAGAGACAGCTTTGTCTGTCACACAAATTTTCTTTGCAAGCATTACCTGTGTCCACCCTTTTGCTTTTCTTCTCTCTGCAATAAATTTTCCGAATCTCTTCCCATCCATTTAAACCTCCTTTCTCACATTCATGCTGTTTAATTTAAATATAGTACAATTTCTGCAAAATGCAATCGACGAATCGTAGAGTTATTGAAATCTGTTGAAATTTCATTGTTAAAGAGATTTTATCATTCTTTTCCGCATAAATCAATTACATAAAACTAAAAATGGAAGTAACCGCTACAAGCAAATTAACCTTGACTCGAAAAGTGATCCGAGCCTTCATATTAATTTAAATTAAAATAATTGTCATGATAGATATTTTGATAATAATAAATACTCTGAAATCATGCGAAAAGATAAGGCAAAAAAAGAAAAAGTGACGCAAGAATCTCTCTTTCTCTCACGTCACTTTCTGTTACTTTAGAAATTCCCACCTACTTATCTAGGGACTTCCTTTCTTTCATCGTTAAAATGTGTCTTTAATTGTGCTTGCCATGCGGCTGACGTCTGTTTTTACATCACCCATGTCTTCCACAGTGCGTCGCATGTCCCTGGAAATCTTATCCTTGTCAGACGGAGACATCCACTTGTATGCGCAAAATCCTGCAGCACCGGCAGCAGCAAGCATTGCTGCGTCTTTGACAAATTTGTTCATCTCTTCACACCCCTTTTCCTAGTTTTATAAACTTAGTATGGCATGGATGTAAAGTGAATATGTGTAGCAGATTCTGCTGTTATTTAATACGGCTCAATAAATCCGCCGCCAACGACCCGGTCGCCGTCATAAAAGACGATGGACTGCCCCGGTGTCGCAGCTCTCTGTGGCTGTTCAAAGACGGTCACGACTCTGCCGTCACACGTTTTATGTAAAACAGCGGGAGCAGGTTTTGCCGCATAGCGAATTTTAGCTGTAATGCCTTGTTTTTCCAAAAGCCTTTCAGGGATTTCCCCGCAGCCTGTTTCTGTAAAAAAGTTTTCAGCGGAGACAACTTCTGTATGAAACAAATCCGCATTGTCGCCCAAAACTACTTGATTCTTTTCTTTGTCAATTTTTGTAACAAATACCGGTTTGCCCAGGGCGATGCCAAGACCTTTTCGCTGTCCAACAGTATACCTATTGATTCCCTGATGTTCACCGAGAATCTTCCCTTCTGCATCCACAAAATGCCCTTTTGAGCAAGCAAAACCGCGCGCCTCCATAAAAGATACATAGTCTTCTTTTTCTTCGTCAATAAAGCAAATTTCCTGACTGTCAGCTGCTTGGGCATTAGGCATATCATTTTCTCTTGCCAACCTGCGAACGGTATCTTTATCCTTCATATCAGCGAGAGGCAAAATCAATCTCGACAGCACCTGCTGACCCAGCCTGTAAAGCATATAGGACTGGTCTTTTTTCTCACTGGAGCCTTTTTGAATATAGTAAATTCCTGACGTGTCGTCTTTAGTAACACCGACATAGTGACCAGTCGCAATATAGTAAGCGTTCTCCCTATCTGCAATTTCAAGAAGCTTTTTAAACTTGATTGCCGGATTGCAGACAACACAGGGATTCGGTGTTCTGCCACAGGCGTACTGACTGCAAAAATTATCTATGACTGATTTGGAGAATTCTTCAGATACATCCATAATATGAAGAGGAATTTCCATCTTTTCAGCCAGTTCTTCCGCCGCACGCTTTCCATCTGCATTATCTCCCATCACGTCAAAATAAAATCCAATCACCTCAAAGCCCTGATCCTTTAACAGCAAAGCGGCGGTCGTGCTGTCCACGCCGCCGGAAAGACCCAGTACAATTTTATTCTTCGATAATGTGGTCATGATCGTCCTCATCTGCATTCGGGTCAAAACCTTCTAAGCCCTTGTAGGTTTTACCGTTTTTCTCAGCATAGTCATAGATTGCTGACTTGATAGCATGATCCGCAAGAACAGAGCAATGTACCTTTACGGCAGGAAGACCGCCCAGTTCTTCGATAATCTGCTTATTGCTGATTTCAAGCGCCTCATCAATCGTTTTTCCGATTATCATGGAAGTTGCCATACTGGAAGAAGCGATAGCGCTGCCGCAGCCAAACGTTTTGAATTTTGCGTCTGTGATTACATCGTTTTCTACTTTGATTTGAATCTGCATCATGTCGCCGCAGACAGGACTTCCGTAAGTGCCTGTTCCATCAGGATTTTCCAGTTCCCCTACGTTTCTCGGATTCATGAAATGATCCATGACTGTATCGTTATATAAGCCCATGTGATTACCAACCTTTCTCGCTGTTTACAGGAGACAGCGCTCTCAATTTTTCTACGATTTCGTTCAATGATTCTACTGTATAATCAATGTCTTCTTTTGTTGTAAAGTCTCCTACGGTAAAACGCACCGTACCGTGCACCATTTCTACCGGAACTCCCAGCGCAGTCAGCACGTGAGACGGCTCCAGTGACTTGGAGGAACATGCTGAGCCGGTGGAAACGGAAACTCCCTTATAGTCCAGCAGAAGTAAAATGGACTCCCCTTCAATGTACTTGAAAGTAATATTGGCATTACCCGGGTGTCTATGCTCCATAGTACCGTTGACAAAGGTATCAGGAATCTCCCTGGTAATTCTGTCTATGAGATAATCACGAAGCTGGCTGCAGTGCGCAATATGTTCTTCCATATTGATTTTTGCAAGCTCAGCCGCTTTTCCAAAGCCAACAATCCCTGCCAGATTTTCGGTTCCTGCACGTCTTCCCATTTCCTGAGCTCCGCCATGCATGTAATTGGAAATGCGCAGCCCTTTGCGAATGTAAAGTGCGCCAATTCCCTTCGGCCCATAAATCTTATGCGCAGATACGCTGAGCATATCCACGCCCAAATCCTTTACGTCGATTGGCACATTAGCAAGCGCCTGCACTGCGTCGGTATGGAACAAAATCCCATGCTTCTTTGCGATTGCCGCCAGTTCTTTAATCGGCTCGATGGTTCCCACTTCGTTGTTTACCATCATAATGCTGATTAAAATGGTCTGATCGGTAATAGCAGCCTCTAAGTTCTCTGGCTTTACTGTACCGTCAGGCTCTACCTCAAGGTATGTAACCTTATAGCCGTTCTTTTCTAAAAACTCGCAGGAATGGAGCATTGCGTGGTGCTCAATTCTGGTTGTAATAATGTGATTGCCTTTTTCTTTAAACTTATCCACTGTGCCAAATACTGCCCAGTTGTCAGCTTCACTGCCGCAGCCAGTAAAATATATCTCTTTTGAATCAGCTCCGATTAATGCAGCAACCTGGCTTCTTGCCTTATCCACAGCTTCCTTAGATGTGAGCCCCATAGTATAAAGGCTGGAAGGATTTCCAAACTGCTCTGTAAAATATGGTATCATCTCTTGCAATACTTCTTCTTTTACCGGAGTTGTTGCTGAATAGTCTAAATATACTTGTCTCATAAAAGCTACTCCTTTCACTTTTTCGATTCTACTAATATATTATACCAAAAAATTTACAGATTCAAACGGTAATTTTAAATTATTTGCATTCCGGAAAGGCGAATTTTTTTCTTTTCTTTTTCCCCTGTAAACAGGTATTTGTGAGACTCCTTTCGCTTTCCCTGCTGACCGTACATGGTATAATCAATTTTCACTGTACATTTTACCATATTATACCTTGTTGTGCGAGAAGAAATTACACTCACATCATATTCTGTCACCTGCTCCATATCGGTCAGCTCATAATCTTTCATCAGAGCCGTATCTGTCTTCAGCAGATGCCCTTTCTCCACTTTCTCAAGGGCCGTCTCTGTCCTGTCGTAATCCCAACTGCCGTCATAATACTTGTTCAAAATTTCAATCCTCGACTGAATCTGGCTTTCCATGATTTTGTCATCGCTTTGCGGCTTTATAATGACTCCCGCCGTGAGAAAAATCAAAAGTAGCGCACAGATTTGAAATACGTATACCTTTTTCATAAATACCCCCTGTTGTTTAAGCTAAAGCGAACTGAAGCTTGTACTATCTATAGAGATATCTTACAACAAAAAGAGAGCAAAATTTGTAAAATCCTGCTCTCATTCTTTGTTTTTCTGTATAAAATTACGTGCCTGCTGCCTTTGCCGCTATTTTTCGTCGACAAACTCGATATTATCGAGCTGGGAACGCAGGTTAGCCTTAAAGGCTTCGATGTACTGCTTGCGCAAAAGCTGCTGTTCTTCTTTCTCTGCTTCTGTCAATCCTGCCTCGGTCTTTGATTTCCTCGCAAGCTCGTTAATTCTCTGAATCTGTGCTTCTGTAATCATAAACTGTCTCCTCCGTTCCTTTATCATAACATTTATGAAGAGGGACTGCAAGGAGTTTTCTAGCCAACTTTCCGTTCTAGTCTCAGCTTGTCTGCAATGATTGCGATGAACTCTGAATTGGTTGGCTTGCCTTTGTCATTCTTGACGGTGTAACCAAATAAGGCATCGATGGTCTCAATTCTTCCACGGTTCCACGCTACTTCGATGGCATGTCTGATAGCTCGCTCTACTCTACTAGGCGTAGTATCATTCATTTTTGCAATGGTCGGATAAAGTTCTTTCGTCACAGCACTGAGTATGTCCATATCTTCCACAACGATGGTAATCGCATCTCTGAGATACTGATAGCCCTTGATGTGCGCAGGCACACCGATTTCATGAATCAGATTAGTAATTTCAATTTCTAAGTCGTTTTCTTTTAGTATATCTTTATAAATCGTCGATTTCTTTAGATTCTGTTGTCCTGCAAAGTTGCGTTTGAGCACTGTATCCTTATTCATAACCTGTCTGATGCGCTTTGAAAGAATATCCATGTTAATAGGTTTCACCAAATAGTATTCCGCACCGAGAGAAACAGCCCTTTGAATCATGATATCCTGTCCAATGGCTGATACCATAATGACTCTCGGATATTTTTTCAGTTCCACAGTATTCAGCGTTTCCAAAACACCGATTCCATCCAGATGCGGCATAATCAAATCTAAAATCAGCACATCTACTTCTTCCTTTTGAATCTGTTCAATGGCACCAAGACCGTCATGTGCAATAAAAATTACTTCCATATCCATCTGGCGTGCGAAGTAGTCTTGCATTGCTTCACAAAATTCCTTGTTATCATCTACTAATCCTAACTTAATTTTTCCCATAATGTAATCCTTCCCGGGCATATGCCTCGTTCTTTCTTCTTTTCCACAAAAAGACCTGCGCACTGTCTCTTTGGTGAGGTTGCCCTGCCTATAAAATTTTACAACATATTTTGCGTTTGTGTGCATCAATTTTACCGCAATTTGTAGGGATTTTATCGGATATTCGACAGGTCTCATGATTTTTCGGTCTGTTCCACCATCCATTCTACGAAAATGCCGTAACCCTTCTTAGGGTTATTTACGAAAACATGGGTAACCGCACCGATTATTCGGTTATTTTGTATAATTGGACTTCCGCTCATGCCCTGGACAATTCCTCCACAGGTTTCCAATAATTTTTTATCAGTCACCTCAAATTCAAGACCTTTACTATCTGCTTTATTCTGGTTTTTCACCTTCGTAATTTCAATTTCAAACTGCTCTACCTTCGTTTCATCAATGGTTGTAAGAATGTACGCCTTACCCTCTTCGATTTCTTCCTGATACGCCATCACCATGGGATGATCCAAGTCAAAATCCTGGGGATCATCACCTTTCCCATAGATACCGAACTCAGTGTTTTTCATAATTTCTCCAAGCGGATTTTGAAAATCATAGATTACACCGCCAATTTCCCCCGGCACACCTTTTTCTCCTGCCTTAATCTGACTGACCCTAGTGTGCAAAAGACTTCCCGTTCTGGTTTCCAGCAGCATACCAGTCTCGGCTTCATAAATTCCGTGACCCAGCGCTGCAAAGCTGCCTGTCTTTGGATCATAAAAGCTAAGTGTTCCAATGCCTGCAATTTTTTCTTTAATCCAAAGTCCCAGCTTGTATTCTCTGCTTGCCTTGTCATAATAGGGAGTTACCGAGAAGTCCATAGATTTATTATTTCTAATGACCGTCAGCTGCACAGCTTTTCCGCTTCCTGATACAACTCTGTTAACATCATCAGGTCCATCCACTTTCTGCCCGTTCACTGCAACAATCATGTCACCAACCTCGGGACCTATCTTTTTCTCAACACCTACAATGAGCGCCCCTTTTACATCCATCTGAATCCCCACAGACTGTCCACCAGGAATCAGCACCCGCTCGCTAACCACGCTATGCCCCCCTGTCAGTACAGAAAGCTGCTGAGGAAAAAGGACTCCAGTACAAAGAACAACAGCTGTTATACCGATAAACAACCAGATACACTTTTTCAATTTTTCATTTAACATACCATCAACTCTCATAATCCATCATTAATCGATTCAAATCATCTCTGTTTTCGACCTTAATTCCTTCCTTGAACCGGTTTTGATCCTGAGTCGATAAAGTTTCATATACAATAGTCGTATCCTCCAGTTCAATCAGGTGTCCCGTCTCATCAGAGAAAAAAATCTTTATAACATCTTTATCGTATTTAATCAAATAATATGACTGATAAAACTGACTTGGTGTATCTTTTTCATGATTCTGCGGTTCATCTTTGTCCTCGCCTGCTACATCATCATTGTCATCATTGTTATCCTTCTCATCATCTAACGTCGGCGCTGAATCTCCCGGATCTGCCGCTTTAGCGACATCTTCACCTACTCTGCTTTCAAGGTTCGCTTTCAGCGCTTCTTCTTCACTTTCCTTTCCTGTCAGCGCTGCAATGAGCACCACCACAGCGAAAATCGCAACGATAAGCACAGCGCATGCATAAATCCATGTATGGTTTTTCTTTTTCTGGCTAAACATTTCATCACCTCTTAGCGGATATTATTGCCAGAGAAAGAAAAGCTTATACAGTAATTTTATCTTTCATCTTTTGAAATGTCTTATTTCCAATGCCGCTGACCATTTTTATGTCTTCAATTTGAGAAAATTTACCGTTTTCTTCCCGGTAAGCGATGATTTTCTCCGCCGTAGCAGGGCCAACACCCGGAATTTCCTGCAAAACACTGCTGTCTGCTAAGTTGATGTTGATTCGTCCCTGACTATCCTTTCCGAGGGCTGCTGGCTCTCCTGTGCCGCCTATATTTCCGCTACTCCCAAAAGCTGCAGTGCCGTTGTTATCCTCAAACGATGGAATAACGACCTTCTGTCCGTCAACTACCACCTCTGCCTGATTAATCTGCTCAGTAAAAGCCTCATCCGTCAAACCACCTGCAACTTTAATCACTTCAAAGAGTCGAGTCCCCTCGACTACTGCATAAACACCCGGATTTCTGACTTCACCACCGATATCTACATAAATCTTTGCGCTTTCTGCAGACTCTGCCTGATTTTCGCCTTTATCCATTTCACCGCCTGATGCGCCGTCCTCTTCTACTGTCAGTCCGTTATCTTCAGTGAATTGTTCGGAAAATTCGTCCTTTTCCCCATACTGTCCAAAAACTAAAACAGCAATGATTACAATCGCAATCATTGCCGTTATCTGAAATATTTTTTTGTGTTCCTTAAATATTCGCAAGTAAAGTTTTAGTTGTTCCATCTTGCTTCCCCTTTCCTATTTTCTTCTATCATACCCGAAGAAAAATGGAAAGTCAAGGAAATTATTCTATTTTATTCCAAATCATCCAAAGAAAATCTCTTTCCGTTCTACCTCGATCTCATAGCGAGGCACATCAAGCCTAGCAAATTCCACAAAGGAAGAGATGACCTGTTCCGGACTTAAATTGGATGTGCTACCGCAGTCAAGAATCATAGACAGCGCCAAATTTTCTCCATCTGCCAGCTCAATAGAGCGAATTTTGGGGCGGATATCCACCGTCACCATTTTCTTAGTTTTCTTCTGCCTTTTTTCAGCAAAGATTTTTTCCTGAGCTAAGTATGACACCAAAAGTTCTTCGTGCTTCGCTTTATCACAAGCTACGGGAAACTGAACCAGATATTCTGCTGCTTCTGTTGCTGCAGCCAAAGACTTTGCATTTGAGCGGTCGTAGTCACAGGAAAAAATTTCTACACCCTCCGGCATGACCTTACGCAGCATTTCAGCTATTTCCTGTGGTTCATAGTTCACCGTCGTCTCAAACTCCAAAAGCTCGCAGCGACTGGTATAGCCTAAAGAAAGGGGCTGTGCAAAGCCCATCTTCGGGTGCGGGTTAAACCCCTGAGAGTATGCCATAGCTATGCCGCACTTTTTAAATGTGCGTTTAAAAAGTCGCAGCATGTCCAAATGCGAAGTATACTTTATGTAGCCTTCTTTTGAAAACTGAATCACATATTTACGCATAAATACCTCCCCATTTGCACTCTACTCTGCTGTTAATACCACAGCCTGCGCAGCCGTATCTGCAGTCCTTCGTTGTGGTTTCCTTTTCAGCTTTTTCGGCCTCAGAAATCAGGAATTTCTTGGAAACTGCAGCATCTACGATATCCCATGGCAAGATTTCATCAAACCGGCGGGCTCTCGTGGTATAAAAATCCATATCAGTGCCGCTTTTTTCAACCGCACGGTTCCATTTTTCTAAACTGAAATGTTCAGACCAGCCATCCAGACGGCAGCCTTCGTTATGGGCAGCAAGGAGTAATTTTCCTAGCTTTCTATCGCCTCTGGCAAAACCCGCCTCAAAAGTGCTGACAGCGTCATCGTGATAGTTAAAAGTAACGCCCTTGATTTTCAGCTTTCCGCTCAGATAATTATGTTTGCGGGTAAATTCTTCCGTCGTATTCTGTGGTGCCCACTGGAACGGAGTATGCGCCTTTGGCACAAAGTTAGAAACGCTGACCGTTACTGTAAAACGACCGCCCTTACCTGAGTCGCGGTGAAGCTGTACGACCTTTCTGGCAATCTCTGCGATGCCGTCCAAATCTTCGTCAGTTTCCGTCGGCAGTCCAATCATAAAATACAGCTTGATGTGCTTCCAACCCAGCTCAATAGCCTGCTCCACAGCGCTGTAAATATCTTCTTCGGTAATACCTTTGTTGATGACGTCACGAAGTCTCTGCGTACCGGCTTCCGGCGCAAAGGTCAATCCCGACTTCTTATACCCTTGAATCTCCTCGAGCACCTGAAAAGAAAAGCTATCCAGTCTCAGAGAAGGCAGAGACAGTGAAACGTTCTGTTCCTTACATTTTCTCATCAGTTCGATGGCAAGAGGTTCAAAAGCCGAATAATCACTGGTAGACAAAGATAAAAGAGAAAGCTCCTCATGTCCGCTGTTTGTTAGCTGTTTCATAGCAAGGTCCATAATCTTGTCTTTGGAACGCTCACGCACTGGTCTGTAAATCATGCCTGCCTGACAAAATCTGCAGCCGCGGGTACAGCCCCGAAAGGTTTCTACTACACTTCTGTCATGCACCGTTTCCATCAGCGGCACCATCGGATTCGTTGGAAAATCAACATCTTCAATATCAGGTAAAATACAGCGCTGCACCTTGTCCGGTGCGCCCTCAAAGTTTTTCTCGTAGGAGTTCACCGTGCCGTCTTCGTTGTAGATTGCTTTGTAAAAAGACGGAATATAAACGCCTGTATCTCCTGCAATTTCCTTTAAAAACGATGTTTTGTCCATGCCCGATTCTTTTGCTCTGCCATACTTTTTCAAAAGTAGCGGCAAACTTTTTTCACCGTCACCAATTAAGAAAATATCTACAAAATCAGCCAGCGGTTCCGGGTTATACGCACAAGGGCCGCCTGCAATAATAAGCGGATCTTCCTCGGTGCGCTCCGCTGCTAAAAGCGGAATATTCCCAAGCTCCAGCATGTTAAGAATGGTTGTAAAGGACATCTCATACTGCAGAGTGAAGCCCAGAAAATCCATCTCTCTTACTGGCGTCTTGTTCTCCAGCGTAAAGAGAGGCACGTCCATCTCCCGCATGAGCGCTTCCATGTCCGGTGCTGGCGCAAAAACTCGCTCGCACGCCAGTTCATCGTCTTTATTTATAATATTGTAAAGAATCGATAGTCCCATATAGGACATGCCGATTTCATATAAATCCGGAAATGCAAAGGCAAGGCGCGCCTTTACGCTGTCCGGCTTCTTTCGAATCATATTAATTTCGTTGCCGATATATCTGGCAGGCTTTTCCACCTGTTTCAGCAGATGGTTCAAAGTTTCAGTCAAGTTCATTTTCTGCGGTTCCTTTCACTTACTCAAACAGGCTGTCGATACTCTGTCCAATCAAAGCCTCGATTTGTTTCATCAACTGTCTGGTCTGTTCTTTTTTCTTTAAAATTCTGTCGTGCACTGCCGGTTCGTCCGGCGCTTTATGCAGGATATAATCGATTCGCTCATCAAGACCCACATACTGATCTTCCTTGACAAGGCGGTCGCCAAGGCAGACTAAATCCGTTTCGTCAATTTCTTTAAAGTCGTGAAAATCGTAAGTCATATGGACGCGAACGATATTTGCTTCTGCATGATAGCCAAGACCATCCAAAATATCTGCGCCAATTTCCCAATGCTTATCGCTGGTTCTTGCCACGTCGTGGGCAAGTCCAGCCCCTTCTATTAAATCTAAATCAAGCTGGGCGCCGTGAAGATTCATCTGTTTTCCGATTTCTCGCGCCACCCTGCTGACAGCCTTACAATGTCTGATTACATGGGGAGGCGTTTTATATTTCGCATACAGCGCCTCACATTCTTTCTCTGTAATTCGTTTTGTCATAATTATACCAGCCTTTCAGCTATTAGTATATCACAGATTTTCCGAGAGTTCATAATAAAATTCTTTTTCATTTTGCGTATTATAGCTTCCAATAATTTCCCCTCTCTGAACGCGCTCTGATTCTACCACGCTGATTTCTTCTAAATTGCCGTAAATAGAAGTTCCGTCCTCGTGACGAATTTCTACGTAAAGCCCTTTCTCTTTATCCTTTCCTGAAGCGGTCACAACGCCGCCTGCTACTGCATGAACCTGCTTTATCTGCTCGTCAGATTTTTCGTCAATGGGCACGCCGTATTTAGACGTCTCGTTAATCTTCGCAACGGCTGAAACCACTTTGTCTGGTGCACCGGAAAGTGCTGTAGATACCGATACCGCAGCGCTTTTGACATCTTCCATGGACATCTGATACATCACCATAGCTTTTGCTTTTTCATAATACTTAGCAAACGTCTCGTTCTTTATTTCTCCGCCATAGGAAGCTGCCGTCAAAATCAAAAGACAAGCTGTCACCTGGCAGTAGAGTTTCTTCTTGTTCATAAAATCACCTCTATATAAAGTATTATATAGAGGTGAAGAATATAACTCGTTTTAGTATTCGTCCCAATACTCAAACTCATAGTCGAAGAGCCGAATGGTATCGCCTTCGCTCAGGCCCATTTCCAAAAGCTTTTCAATGGCACCATTCTTTTCAATATATTTATAGAGATATCGAAGAGAACCCATATCATTAAAGTTTGTGGAATCAAAAATTTTCTGAAGCTGTTTTCCGGTAAGCACGTAAACATTACCCTCTTTCGAAGCATAAATTTCTTTGAAGTTCGGGTCTTTATCATCGGTTTCAAAGTCAAAATATTCGTATTCGTCCTCGTCCTGCGAATTAAGTGCCGCTTTTTTCAGTTCTTCCAGGGCTGCCGACATGAGCTCATGAACACCCACGTTAATCGGCGCACAAATTGGGAATACCCTGTATCCCTTTTCCTCCACATACTCTTTAAACTCAATGTATGCAGGATCGTCTTCGCTGGTCATATCCATCTTGTTTGCTGCTACCAGCATTGGCTTGTTCGCTACCTTTTCGCTGTACTTAAGCAGCTCGTTGTTGATTTTATCAAAGTCTTCGATAGGATTTCTTCCTTCGCTGCCAGACGCGTCTACCACATGAATCAAAACCTTGGTTCTTTCAATGTGTTTTAGGAATTTCAGCCCCAAACCCAGTCCCTGATGTGCACCTTCAATAATGCCGGCAATATCCGCCATAACAAAACTGGTATCAAAGATTTCTACTACACCCAGGTTCGGTGCAATGGTGGTAAAATGATAGTTTTCAATCTTCGGCTGTGCACTGGTTGCCGTCGCCAGAAGGCTTGATTTTCCAACATTCGGAAAACCCACAAGCCCCACATCAGCAATCATCTTCATTTCAAGAATAACGCTTCTTTCCTTAGCAAAACCGCCCGCTTCCGCAAAATTCGGCGCCTGACGTACTGAATTCTTGAAGTGGGTGTTTCCTTTTCCGCCTTTTCCGCCTTTTGCCGCTATAAAATTTTCGCCGTCTTCCACCAAATCCTTCATCACAAGACCGGTTTCCCCGTCAATAATCACAGTACCCATCGGCACTTTAATAATCAGGTTTTCCCCGTTTTTTCCGTACCGCTTTTTCTTCATACCGTCCTGACCATTTTCCGCCTCGTATTTTCTCTTGTAGCGAAAATCCATTAGCGTTCTTAAGTTTCTATCCGCCTGAAAGATTACATCGCCGCCCTTGCCGCCGTCTCCACCGTCAGGACCGCCTTCCGGTACAAAGGGCTCTCTACGAAAGGATACGCATCCGTTGCCGCCTTTCCCTGATTTTATGAATATTTTGGCTCTATCTACAAACATGTCAAAGCCTCCTTTACTGTTTTCTCTTTCGTTCAAAATTCGTCTGCTTAGTGTATCATATATTGCTAAATTGGACAAATTTCTGAGAATCTGTCAATTCTGTCACAGTTTTATTAGAAAAACGTTGACAAAATTGACAAAAAATAAATCTTTGTCCACTTTAGCAATATCCCCTGTTTCTTAGTTTTTGATGTAAGAAAGAATATAGGAGTAGTGTAGGAATACTGTATGAATGACATACTTTTTCTCTTCCTAACTACTCCTATCCGTTCTTAAAATCGTTCAAATTCCACGATTCTTAAATCTTACTTAAAAATTAAGCTTCTTTTGGATAAACACTAACCTGTTTTCTAGTCTTGTCTTTTCTTTCGAACTTAACAGTACCTTCAATCTTAGCAAACAATGTATCATCTCCGCCGATGCCTACATTATTACCAGGATGGAATTTAGTACCTCTCTGTCTAACCAAAATGCTGCCAGCGCTAACGAACTGACCGTCACCTCTCTTAACGCCTAAACGTTTCGACTCGGAATCACGACCGTTCTTAGAGCTACCTACTCCTTTTTTACTTGCCATAGTCCAGACACCTCCTTGCTATTTGTGGCTAAAATGGAAATTACTTCGCTGCTTCAATGGTTTCGATGATAACAGCTTTTGTTGCCTTTTCATCGACTTCAATACCATGTTCTTTTGCGTAAGCAATTAATTCATCTTTCTTCATAGAAGCGGAAATTTTCTTTTCCTTAGCTTCTTCTTTTGCTTCTGCCTTTGGTGCTGCAGGAGCTGCCTTCGGAGCGCTCTTGCCTCCTAAGGATTCAATCTTAACCATAGTGTATGGCTGTCTGTGACCCTGTTTCTTTCTGTAGTCTTTCTTGGACTTGTATTTGTAGATGATGACTTTCTTAGCTTTGCCATTTTCTACTACTTCTCCAGAAACAACTGCACCTTCTACATACGGTGCACCTACCTTCAGGTCTCCTTCTTCAGCTAAAACCAGTACTTTGTCAAATGCGATTTTCTCGCCAGCTTCTACATTCAGCTTCTCGATGGTTACTACATCGCCTTCCTGAACTCTGTACTGCTTTCCGCCTGTTTCAATTACTGCGTACATTGTGTTCTTACCTCCTCTATCCAGTCTCGCCTTATCGGGTAGCGCTAGATGCGCTTTGTATGAAAAATAAACCCTTTCCGAGCGGTCTAACTCAATTATCATAGCATATCCCAAAGGGATTGTCAAATGTTATTTGCCGGAAAACTTTTAAACTCCTGCCCGCTTTTATCCTCTTATTTGTGTTTCCTATCCTGCACACTTTTTGACAAAATAAACTCAATCTGCCCGTTGATAGAGCGAAAATCCTCTTCCGCCCACCTTGCGATTTCTTCCCAAAGAGACGGCGCAATTCGCAAAATAACCTGTTTCTTGGCTTTTTCAGCCTGCTTCACAGCCTTTTCTTTTGCCTTAATTTCCTGTTCCATCTGCTGAAGCTTAGACAGACGTGCTTCTAATTCTTTTTCCTTTTTTAAAATGTCTTTTTCGCTCGTCATTGCATCCGACCTTTCATCTCTCTAATCCTCTTGCTGTTTCAAATTCATTTCCCCTGCTATTTGAACTTAGTAGATACTGCCGCTGTTGACAATAGGCTGCGTATCCTTATCAGAGCACAGTACTACCATCAGATTGGATACCATGGCTGCCTTTCTCTCCTCATCTAAAAATACTACTTCTTCCTCACCTAATTTGTCAATAGCCATCTTTACCATGCTGACTGCACCGTCAACAATCTTCGCTCTTGCAGAAATCACAGCCTCAGCCTGCTGTCTTCTCAGCATTGCCGCCGCAATTTCTTCTGCATAGGAAAGATGTGTAATGCGAACTTCCTCGATTTCAAGTCCTGCAAAAGCCACCTTATTGTTCAGCTCCGCTTTCATGTTATCTGCGATTTCCTGAGAACTTCCTCTGAGCGTTTTCTCGTTAGCATGCTCATGATCTTCCGTATTTAAGCTGTCGTAAGGATACATTCTTGCAATATTTCTGATGGTAGAATCGGTCTGAATCGACAAAAATTCGGCATAATCTTCTACATTGAATACTGCATTGGTCGGATTTACAACTTTCCAAATTACCACTGCCCCAATGATAATCGGATTACCCATCACATCATTAACCTTCTGTACCCCGTTATTTAAGGTGCTATCTTTCAAAGAAACGGTTTTCTTTGCACTCACTTTAATAGAACCTAGCGAAAACTTTCCGTTCTTTGCCTGCGTTTCGGCTTCTGCTTTTGCTGCAGCAATCTCTTTCGTATAGGTCGGATTGGTATAAGTAGAAAACGGATTCACAAAATAGAAACCCTGCTTCAAAATCGTACCGTGATAATTACCAAACAAAGTCAACACCAGCGCCTCGTTAGGCCCAACTACTCTAAGACCCGCATATAAAATCGGAAGAATAATTGTTCCCAGTCCTCCTGCGATAATCATTGCAATTCCAACTGCTCCAAGATTGATACAGCCAACTACAATCATTGCAATGGCTGCCAAAATGCCCAAAGTAATGAGTATCAGCATACCCATGCCGTTGATTGGCTTAATCTCTTTCTGTGTAAAATTCGTCTTTTTTTCCATAACGTTACTCCTCTTCTCCCTTTTGGGTTTTATGATATCAATTTGATATCATATTTATATCACATAAAATCATCCATGTCAATAGCACCCAGAAATTTTTTCCGCAAAACAAAACCACCGCACAGGGCTTTCCGTGCAGTGGTTGTCTGTTTCTATATTATAACTTTTCTATTACAGATAGCTGACAAGTTCGTCTGCCTCTTTTCTCTTTGGAGCAGCCGGTGCTTCCGCATCCAGCGGATATCCCATCGGAATTAATGCTGCAACAGTCTGTCCCTCCGGCAGATTAATTGCTTCCGCAACCTTTTCATCATCAAAGATACCTAAAATTACAGTACCGATTCCTTTATCATGGGCGGCCAGACAGAAAGTCTGCACTGCGATACCTGTGTCAAAATTCTGCCATCTGTCTTCCTTTCCGGTGGTATAAGAACCATCTTTCTCAAAGCCGGATCTCCCATTGATATAAGTCGCAACAACAAGCTGCGGCGTATTCTTGATAATCTTTGCATTGTAAGTAAAGCCTAATACGCATTCATCAGCGATTTTTTCCTTTACAGCCTCGTCCTCAACTACAATATATCTTGTAATCTGTGTATTTTTCCAAGACGGCGCAAAAGAAGCAGCTTCTACGATTTCTCTTACAACCTCGCGATCCACAACTTCTGGCTTAAACTTTCTGATACTTCTTCTTTCCTTTATACAAGTAATTGCTTCCATAGTTTCTCCTTACTCAAATTTCCTAAAGTCACTTTAGTATACCTATTTTTTATAGTAAAGTCAATACGAGAAAAGCCTGCTTAGAAAGGTTACGAATATTGGATTTTCGTACCTATGCCGCTTTTCTGCAAAAAAGGTATCAAAAATTAGAGTCACTTTATACTAACCAAAAGGTTTTAAGCAAATACAACGAAATAGAATTGAAAGTCTTCGTTCTTTTTTCTTTTCTATGGTTCCATTTTCGTACAAACCTTTCATTATACAGAAGTAAATTCCTTATTTTTCATATAATGGATATAAATAATTTGCAGGTTTTCGTACCTTTTTCGCAAAAATCGCTTAAAAGTACTAATGGTGGTTTTCAAACTTTACCATGACAGCCATATGGCTGATTATGAATTGAACAGTGACCAGACACAAACTTTTGTATATGCGTGCCTTGCAGGCGTTGCACTTAATAATATTTTAAAGCAGTCCGGCATAAAATTTGGTATGAAATTAACAAATGGACTCATCAAAAAAATACCCGGTAGAGTTTTAACTAGAATAAACCAAAAAGTAGGATTTAGATTTATAACAAAATCAGGAACAAAAGGAATTTTTAATTTAACAAAAATGCTTCCAGGCGTTGGCGCTATTGTCGGCGGAGGTCTTGATTTTACAGAAACTAAAATTATAGGTAACCGCGCATATAAATGGTTCTTTGATAATGACTTTTCAGTTGACACTGATACCAACTATTTTGATAATGAAATAGATATTCAAGATATCGACTTTAATGCTCCAGTACATGATGATGAAAATGAATTATAAAAAACAGTATTCACAAAAAGCTGTGCGTCTTTCTCTTAAGGAAAAATGCCGCACAGCTTTCGCTTGCTGTAAATAAACTATTCGATTACCACACCGTCTTCATCAACCATCATGCCATCCATAGATACAGGTGCTGCTTCCCCTTGCTGTTCTTGCAGTGTTTCTAAAAGCTGATTCTGAACTTTGTCCAGCATGTCTGGATTCTCCTGCAGCCACTTCTTCACATTCTCACGCCCCTGTCCGATTCTATCACCGGCATAGCTGTACCAGGAGCCTGCCTTGTCAATGATTTTCAATTCTACTGCACTGTCCAGAACATCTCCGGCCTTAGAAATGCCTTCTCCATACATGATATCGAATTCTGCCTGTTTAAACGGCGGAGCAACCTTGTTCTTAACAATCTTGACCTTAGTTCTGTTTCCAAGCATCTGGTCGCCGCTTTTTATAGTTTCCACCCTTCTGACGTCAAAACGCATGGAAGAATAGAATTTAAGAGCGCGTCCGCCTGTGGTAACTTCCGGACTTCCATACATGACCCCGATTTTCTCACGGAGCTGGTTGATGAAAACCACACAAGTGTGAGAACGGTTTACATTACCTGCAATCTTTCTAAGTGCCTGAGACATCAGTCTGGCATGAAGACCCACGTGATTATCTCCCATGTCGCCTTCGATTTCGGCTTTAGGAACTAGCGCTGCAACGGAGTCGATTACGATAACATCCAGCGCACCACTGCGTGCTAGCATATCACAAATCTCCAGTGCCTGTTCTCCTGTATCCGGCTGAGATACTAAAAGCTCATCAATCTTAACGCCCAAATTCTTTGCATAGACAGGATCCAGCGCATGTTCTGCGTCAATAAATGCCGCCTTGCCGCCCTTCTTCTGTGCTTCTGCAACGATATGTAGCGTCAATGTTGTCTTACCGGAAGATTCTGGTCCGTAGATTTCTACGATTCTTCCCTTCGGCACACCGCCTACGCCGGTTGCCAAATCCAAACTGATGGATCCTGTCGAAATGGTCTCTATGTTCATCTTGGTATTGTCGCCAAGCTTCATAATAGCGCCCTGACCGAATTGTTTCTGAATCTGATCCATTGCGTCCTGCAATGCCGCTTCTCTCTGTTCTTTCTCACTCTTCGGGTTCTTTGCATTTTTTTGTTCTTTTGCTGTAGCCATACTTTACCTCCAATAAAGAACGTTTGTTCTTAAATTATAATACCCTATTATTTGCTTTCGGTCAAGGCTTTTTTGCATAAAAATTTTTTACAAATTTTATTTGTTCCTTAAGTCTCTGTCCGTTCATACTCACTATAACATATTTTACATTATATGTCAACAATTGAATTTAATTCCATGTCTGGTCAATCGTCTTATTTATCATGTCAAACATGCTGAGCACAGCGTAATGCCGGTTCCATTTGCGGCTCACATTGCGCATTCTGACTTCTTTTACCTCTGTATGACCATCAAAAACGCAGCCGATATAAATCAGCCCCACTGGTTTTTCAGGGGTTCCGCCACCTGGTCCTGCAATGCCGGTTACAGAGATACAGAGTCTGCTGCCAGTTTTTTTTGCAAGACCCTCAGCCATTTCTTTCGCTACCTGACTGCTTTCCGCCGTATACGCTGCTAACGTTTCTTCTTTCACGCCCAGCTCGTCCATCTTTGCGCCGTAGGTATAAGTCACAAGTCCCCGGTCAAAGACCTTTGAAATCCCGGGCGTATCAGTCAGCGCCCCGGAAAAAAGCCCTCCGGTACAGGATTCACAAGCTGAAACGGAAATATTTCGTTCAAGAAGTTTCTTTGCAACCACATCTGCCAATTCCTCATCGTCAACGCTGTAAATATACTCGCCCACCTTTTCAGAAACCTGTGCAATCATATTTTCCACGGCTTTTACGGCTTCCTCGCAGGTCGCACGCTTGGAAGCGATTCTCACGCTGCACTCGCCTTCCTTTGCGTAGGTGGCAAGGGTCGGATCCGTCTGCGCATCAATCAAGTCCAAAAGCTTGGTTTCCAACAGTGATTCGCCAATGCCGAACATGCGCAGGGTTCTGTAGTAAATCACGCCGGTCTGCAGCTTTTCCAGGTATGGACGCACTCTGTTTTCCCACATCCATGTCATCTCCCGCGGCGGTCCCGGCATACAGATAATCATTTTTTCATCCTCGCAAAGGGCTAGTCCTGGCGCACTGCCCACTTCGTTGCTGAACACCTCTGCCCTGCTAGGCATCATCGCCTGCTTATAATTATTAGGAGTCATCGGCTTTCCGTATGCCTTTGCTCTGGCAACCAGCCTCTCCATACTTGGCTCATGAAGCACCAGTTCATCGTGCAAAACCCTGCAGGCTGTCTCTTTTGTCAAATCATCTTCTGTCGGCCCAAGACCTCCCGTGGTGATTACCAGGTCACAATCGCGAAAAGCCATTTCAATCATCTCAGAAAGGCGTCCAGAATTATCACCCACCGTGTAATGATACATAACGTCAAAACCCAGCAGATTTAACTGCTGGGAAAGATATACAGTATTAGTGTTGGTAATCTGACCAAAGAGAATCTCCGTTCCGACACTTAAAATTGCAGTCCTCATCGCATGCTCCTCCACTTCCATGCAAAATCTTGATTATGCGTAACTCTCACTGGTTTACATAGAGAACACGCTTTTATTCTTCCAAATATATTCTATCCCGGAATATACCGTCATAATCAGGGAACCCCACAGGAATATTTCTCCTGCAAGCCCGCAGTACTCCTGAATCTGCGGCATACTCCCAAGAGCAGAAGTCAGAAGCAAAAGCGGCACTGCAATCATCTGCAGAACAGTTTTGATTTTACCACTCATGCCAGCAGCAATGACCGTTCCTTCAGACGCGGCTACCGTTCTCATACCTGCGATAGCAAATTCTCTCGCCAAAATGACAATCAGCATCCATCCCGGCACTGTCCCGTCCTCTACCATCAGGCAAAAGGCAGAATAAACAAGAATCTTATCTGCCAGCGGATCCATGATCTTCCCAAAATTAGTAACCAGTTGATACTTTCTCGCAATTTTACCATCTAACATGTCTGTAAAAGACGCTACAATGAACAGTACAAAGGCAACGAGATTATATCCCATCATGTATGCTGCAATGAAAAACGGCACAGCAACAATTCTGCCCACAGTCAATTTGTTCGGTAAATTCATTCTTAAACCTCCGTTCCAACTAAATCATAGTCGAATGCATCTTGAATCAAAACTTTTACCATATCGCCCGGCAGAAGGTTCTGTGAAGATGTAAAAATCACTGCATTGTCGATTTCCGGCGCATCATAGCGGGTTCTGCCGATGAAACTACCTTCTTCCTCCATTTCTTCTACCAAAACTTCCAGCGTCTTTCCGACTTTTGCCTGATTGCTTTCCAGGGAAATCTCAATCTGCCTGCGCATGATTCCATCGAGGCGCTCTGCCTTGATTTCTTCATCAACCTGATTTTCCATCTCGCCTGCCGGCGTATTTTCCTCCTGCGAATAGGAAAAAACTCCTAGTCTCTCAAATTTTTCTTTTTCAATAAACTCTACTAGAGTCTCATAATCTTCTTCGGTTTCGCCCGGAAATCCTACAATCAGCGTCGTTCTAATGTGAATATCCGGAATTGCTGTGCGGAGTCTTTGTAAGGTGTTTGTGATAGATGCCGATGTCGATCGTCTGTTCATGGCGCGTAAAACACTGTCGCTTCCATGCTGAATAGGAATATCTAAATAATTGCAGATTTTTTCTTCTTCTGCCATTACCCTAATCAACTCGTCTGTAATTCTGTCCTCATAGCAGTACATGAGGCGAATCCACTTAATTCCATCAATTTTGCAAAGCTTTTTCAACAGTTTGGCAAGACGAAGCTCCCCGTAAAGGTCCTTGCCGTAATAGGTCACATCCTGTGCAATGAGAATCAGTTCCTTGCAGCCAGCCGCAGCCAGTTGCTCTGCTTCGTTTAGAATGTCCTCTTCTCTCTTACTTCTATATTTGCCGCGAATTTTCGGGATAATGCAATAAGCACAAATATTATTGCACCCTTCTGCAATTTTTATGGTCGCAGTATAAGGATTCTCCGAAAGCTTTCGCGCCTGAGATTCCAGTACGTCGGAAACGCAGTTGCTGCAAACAACAGCCCGTGTAGAAAGAGACGAGAAAAGTTCTGGCAATTTTTCGTATTCGTTGACACCGACGAACAAATCTACCTCCGGCATTTCCTTGTAAAGATCGTCTGCATAGCGCTGTGACAGACAGCCGGAAACCACCAGTTTTTTGCCGTCAGCCTTGTACTCCGCCATCTCCAAAATCTTTTCGATAGACTCAGTCTTAGCATCATTAATAAATCCACAAGTATTCACCATGATGATATCTGCGTCTTCCGGTTCGTTTACAATAATATGATTCTCGTTTTCCAATATGCCTGCTGCCACCTGCGAATCATTGAAATTCTTAGGGCAGCCCAGGGTTTCTATATAAATTCTCATTCAGTCTCCACTTCGTTTTTCATTTCGTTTAGTTCGTCTTCAGACAGCAGCACCTGCCTCGGTCGGCTTCCGTCCTGCGGTCCTACAATCCCTCTTGCTTCCATCATATCTACAATTCTGGCAGCGCGATTATAGCCGATTCTGAACCGTCTCTGCAACATGGATACAGAAGCTTGTCCTGCCGATACGACACATTCGATTGCTTCCTGTAAAAGCTCGTCGCTCGTCTCGTCCTTTCCACCTGCCTGCGGCAAATTTCCCTTTTCGATGGTGTTCATTACCTCACCAGCATATTCAACGTCTTCAACTTGTCCTTTTACGTGCTGAATGACGTCATGCACCTCGCTGTCAGACACAAAAGTGCCCTGGACTCTAACCGGTTTCCCCATGCCCAGCGGATTAAAGAGCATATCGCCCTTTCCAACCAGCTTTTCGGCGCCAGCCATATCCAGTATGGTTCTTGAGTCAAACTGGGAGGATACTGCAAAAGCAATTCTGGAGGGAATGTTCGCCTTGATAACACCGGTAATAATGTCCACAGACGGTCTTTGGGTAGCTACAATCAGGTGCATGCCCGCAGCTCTTGCCATCTGAGCCAGACGGCAGATGGATTCTTCCACCTGAGACGGTGCAGCCATCATCAAATCGGCAAGCTCGTCGATAATGATGACAATCTGCGGCATTACCTGCTCTTCCTCACCGTTCATCCGCATGGTTTCGTTATAGCTTTCTAAATCGCGAACCTGGCTTTCCGCAAACTTCTTATACCTATCTGTCATCTCAGCAACAGCCCAGTTCAGCGCTGCAGCAGCCTTTGCGGGCTCTGTCACCACCGGAATCAAAAGGTGCGGAATGCCATTGTAGTTGCCTAGTTCTACCACCTTCGGGTCAATTAAGACCAGCTTCACCTCGTCAGGGTCAGCCTTGTATAAAATACTAGTGATAATGCTGTTGATACATACACTCTTACCAGAACCTGTCGAACCTGCAATCAAAAGATGCGGCATACCCTTCAGGTCTGCCACAATGGCTTTTCCTGCAATGTCCTTTCCCACTGCAAAGGTGATTTTAGATTTTGCTTCTTTAAACTCCTTGGAGTCAATAATCTCACGCAAAGTGACCATATTGATTTTGTCGTTTTCCACTTCTATTCCCACTGCGGCTTTTCCCGGAATCGGCGCTTCAATACGAATGCTCTTAGCCTCCAGGTTCAGCGCAATGTCGTCAGCAAGTCTTACGATACTGTTAACCTTTACACCTACGTTTGGCTGAATTTCATATCGGGTTACTGCAGGTCCCTGAGTCACCTGAATAACCCTTGCATCAACATGAAAGTTCTTCAGTGTTTCCTCCAGCTTTGCCGCTTTCATCTTCAAATCAATATTGATATTGCCTTTGTTTTGAATCTTCGGCTTATTCAGCAAATCGGAAGACGGTTTTTTGTACTTGCCCTTAGGCTTTTGTACCGCAGACATCTCCGACGGATCCAGTGTAATGGAACTTGCCTCTTTTTTCGTAAGCTTTGCAGGTTCTTCTACCACCGCAATGCCGCTGACATCCTCGAGAGCGCTTTTCTTTGGCGCATCGTTGATATCGCTAAGACCATAGGATTTCTTTCCGTCTCTAACCTTGACAAAGCTATTTTCGGAAATTCCCGTTTCAGGTTCTTCCTTCGGAAAAACGTTGCCGTCAAGACCGTATCCGCTATAGGATACTTCCCCAGTCAGTCCGTATCCAGAAGGCGTACTGCTGCTTTCCAGACCGTAACTAATCTGAGTTTCCTTCAATACCGCCGGTTCTTCCTTCTTAGGCAATTCTTCTTTTTCGTCCCTGCCAAACAGACTATTGTCTGTCATATATTTCAGTACATTGTTTTTCTTACTCTTTTTCTCTTTCTTTTCCGGATTTTTACCCAGTAATCCAGCGTCGTCAAAAGGCGTAATAATATTGATATCACGTCCATTCTCCGCAAAGAGATCTGTCTGCTCTGCGGCTTGCTCCTTCTCCTTTTCCTTCAAAAGCTTTCGTTCTTCTGCTTTATCAGAAATCTTTTCAATTCCTCTGGACACCGGGGTATTGGCAACAAGGAGAATTCCAATAATAATGACAACGATAGAAAATATGAAAAGTCCAACCTTACCGACAAGTTTTGTCAGAAAGGTTCCCAAAACCATGCCAAAAAAGCCGCCGCCTTTGAGACTGACGCCGTCCTCATAAAACTTCCCTAAATCATAAGCCAAAATCTCACTGTCAATAAATCTACCACTGTTAAGAATGCACAGCATGAGAAGCATGACAAATATCAGGGCAAATGACTTCCCTGATATATGGGTCAGCTTATTGACAATGAGCATAATTCCCAGCGCCACCAGATACCACGGCACGATAAATCCCACAAGACCAAAAATTCCCTTTAATGCGTCTCCTATGGAATTGCCCAGATTTCCTGCCGCATGAAACTGTTCCGCCGCAAAGAGAAAAATACCGATTGCAATAAAGATTACGCCCCAAATCACGTCGATAACACGCTGGTCAGCCTTTCTCTTCTCCTGCATTTGTCTTATTTCAGCCTTGGCTTTGCTCTTTGCCGGACTTTCAGATTTTTTCTTTGTTGTTTTCTTTTTTTTAGCCTGCGCCACGTTTCTTCCCCCATGCGTTTTGTCTAATTTGTCAATGTGAGCCGCAAATTCGAATTTATGCGAAGAAAAGTCCGTAGCCGATTGTGCATAGACCTAAAATCCACACATAATAAGAGAAATAGCTCAACTTTTTGTTAGATACGATACGAATCATCGTTTTAATGGCAAAATAGCCCGAAACTGCTGCTACCAGCATGCCCGCCAGAATCGGTCCCAAAAGGGCTGTGTCCAAATCACCTTCCAATGCCTTCGGTGCTTCTAACACTACAGAGCCCAAAATGGACGGAATAGAGATAAGAAATGCAAACTTTACTGCAAACTCTCTCTTCAGTCCTGTGGTCAAACCGCCTACCAGCGTAGATCCGGAACGGGATATGCCGGGATAAATGGCAATGCCCTGCAGTACACCGATAAACAGTGCATTTCTGCAGTTCATCTTTCTGATGTCACGGTTGGCAGAGCCCATTTTTTCCGCAAGGAACATGAGCACACCGGTAATCAAAAAACCTATGCCTACGGCTACCATGGAGGAGTAAAGCCCTTCGAAAAAGTCGTTGAACAAAAGTCCGATGACCGCCGTAGGAATGGTTGCTACAATAATCATTACGCCGAGTTTGCGAACCGGTCTTTCTTCGAGACGAAGTCCCTTGCCGGTGCACAAGTCCTTAATAGTTACGCAAAGTTCTACGATTAGTTCCCAAATATCTTTCCAATATACGACAAAGACCGCAATCAGAGTACCCAGGTGCAGTAAAACTGCAAAGAGCAACACTTTGTCTGCTTCCACACCGAACAGACTCTGCGCCAAGGCAAGATGTCCGGAACTGCTGATTGGCAGAAACTCTGCAAGCCCCTGCAATAAGCCTAATACGACTGCTTCAAAATATCCCAATCTCATTTACCCCCTATTTGCTTTTGATAAAGCCTTTTTCAGTTAACGCTTCTGCACACAGAACCGCGCCGCCTGCTGCGCCTCTGACAGTATTGTGCGCAAGACCGATAAACTTAAAGTCATAGACTGTATCTTCTCTGAGTCTGCCGATTGATACTCCAAATCCCTTCTCGCAGTCCACATCTAGCTTAACCTGCGGTCTGTTTTCTTCTTCCATATAGTGAATAAACTGCTTCGGCGCATTTGGAAGGTCCGCTTCCTGCGGAAATCCCTTGAAATTCTGCAGCTTTTCGATGAGCTGTTCTTTGGTCGGTTTCTTGCGGAATTTGACAAACACAGCTGCCGTATGACCGTCCAGCACCGGCACTCTGACGCACTGGCAAGTGATAACAGGCTCCTGTGCCTTAGCAATCACACCGGCTGTATCGTCCACATACCCCAAAATACGCAGAGGTTCCTGTTCACTCTTTTCTTCTTCTCCTCCGATATACGGAATGATATTTTCTACCATCTCCGGCCAGTCTGCAAAGGTCTTTCCAGCGCCGGAAATTGCCTGATAAGTGGTAACAACTACCTCATAAGGCTCAAATTCAGCCCATGCAGCAAGTGCAGGCACATAACCCTGAATGGAACAATTCGGCTTTACTGCAATAAAACCGTTCTTAGTGCCCAGTCTTTCCTTCTGATATTTAATTACATCAAAATGATCAATATTGATTTCCGGTACAACCATCGGCACATCCGGTGTCCATCTATGCGCGCTGTTATTAGAAACAACCGGTGTTTCAGTCTTTGCATAGGCTTCTTCAATTGCCTTAATCTCATCTTTAGACATATCAACTGCACTGAACACAAAGTCCACGCCAGAAGCTACAGCCTCCACATCACTGACATCCATTACCTTAATGTTCTTTACTGCATCCGGCATAGGTGTTGTCATCTTCCATCTTGCTCCTACTGCTTCTTCGTATGTTTTGCCTGCACTTCTTGCGCTGGCAGCAATGGTGGTTACCTCAAACCAAGGATGATTCTCAAGAAGAGAAATAAATCTCTGCCCAACCATTCCAGTACCGCCTAAAATGCCGACTTTCAGTTTCTTCTCTAGCTGTCTCATAAGTACTACCTCTTTCTATCTTAAAATTTTCTTCTTTAGCAAATTGTATCATATTATTTTACCATTTATTCCTTGTGTTTTCAACACGAAAAGTCAGAAAAAGTATAATCAAAAACTGCCGATACAATTCAGGTTCTTGATATCGGCAGTTTTTGATTCTATTATACATTTTATGCAGAATGATTCACGCAACAAATACCAGAAGAATCATTTTTCCGCTCCATTAGTTCGAGAAGCAGACGACCATCGATATTTCCTCCGGAAATAATCAATGCTACATTTTTACCGCCGATTCTCTCCCTATAGTTCTGAACTGCAGCAACAGTAGTACAGCTTCCAGCTTCAGCAACAATTTTTTCTTCCATTGCCATAAAAGCAACAGCCCTCGCAATAGATTTCTCTGAAACTGCAATTAAGTCGTCCATACAGTCAATCACAGGCTGTATTTCTATGACCTGCCTGATATCCTCTTTACTAAGCACTTTGATATGATACATGTCTTTCACCTCTTTATTTATTTGGTATTCCGGAACATATTTGCGATAACGCCTTAAGAAAAAGAGCGCTGAACTTCATCCTCCGCAATAAAGCGGCCCTAGCAGAATGAAGTCCAACGCTCATAACCCTATACCCGGGGGTATAGGAAGCATCATCTTATTGAATTCGCTATTACATTAGCATATCTATTTTTTAATTGCAAGTTTTTTTACAATATTTTTTTAATTAACATTTTCCAGATTGAAAGAATATGATAAAGAAAAAAAGAAAGGAGTACTCCTATGTCAATATTTAAAGGTTCCGGTGTAGCCCTGGTTACGCCTTTTAAAGATGGCAGAATTGATTACGATGCCTTAGAACGCCTCATCGAATGGCATATAGAAGAAGGTACTGACGCCATCATCTCCTGCGGCACTACTGGTGAAGCCTCCACCTTAAGTGCTGTTGAAAAACTTTCCGTCATTGAATTTACAGTACAGAAAGTCTGTGGCCGCATTCCTGTTATTGCCGGCGCAGGTACAAATGATACATCCCATTCCATGTACTTAGCTAAAGAAATACAGTACGCTGGTGCAGACGGACTTTTAGTCGTAACACCTTACTATAATAAAGCAACCCAAAAAGGTCTGATTTCCCACTATAATATGATTGCCGACTACACTGATCTTCCAATCATCCTCTACTCTGTAAAAAGCCGCACCGGTCTCAATATCGAACCAGAAACCGTAAAAGAACTGAGCAAGCACCCTAATATTGTCGGTATCAAAGAAGCCAGCGGTGATATATCCCAAATTTGCCGAATTGCAGCTTTGTGTGGAAAAAACTTCGACCTATACTCCGGCAACGACGACCAGACCATTCCAATCATGTCTATAGGTGGTGTCGGCTGTATTTCCACAGTCGCAAACATCATTCCAAAAGACTATCATCAAATGACTGAAGACTTTCTAAAAGGCAGATATAAATCTGCTGCGAAGTTGCAGCTGAAAATGGTGCCTCTGATTCGTGCTCTGTTTGCAGAGGTAAATCCAATTCCTGTTAAGGCAGCGCTGCATATGATGGGCAAAATTGAAAAAGAGTATCGGCTGCCAATGTGCGAGCCTTCCAACCAAACCCTCTATCAACTCTATGACGAGATGGCAAAATATGGGTTAAAGGTAAAATAGTATCCTCTGTACATTAAAAAAGCGCCTACACACTTTGCATAAAATCTCTCAGAGCTTCGAAACTTTTTAATAAAAAAGAGCAGTCAAAAACTGCTCTTTTAAACACGTTATGAATCTTAAGCTTCAGCTACGACTTCTTTGCCATCATAGTAATTGCAATTCGGGCATACTCTGTGCGGAAGTTTCGGCTCGTGACACTGCGGACAAATAGAAAGTCCTGGTAATGCTTTCTTCATGTTCGGGGATCTTCTCTTGTCTCTTCTAGCTTTAGATGTTTTCCTCTTTGGAACTGCCATTGTCTACACCTCCTCGTTCTTCTGGTTCTATGCTAAACAAATAATTTTCGTCAACTCCTAAAGTATATACTTAAACGCTTTAGATGTCAACATTATTTTGCATATTTCTTTGTAAGATTGTAGGTGTCTCTTGCAATCATCAATTCTTCGTTAGTCGGAATCAACAAGAGTTTTACTTTAGAGTCTTCTGTAGAAACGATGGTTTCTTTTCCTCTTACCTTATTCTTGATGATGTCAAGTTTAATTCCCAGATTTCCTAAATCTGTACAGATTAATTCTCTCATATTCACGTCGTTTTCACCAACGCCTGCAGTAAATACAATTGCATCTACACCGTTCATTTCAGCAATGTAAGCACCAATGTAGAATCTCACTTTTCTAGCGAATACTTTCAGTGCTAATGCTGCTCTTTCGTTTCCTTCTGCAACTGCGTCCTCCAAATCTCTGAAATCGCTGGAAACACCGGAAATACCCAGTACACCGGATTTCTTGTTCAGGATTTCGTTGGTAACACCCTGCGGCAGGTTTTCTTTCTGTCTGATATAAGTTACGATAGCTGGGTCAATGTCTCCGCAGCGAGTACCCATTACCAGACCTTCCAGTGGAGTAAATCCCATAGAAGTATCGATACATCTGCCGTGTTTGATTGCAGATACAGATGCGCCGTTGCCCAGGTGGCATGTGATCAGCTTCAGGTCGTTGATATTTACGTTCAACATAGAAGCTGCTCTCTGTGCTACGTATTTGTGAGAGGTTCCGTGGAAACCATATCTTCTGATACCATGCTTTTCATAGTATTCATAAGGAATTGCATATAAATATGCTTCTGGCGGCATAGTCTGATGGAATGCTGTGTCAAATACACCTACCATCGGTGTATTTGGCATTAACTCTTTGCATGCAGCAATGCCGTATAAGTTCGGTGTGTTGTGCAGCGGCGCTAATTCTACACACTCTTCTAGTGCTGCGATAACAGCATCATCGATGATAACAGAATCAGCAAACTTTTCGCCTGCATGTACAACTCTGTGTCCTACTGCACCGATTTCATCCATAGATGCAATAACACCGTATTCTGGGCTCTGAATTGCGTCCAGAACCTGCTTAATTGCGTCTTTGTGATCGTTCATAGGGACTTCGGTCTTAACCTTGTCCATTCCGATTTTCTCATGTGTAATAACAGAACCATCCATGCCAATTCTCTCAACCAGCCCCTTTGCCAGCAGAGACTCGTTTGTCATGTCTAATACCTGGTATTTTAATGAAGAACTACCACAGTTAATTACTAATACTTTCATTCCAATCCTCCGTGTTTCTCTTGTTGTATAATCGCTCCAAAAATTATACACCTAAAACATTCCAAAATCAAGGAAAATTTAGATTTCGATATATGGTTTCATAATATAATCCGAGTAATCATACAAATCGCTTTTTGTGATAATGTTATACATGTCCGTAGCCAGAATGTCCTTATCTAGCGTATCTGCTATCTGCGGACAGTCTTTCAATTCTTTATTGATATTGGTCAGAATCGGCAGAATTGCACATTCCTTTTTTTTGACCTCTTTGAGAAACTTCGCACCTATATCATCCAACGCTAAAATTCTGATGTACTTGGCACTGCCCAGCACCGCCTGTTCGTCAATGTCCAGCAGAATCTGCGTCAATAACCTCGACACGCGGCTGTAGGTATAGACCTTGGACTTAATTCGCTCGATGAGCTGCTCCGTAGAAGATACATACCGAATCTCATTTTTCAGCTTGTTGCCCAGTCCTTCACCTGCTGAAAAAATTTCCTCAAGGCGCTTGCTGTCACTTTGCAGAATCTTGGCGCCAACAAGTTCCCAGTAGGAACGGTCAATTCGCTGAAATTTCTCAGGATTTTCCTCTCTCATTTCTTCTCTGATTAAAGTGGCAGACTGATGATATCCATAACCTCTGCGTTTCAGCGTATATGGCTCCATCGTCTTAATCTGTTTCAGATATTCGATTGCCAGAATATTATTGGGCTCCTTAATCAGATTCTCGTCAAACTCCGGACAAAGCTCCTGCACCGCAAGCTGTCTCGCTTTAGGATAGGAATGTCCCTGTTTTGTCAACATCTGAATCTTCTCGTGAATCTCCTCATGATGCGTATTTAAAAGCTCTGCCGCCTCAAGCAGAGCTGAAAGATCTCCGCTTTCACTGCCGAATGCAATAGTGTCAATACAGCCAAAGCCCTCCAGAATCCCTACGCCACCTTCTGCAAAATATTCTGCGCTGTTACCTGCAAAGACAGTGGGAAGTTCAACAACCAAATTAACACCATTTTTGACAGCATTCTCTGCACGGCTCCACTTGTCAGCAACCGCCGGTGTGCCCCGTTGCACAAAATTTCCGCTCATGACTGCTACACATATATCTGAACCGGTATCCTTCATGGCTTTTTCTATCAGATACTGATGTCCCTGGTGAAATGGGTTGAATTCTGCAATGATTCCTAAACTTTTCATTACGTTTACCTCTTAGTCTTTTCAATATACTTTTAGTATACCACAAAACTTCCCAAAGCAAAAGTCAGGATTGCACAAATCACGCCATGACTTAGTTTCATCACAAACAACTGGCGAAATGTTACATTGCAGCTGCGGAGCATGCTCATAGACTGCCCCATGACGGAAAGTCCTCCAAAAGTCACCACAAAAGCCGCCAGCGTAGTTTTGACAAGCGGTGCACACTGACACATGGCAAGACTGTTACAGCCCACCGTCATTTCAAGAAACCCCTTGACTAAAGCTGCAGCCTCGGCAGTCGGCAGAAAGCTCAGTACCCCGGAAAACTGGAGCAAATCAGTACCAATCATAAAAAGGATAATATAAGCCAGGATAATAGCAATTGCCCGAAAGCTGTCAATGATAGCGTCGGTCAGAATATTATAGTAAGTGTCCTGTCTAATAAATGCTTTCCGCCTTGGCGTACTCGCCTTTCCAGTAAGCCCTCCATAAAACAGACTGTTTATCAGAGCACTGACATAGTGACATACCGCAAGGAGCACGCCCAGCCCGTGAGAATGGAGAAACTCCACTCCCACAGCACCGATAAGAAAGGCTGGACCTGTAATCATGCTGTAGCTTAAAATTCTGTAAAGCTGCCTGTCGTCAATCATACCTTCTCTGTAATAATCCCCTGCTACCCTTGCGCCCATAGGATATCCAGATAAAACGCCCATAACAAAAGGATAAACACTGGGTGAAATTCGATTTACAACGCCGGTATGCTTCAAAAAATTTGCCGCAATAAAAAACGGCAGCAGCATTGGAACCACGGAGTTAAGCCACAGATTAATTGCCTCCTTTGACGCTGCCGCAGTAACCTCCGGATTCATAACCATAATTACACAGCACAGCACTGCGCTTCCTATTACAATTCTATTTTTCTCAAAAAATTTAAAACCCATAGTAGAGAGTATTCTCGCCGGCTTCCTTTTATGATATAATATCTTATCAACTTTTTTCAGGAGGGTAAAAATGGAACTTTATATCATCATAGGCGTCATAGTCCTGCTTTTCATCTGCTATATCCTCTGCTTTAACAAGGTGCGCAAGCTCCGTGTTAAGGTTGAAGAAGGCAGCTCCGGTATCGACGTGGCGCTGGAAAAACGCTTCGATCTTTTGAACGAAGAAATCGAAGCAGTCAAAAAATATTTAAACCACGAGCGCGAACTTTATAAAGATATCACGTCTTTGCGGCAAGGTACCGCCTTAGAAGAAAGAAAACTGGACAGACAAGAACATCTGTCAGAAGAAGCCTTAGACGCTATCAATACAGAAATTGACAGTCATGCAAACCGCATGGCGGCGCTTCGCAAGGACATGAAGCGGCAAAATCTATTAAATAAGAAAATCGGTCTGATGTCTGGTATTCACAGGGATCTTTCCGGTATCGGTTCTTCCGTCAATGCCCTTGCAGAGCAGTATCCAGTACTTTACTCCAGCATTTCCATGGAACATTTTCAGAAATCCATTTTCGATGCGGAAGAGCACCTGCAGGCTGCAAGAAGACTTTATAATGCCAATGCTTCGCTATACAATCAGGCACTGTCCGTCATACCTACCCTATGGATTGGAAAAATCCACGGCATGAAGCCAGCGTCCTTCTACGAAGTAGAGGAATCCAAGAAACAATTTACAGTAAATTTTAACTGAGGAGTGAAACGATGGAAAATCACGAAAATCATATTTCAGAAGAAGCACTTGAGAAACTTCGGCGCAAAGCAAAAGTCAGAACTTATGCGACCTACATACTGGCGCTTCTTGTGCTTCTCGGCTCCCTTCCCTGCTTTTACATGTTTTTAGAAGGCGAAGAGGACAGCACAATCCTTCGCATTTTAGAATCCGTATTCGGCTCTGCTGTCCTTTCCTGCGGCGCACTGGGACTCTTTTGGATAGTTCTTGCAAGAAGCGCCTATAACTGTTTTGACGAGACCTTTAAGACCCGTTATGTGCTGCCTCTCATCAAGACGCAAGCAGGCTTTTCCGACCTTCGATATGTGCAAAAAGCTGGCTTTGATTGGGACGAAATCAGAAATGCGGCTGTAGTTGCCTGCGGCGACAAAAAATACTATGAGAGCGAAGATTTACTCATGGGTAATTACGAAGGCATTCCCTTCAAGTTCAGCGATGTCACCACGAAACGAATCGTACACAGAAATAAAAAGAACCGTATTGAAGAAATCTTCAGCGGTCAGGTGTTGGGCTTCAAACAGTATGGCTTAAAAGAAAGCGACGGTCATCTGCAAATTTTCCAGAAAGAATTTCTTTCCAACATCAAAGGCTGGACTGCGGAACACAAAATCGAAACTGACAATGCCCTTTTCAATAAGAAATTTCAAATTTTTGCTGCCGATGAGCACAACGCTTACTATATTCTGACCCCGCAGCTTATGGAAAAAATTATCACTTTTTCTGACGCCATCGGGGAACAAATCGCGATTGCCTTTCGCGGTGGTTACATGTTCATCGCAATCTGCAGAGTAAGAAGCATGTTTAATCCATACGTGGATAAACCTGTCAGTGAACAAACCAAGCTGATTCTAGAAGATATTTCCATCCTGCAAAGAGCAAAGGAAATTCTTATAAAGCCTTCAGAGACTAATGAAAACGAAAGCTAAACAAGATCCCCTCCCTTCCGCGAAGCAAAACTTCAGGTGGTTGCCCGGAAACCTTGTTCTTTCAGACAATAAAAAACGAACCCCTTCCGTTTAACTTGATTGGGTTCGTCTTTTAGCTCACTTTTAATTGCTTACGCATCCTGCGGCTCGCTTCTCAGGATGACCTCATCTTCTCCTTTCTGGGTACGATAGGCCATCGATTTTATTTCATCACGGTTGCTCTGCAGCACGCCGCCGATTTCCTCAAAGGTCTTCTCAAGATTTGCATACATCTCGCCGAAATATTTCAGATTCAAATCTTCCATTCTGCCCTGCATATCGTAAAGCATTTTGTCTACGTAGTCATAAGTACGCATTTTCAGCACCCTGGCGTATTCCTCAGACTGCATCCTGATTTCTTCTGCCAGCTTCTGAGCGCGAAGCGTAATATCGTCATGCTCTACAAGATAATCTGCCTGTTTCTTGGCTTCCACGATTACCTTTTCGTACTCGGATTTTGCTTCGCTGAGAATTCTTTCCTTTTCGTCTTTTACCCATTTAGCCTGCTGCACATCATCAGGAAGACTGAGTCTGATTTCCCGCACAATTTCCAACAACTCGTTGGCGTCTACCATAATTTTGCCTGTCAGCGGCAAACCAGGGGCAGTATCGACGATATCTTCAATCTCTTCTAATAATTCTAATACTGTCATATAATCCTCCTAATTACTTGCTGTATTTTTCTTTTATCCTTTTCAAAATAATTTCCGGAACCAATCCGTCTACACATCCATTCAGCGAAACTACTTCCTTTATCATGCTGGAACTGATAAAAGAATACCTCGGACTTGTCATCAGAAATATCGATTCAATACCTTTGTCGAAAAGGCAGGCATTCATTTGTGCCATCTGAATCTCATACTCGAAGTCTGATGTTGCTCTAAGACCTCTAACCACTGCATCAAACTGATTTTTATTGACATAATCCGCTAGAAGCCCTTCAAATGAATCCACCCGGACATTATCAAGTTGTGCGGTCACCTCCTTAATCATAGCAACTCGCTCTTCTCTTGTAAAAAGCGGATTCTTATTAGGATTTACAATCACTCCCACTACCAGCTCATCAAACATCTTGGATGCTCTTGTAATGATATCCAGATGTCCGTTTGTCATCGGGTCAAAGGAACCCGTATACAAAGCTTTCTTTGTCATTATGCCTGTTCCTCCCCGTCATTGGCTTGCACAGCTTCTACAAAAGCGGCATGTCTGTAAATACTTACCATAATCTTGCCATATTTCTTTTCTTTTACTTTTATTAGATTGCCTGCCTGCTGCGGCACAGGGTCATGAACACCGTGTTCTGTTATTATTATACCTTCTTCGTCCAATAAATCAAGTTCATCTATCTGATTCAGGCATTTTTCATAAAGACCATCTTTGTAAGGCGGATCGATTAAAAATACCTGCACCTTTTCTTTTATTCTGCCGAGGGCTTTGCTGTAGTCTCCAGCAAGAACCACGGATTTATCTTGGGCAGTGCACTTTGCAATATTTACTTTTATCAAATTTAGGCTTTCTCTGGAATTGTCGCAAAAATAGCAGCGCTTTGCACCTCTAGACAGCGCCTCAAGCCCCAGATTGCCTGTTCCTGCAAAAAGATCCACGACCACAGCGTCCCAAATATCATTCATCAAAAGATTAAAAATCGCTTCTTTTACTTTATCGGTTGTAGGCCTTACATCGTAGCCGATTGGCGACTCAAGTCTGCGTCCCCTGTATTCACCGGTGATAATTCTCATATGTAATCCTTTCTGATTTTACAATCAGTCATAATGGTACTTTTCATGTTAACTATGAAATTATATCACAACTTCGCGCTCAGGGCAAACGTTTCTATCAATTAGAAGAAAAAGCAACGAAAAAGGACCATCTCAAAATAATTGAGATAGCCCCTTCTCCAGTGTGAGTTACAACGTAATCGTTATTTTCCAGCTAACTGCTGTTCAGCCATTTCTACAAGCTTCTTAGTCATATAGCCACCTACATAACCATTCTGTCTTGCAGTCATGTTACCCTTGTCAGCCTGTTCGTAGTTGGACAGACCCAGTTCGTTTGCAACCTCAGTTTTCAGGTTGTTTAATGCCGGTTTTACGTTGGCACTGTTTGTTTTCTGCTGTAAATTCATATCTTTCACCTCCTGTTTACGTTATTAATTTAACCCGTCAGGAGATTTATATGTCTTGTAATTTTTGGATAAATTACAGTTCCAGTTTTATGTCCTCGCCGAACATTTTCTGTATGCGCTGTTTCAGCTTTTGCAGTTCGCCCGCCTCAAGATTCGGATCGCTGTCAATGATTTTCTTCGCAGCGTCTTTCGCTTTTTCCAAAACATCTGCATGACGCACAAGGTCGCTTAAGTGCATTTCCGGAAGTCCGTGTTGTCTGGTTCCAAAGAGCTCGCCCGGACCTCTAAGCCGCAAATCCGCTTCTGCAATTTCAAAACCGTCAGTCGTGCTGCACATAATCTGATTTCTCTCTTTTGCTACTTCGCTGTCAGAGCCGCTTATAAGGAAGCAATAAGACTGATCGTCACCTCTGCCGACTCTGCCCCTTAGCTGGTGCAGCTGAGCAAGTCCAAAACGCTCTGCATTTTCGATGACCATAACCGTAGCATTGGGCACATTGATACCGACTTCGATAACAACTGTAGAAACCAGCACATCAATATATCCCTTTGCAAATTCCTGCATAATGAAATCTTTTTCTTCCTGTTTCATAGCGCCATGCACAAGCGCCACCTGAAAGCCCTTCAATTTGGCAGAAAGTTCCGTGTGAAGTTCCTCGGCAGATTTTGCGTCCACCTTCTCTGATTCTTCAATTAGAGGCGCCACCACATAAGCCTGTTTGCCGGCTGCCAGCTGCTTTTTCACAAAGCCGTAGACTCTGCCTCGTTCATCGCCATGAAACAGAGTGGTCTTGATGGCTTTTCGTCCTTTCGGCATAGTTCTAATCTGAGAAATGTCCAAATCTCCATAAAGAATCACCGCAAGCGTTCTGGGAATCGGCGTCGCTGTCATGACAAGAATATTAGGATTTTCCCCTTTTTTTGACAGTAAACTTCTCTGATTAACACCAAATCTATGCTGCTCATCTGTTATTACCATGCCCAAATTTTTAAATTTTACGTCAGGCTGAATCACCGCATGGGTACCAACCAGTACCTGAATCTCTCCTCTGCAAAGTTTTTCCAGCGTCAACCGCTTTTCTGCCGCTTTCATAGAACTGCATAAAAGACCTGTTTCTATACCGTAAGGCGCAAAATCCTTCGTCAGAGACTGTAAATGCTGCTTAGCAAGGAGTTCCGTCGGCGCCATCATAACGCTTTGGAATCCGCATTTTGCTGCTGCAAACATTGCCATCTCCGCCACCACGGTTTTTCCGCTTCCTACATCGCCCTGTATCAGCCGGTTCATTACTTTCTCGGAAACTAAATCTTTCTTCATATCTTCCCAAACGGATTTCTGCCCCTCCGTAAGCGTAAAAGGCAGGTTTTCGATAAACGGCTCAGCCTTCCCGCCGTCGATAACGATACCGCCGGTGTCCTTTCGAGTTTCATTTTTAATATAGAAAAGACCTGTTTCCAGCGTCAAAAGTTCATCAAAAATCAGTCTGAACTTCCCTTGCAGCATACGTTTTGCATCCTTTGGAAAGTGAATATTTTCCAGAGCAAAGGCTTCGCTTGCCAGTCTGTTTTCCTGAATAATTTCTTCTGGCAGCCATTCTGTCATATTCTCGTAAAGCACCGAAATCTGCTTCTGCAGTTTTCGGATTTCGTTCTGAGAAATGCCGGAAATTATTGGATAGACCGGAATAATCCCTCGAACATCTGAAGGGTCTCCTTTCTTGTGGAATTCCGGGTGTACCATCTGCATTCTGTCATAATTAGCAGTCACCCTGCCGTAAAAGGTATATTCCTGATTGATATTGAAAAGATTCGCAATATATCTGCCATTAAAAAAGACTACTTCAACAGTGCCAGTTTCATCGGCAACCAGCAAGGTCAACGGCGTATTTTTTTTGTATGGATTTCCTGAATAGCGTCTTGAAAGAATTTTGCCGCAGACCAGCGCATCTTTGCCTGTCTGCAAAGATTCCATCGGAATCACTTCTCTTCTATCCTCGTATTTTCTTGGAAAAAAGCATAGCAAATCTTCTAAGTTTTGAATGCCTGCCTTGACAAAGCTCTGCGCTTTTTTGGGACCGATGCCTTTTAAAGTATCTATTTTATCAGTGAGCTGCATATCGTTTAATTACCTCTAAATTTCTTCTTGCAATTTGTCTGGATTTTACGCCAGTAATACGAATGACAATCTGTCTCGGCTTCTGCCCCAGTTTCTTCTCAAGCTGATTTGCAATATCATCACCCAGCGCATCGGTCAGACTGCGAATACTGGTTCCAAATTTAACAATCACCGAAAACGCCAAATCCACACTTTCTCCGTCAAAACTTTTCTCAGTCTCGATATGACCCGCAAATTCGCTAATACTGTATTTCTGGTCATTACCAATCTGTCGTCCTTTTTTGGTTGCAGGAAAAACACGACCCGAACAAATTTCACTTTTAAAACATTCCGATATCACCTGAGCAAACATGATATTAGAAAGGGAAATATCACCTAATTCTGTTTCTTTTAATATAGTCAATGGAGCACCTCTTTAAATTTCTCTACCTATTTCCTGTTTTTTCATATACTCTGCCATTTTGTTACATAATGGCTCTTTTTCATATAATGCATAGTATGCGTCATCAAATTCGTCAAAAGGCTGACGTTGCAACTGCTCTGCATAATCTTCCAATCTCTCAATAGAATAGGAATCTAATTCTGTAAGATCTATTTGATTTTCTTCGCAAAAAGAATGGTACAAGTTATAATATTCGTCTGCACCGATTTCCTTTAAAGCTTCTCCAACATAAGGTGCAACTGCCCGACTGGAATTCACAAAAAACTGGCACAATCCCCCGTTCTGCACCTCCATGTCAAAATAATCCAGAATATAGAAAGTACGTAATGCGCCTCCGACGGATTCTAAACATTCCTTCGGTTCTAAACAAATAGTTTCCGCATAAATGATTGCTTGCACACCTTCATAGAACACATCATCATCTAAAGCATAAAATTCTTCTTCTGTCATCTCTTTGTATTTCTTTGCTTCAGCCTCCGCTTCTTTGATCATCTTTCTTGCAGCTAAAATATTTCTAATAATGCCCATGTTGCTTTCCTTTCCTGCATATTTGCATGTTATGTATAGTTTACCCTCCCAAAGAAACTATCGCAAGTATTTTCTGTTGCCAGCATGGCTTTCGGATTGTACCTTCCTGAAAAACTGGAATTTATCGCATTACATTGGTGTCCCTACCTCAATCAAATTACCGTCCAAATCATAAAAACGAATCACCTTTTGTCCCCAGCTATGCGTCATAAGTCGATTAACATATTGAACCTCTGGGTATAGTTTTTCCAATTTTTCAATAAATGCTTCTATATTTTGTTCCTCAAAATACAACTCACAAGAATTGCTTTTCGAAATAATATCTTTTCCCAAAAATGTTTCCCAAATTTTTTCATCTTGGAGCACAAGACCTTCAGTTAAAATCATATTGCCATCATTATCGAGCACCATGTCAAGACCGAATAGGTCATGATAAAACTGTTTCGATTTTTCAATATCCTTGACAACAATCAATATATTCTTTAACTTCATTATTCACACACCTCAACTTCCGATATATCGACTTCTCCTTGCTAAAGCATAACACAAGGTCCATCGTCATGCAACTTTTACTGACGTTTCCTGCTGTCTTTCTCCACAAATCCATAAAAAGCAGTCACCAGTTTCCCCTCTTTCGCATAAAATAAAGTCAGGTGAATTTTATGGGAAATTATCATAACTGCAATAAAAAAAGAAAGGCTTTCTGCCATTATAAAGAAGCCAGGGATATTGGATTTATTCTGCTTGTATTTGGCGTAATCACGGTCTTCGCCTTTTTTCTTCCGCCAAAAGCCTGGATTCTGCTCCTCGGTGCGGTACTTGTCATCTGCGGCATCAGTCTTCTAAGAAAATGATACAAGTTGCAAATTGGGTTAGGTATCGCCGTAGCTTCTTGCTGCTCAGCCTTCGCCTTCGGCTCGTCTTTACAGAGAAGCCTCGCGTTTGAACACCTATCCCGATTCACACTGTGAATCGTTGGAAGGTGTCATACAGGAATTGCCCGGCTTTAGCCGGAATGCAATTCTTCAGTTGACCTACCAACAATTTGCTTCGCAAATTGGGTTAGGTCATAAACAAAAAACCCACTGAATTCAGTGGGTTTCTCATCGCCTCATTAGATGGCACGGTTAATCTTGTTTGATCTGATGCATCTTGTACATACATTGGCTCTTCTTACTGTACCATTGTCATTGATTCTTACAGTCTGAATGTTTGCATTCCACTTTCTTCTAGTGTGTCTGTTGGAATGGGAAACAGCGTTTCCAGAAACCTGACCTTTTCCGCAAATTTCGCATTTTCTTGACATCTACCGCACCTCCTTATAATATGTTAAGCATGTCTTGCATTTCTTCATTTTAAATCTGTTCACATCGAACAAGCGATATTATATCACAGTTTCTATAGTAATTACAAGTATTTTTTCACAAATACCTTAGAAATTTTCCAAGATTACTGCCCTGCCTGCAAATAATGAAGCTGTAAGATCAATAACCCGCTGATTTCTGCTGCCTCGAAACAGTAGTGTCAAGTCTCGCAGGCTTTCCTCATACTTTCCATCAATAAGGATGTCCACTGCAGCAAGGAGTTCTGAAAGCGGCAAGTGTGCCTTTGCCATTTCAAGGAGCTCCTCAAAAGTATAGCCGGAATACATGATAATGGAAAGGTTTCTCTTTTTAATTTCCCTGGCAAGTATGAAAAATCCTTCCGGCTGACAAACAGGCTCTCCTCCACTGAAAGTCACGCCGTCCAAAAGAGGATTGGCATCGATTTCTGCTAAGATTCGCTCTATGCTGCAGTCGTAGCCGCCCTCAAAGTCATGGGTAACTGCATTGTGACAGCCTGGACAGTGATGTGGACAGCCCTGACTGAAAACGACGAACCGGATACCCGGTCCGTCAACAATTGATTCTTTTACGACCCCTGCAATGCGCAGAGTTTGTTCATTGTTATGTTCCATAGCTTATTAGATTCTTTCAAAACCTTCTCCGATTCCATGTTTTACACGATCCTTTTCCTCGGAGGTTTTTGCATCATTCCAGTGATCCATGGTTCCTACCAGATATCCAGTGATTCTTCTGATTCTTTCAAAATCAGGATTGCCATCCCCTTCTCTGCGTCCGCATGCCGGGCATTCATTATCAATAATGCCCGTATAGCCGCATACAGGATCTCTATCTACTGGATGGTTGATAGAACCATAGCCTACACCACTTTCTTTCATACATCTTACAACCTTTTCAAAGGCATCTACATTTTTCAGCGGATCTCCATCCAGTTCAATGTAAGAAATATGACCGCCGTTGGTCAGGGCATGGAACGGTGCTTCCTTTTTGATTTTATCGAAAGCATTAATATCATAGTAAACCGGTACATGGAAACTATTGGTATAATAATCTCTATCAGTTACACCCGGAATCACACCGTATTTTTCTTTATCAATTCTAACAAATCTGCCGGAAAGTCCCTCCGCAGGAGTTGCAATCAGAGACCAGTTGAGACCAGTCTTTCTTGCTTCTTCATCCATACGCTTTCTCATATATGCCACAATTTCAAGCCCCAGCCTCTCAGCTTCCTCAGATTCTCCGTGATGTACGCCGAGCAATGCTTTTAACGCTTCTGCAAGACCAATAAAGCCTATGGTTAAAGTGCCGTGTTTCAGTACTTCTTCCACTGTATCGTCCGGCTTTAAGCCTTTGGAGTCAATCCAAACGCCCTGTCCCATGAGGAATGGGAAGTTCTTGACTTTCTTCAGGCACTGAATCTTGTATCTTTCATTAAGCTGGCCGATGGCAGTGTCAATCATATGATCAAGACCGTCAAAGAAAATATCTATATCGCCCTTTGCCTTAATAGCAAGTCTCGGCAAGTTGATAGAGGTGAAAGAAAGATTTCCTCTTCCGTATACGATTTCCCTGGACGGGTCATGCACATTTCCGATAACCCGAGTTCTGCAACCCATATATGCACATTCAGTCTCTGGCCGTCCTTCTTTGTAGTACTGTAGGTTAAACGGAGCATCCAAGAAAGAAAAATTTGGAAACAGTCTCTTTGCAGATACCCTGCACGCCAATTTAAACAGGTCGTAGTTCGGATCTTCTGGATTATAGCTAACGCCCTCTTTTACCTTGAAAATCTGAATCGGGAAAATCGGAGTTTCACCGTTGCCAAGACCAGCTTCTGTCGCCTTCATGATGCACTCCATGACAAGACGTCCCTCCGGAGAAGTATCGGTCCCGTAGTTCAAAGAACTGAACGGCACCTGTGCCCCTGCTCTGGAATGCATAGTGTTCAGGTTATGAATCAATGCTTCCATTGCCTGATAGGTTTTTCTTCTGATTTCTTTGTCTGTAAATTTCTTCGCCATCTTCTGCAGCTTTACAATCTCCTCAGAAGAAGCATATTCTTTCAAAGATTCTGCCTCAAGTTCCAGATAATTGTTGTCCCATGCCATGCAAGGGTCAACGCCGTACTTTTCTTTGATAGTTGCAGTAATAGCCTTTGTCTTGGCTGCCCCGTCCTCTATATCGCAAATTCCCTCAAGGAGCTTTCCTAAATTTCTGTAGTAAAGCTTTATGAAAGATTTACGAACGCCCGGTGCCATGCCATAGTCAAAGTTTGGCACAGACTGACCGCCGTGCTGGTCATTCTGATCCGACTGAATCGCGATACATGCCAAAGCCGCATAGCTTTCAATGCTGTTTGGCTCTCTCAGATGACCGTGACCTGTGGAAAAACCGTCCTTTAACAGCTCTACAAGGTCAATCTGACAGCATGTCATAGTGAGCGTATAAAAATCCATATCATGAATATGAATATCACCATTTTCGTGTGCCTTTACGTATTTCGGATCAATGACGTACATCTTGTAGAATTCCTTGGAACCTTCGGAACCGTATTTGAGCATAGTTCCCATCGCGGTATTTCCGTCGATATTAGCATTCTCACGCTTTACGTCATTATCCTTTGCTTCTTTAAAAGTCAAATCTTCATAAACGCGCATCAGTTTGGTGTTCATATCACGAACCCTGGTACGTTCTGCTCTATAAAGAATATATTCCTTTGCTGTTCTGGCATGCCCTGCTTCAATCAAAACCTTTTCGACAGCGTCCTGAATCTGCTCTACAGTAGGCGTTGCATTGTGACAGATTTCCAGAAGATAAAGTTCCACCTGTCTGGCAAGATATGCTGCCATATCTCTGTCCTTACCACCCAGTACCTGAGCCGCTTTAAAAATAGCTTCTGTTATTTTCTCTACATCAAAATTGACTGTTCTGCCGTCTCTCTTGACAATTTTCATGATGCTTTCCATTTCGCAATTTCTCCTTAACATCCACAATATCTAGTACTTTTTTCAATTTTTCCCAAAGTGATTATACTATTGTTACCACGGAAGGTCAACCTCTAAACAGCAATAATTAAAAAAAATACAAAGCAGTTAAAAAGCACATCATTCTCGATGTGCTCATTTCAATCAGTTCAACCTGCTACTTATTTATGAAGTTTCTCGTAGTACTCTGCTCTCAGCATGGACTTTAACTGAAGATTGATATATTTTCCATTTTTCTTACCGGCATTCCTCATGAGACCCTCGTTTTTAAATCCTACTTTCTCGTACAAAGAAGCGGCAATCTTATTTGCTTCAAAGTGGTCAATAGTGACCCTTTCCATATGCAGGTTGATAAAAGCATACTCCAAAATCAGGCGAAGTGCTTCTTCCCCATATCCCTTTCCGCGTTTAGACGGATCTGCAATATAAATTCTGGTGACATCCAGCGAGTCATCATGCGTGTCAATTCTGGAAAGATAAATTTTTCCGATAGGTTTATCCTCTGGTTTTTCTGTAATAGTAAACTGCATCTTCGTGGGATCCAGATTATATTTGACATACTCCGTAACGATCTCTTCATAAGACCTGCCTTCATCTATGGTAAAAAACTCCGTCACTTCCGGAAGCGTCTCCCACTCCGCAAAATACTGGCAGTCATCAAATACCGTTTCCCTAATGATTAAACTCTTTGATTCCATCTTTTATCTCCCGTTAATTCTTAAGATTGTGTGAAGTTTTTCAAAAAAACTACTAATTTGTCCTTATTTATGGTATCATTATATATGATTTTTTATGTAAAATAAATGATTATTTCAAAAAAAAACAAAAATAAATAAATACAATGACACAAAGGAGATTTACTAATGAAGAAGCTGGTACCATTCATACTGCTGCTCTCTTTGATTGGAACATCTCTTTTTTCACTCAGTGGCTGTGCTGAGGAAGAAGAAGATTTATCAGTCAAAATTCAAGAAAAGATTGTCGCTTACCGGACCGATTTAGAAGACTCTGCAGCAACGCTGACTTCAGATGAAGCGATTCGCGACTATCTTTTAAGCTGGGCAAAGCAAAAAGGTATTAATTGCACTACAGACAGTAGTCAGAACGTTATCATGAGTGTGAAATCAAGTAAAGAATATAAAGAAGCAAACCCTACTGTTATCCTCTGCTCCTATGATGCAAAGCAGTTTGAGGACTGCATCATCCCTATGGCATGTGCATTATATCTTGCAAAAAATAACGAAAATACAGGAAAACTTCGTATTATTTTTACTAACGATTCCGGTCACAGCTACGACGGAATCAAGGCCTTAAGCAAAAATTACTTTACCGATAATACTAGCGTATTCTGTCTCAACTACAGTGACAGAAACATGTGGTCCACTAACACCGGTGGCAGATCCACCTACCGCTTTACTACTAAGGTTTCCTATACAGAGCCTTCCAATGACAAAGCCTATCGCATTAAAATCGGCGGTCTTCCGGGCGGTATACCAAGCTCCCGCATTTCCTCCTATCCAAATGCAATCAAGGAACTTGGAAATCTTCTGGCATATTTTAAAACCAACGCCCTGATTTATGAACTTTCCAAGGTCAGCGGAGGCAGCAACGCAAACACTTATCCAAAATCTGTCTCTGCCACTTTAGTCATTGACGAAGACGATACTGACAAGTTTGAAGCTAGAATGGAAACTGCCATTGAAAACTTTAACGATGATTATCTGGAAGATTACCCAGAAGCGACTTACACTTACGAAGAAGTCGACCTTCCAAAGCGCGTCATGACGGAAGAAAGTCTTAACGATACCATCAGTCTTTTGTATACCCTCATTGACGGCGTATACTATAAAGACGAAGATGATAATCTCATCTCTATCTCCAGTATCGGCTCCATGAAAGAAAAAGACGGCGTGTGCACCATTTCAGCAACAGCTAACAGCCTGTCTGAATCCGTTCTATCTGAGATAGATAATCAGTATCAGATTATCTGCGGGCTTGCCAATGCCAACTACAAGAAAGTCTCTTCACAAGACGGCTGGCAGTCAGACGCTGATTCTGATTTTGCCCGAGCAATTATTAAAGCATTCCGGGATTACGCTAACGCACAGATGGAATTTAAGGACTGTGTTCCTTCTACGAACACCTCTTACGTATACGAAAAGAACAAAAATTGCAATATCATTAATATATCTTTCAACGAAGACAAACTGGAACGATATACAGGTACCATTCTCACCTTCCTTCTGAATCAGCCACACACAGAAGAGAGCGAATCGTAACATTAGAAACAACATATATAAAAGGCATGCCGAAAGTGAATACACTGCCGAGCATGCCTTTTATATATATGTGAGGGATTATCTTATTTTTTTCTTTTGCTTGCAATATCCGCGGCTGCAGTAAACAACACATCTGTAGACGAATTCAGAGCTGTTTCGCAAGAATCCTGAATGACACCTACGATGAAACCAACACCTACCACCTGCATAGCCAACTCATTTGGAATACCAAAAAGCGAACATGCCAGTGGAATCAAAAGCAGCGAGCCGCCTGCAACGCCGGAGGCACCACACGCACTGACAGCAGACAAAATGCACAGAATCAAAGCTGTAACAAAATCCACTTCTACACCCAAGGTATGGGTTGCAGCTAAGGTCAGAATAGAGATAGTAATCGCCGCACCACCCATATTAATAGTTGCACCCAGCGGAATAGAAATAGAATAAGTGTCTTTATCCAGCTTAAGCTCCTCGCAAAGCTTCATGTTTACCGGAATATTGGCAGCAGAACTTCTTGTGAAAAAAGCGGTAATACCGCTGTCTTTCAGACACTTCAGTACCAGCGGATACGGATTTTTTCCCGTCATTACGTACACAATGATTGGGTTGACAACCAGAGCCACAAAAAACATGGTTCCAACCAGCAACAGAATCAACTGACCGTAGCTGAGCAGCGTCTTAATTCCACTGGTAGCAATCGCGTTAAATACTAAGCCCATCACGCCTAGAGGCGCAAACTTGATGATCCATCTGACAAGCTGAGAGATAGCATCTGCCACATTAGAAATCATTTCCTTAGTTGAACCGCTCGCCCCGCGCAGCGCAATGCCAAGGAGCAAAGACCAAGTTAAAATACCAATATAGTTGGCATTGAGCAATGCATCCACCGGATTTGCGACAATGTTAAAAACTAAATTCTTCAGCACTTCTGAAATACCGCCTGGAGGCGCTACATCGCTGGTAGTGTCAGTCAGTACCAGTTGTACTTTAAAAATAAAGCTTGCAACAGCAGCCACAGTACCAGCTAAAAAAGTGCCCACAAGATACAGTCCAATAATGGATTTCATATTCGTCTTCTGTCCTGTCTTATGCTGAGAAATTGCTGCCATTACCAGAAAGAATACCAATATCGGCGCTACGGCTTTTAGTGCTCCAACGAACAAATCTCCTAAGACGGCAATCCCGGAAACCTGATTTGGAAGCGAGAGAGACAGGATGATTCCGATTACTAGCCCAATGATAATCTGCTGTACCAGGCTGATTTTATTCCAGCCCTGCAATAATCTTTTCATTTGTTCCTCCTAATCCGACATGTATGTCCTTTATATTTAAAAAACGCCTTTCGCCACATTGGCAGAATCAGTTGCGTCTTTTACATAGTAGTCTGCGCCAATTTCCAAAGCGTAATCTTTTGTTAAAACAGCGCCTCCAACCATAATCTTACAGTCCGGTGTAGTCTCCTTTATCAGGCGAATACTTTCTTTCATGGAAGGAAGTGTCGTGGTCATCAGTGCTGACAGCCCAACTAGCTTAATTCCTTTGTCTGCTACGGTCTTTGCAATCAGCTTGGGATCTACATCCTTACCAAGATCGATAATATCATAACCATAATTTTCCAAAATTACCTTGACAATATTTTTTCCGATATCATGAATATCGCCCTGCACCGTCGCAATAACAATAGCTCCCTTGGACATCTGCTGTGTTCCGCTGCTTACAATTCGCTCTTTGATTACCTCAAAAGCGCTCTGCGCAGTCGAAGCGCACAGCATGAGCTGCGGAATAAAGATTCTGCCTGTTTCAAAATCCTTTCCTGCCCTGTCCAAAATTGGAATCAGAGTATTATTGATAATATCTATAGGTTCTCTTGTCCTCAGTTCTTCCAAAATGAGCTGCTTACAATTCGCTGCAAGACCATTATTAATCGCATATTCGATTCCGCTGACTTCTTCAGCGGCTTTGGACTGTTTTGCTGCAGGTGCAGCAGTTGGTGCCGCCGTTCCAATTTCTTCACTATACTTAGCGATATAGTCCTTTGCGCCTTTGTCCACGTTCATAATCAGCTTATGGACCGCCACAGCCCTCATCATATCCGGAGCACCCGGATTCATAATTGGAAGGTCAAGACCAGCGGTCAGCGCCATCTGCAGGAAGTTATGGTTAATCAGGGCACGATTCGGCAGTCCAAAGGAAATATTAGAAACGCCCAGAACAGTTTTCAATCCCATGGTTTCTTTGATATATCTGATTGCAGTAAGCGTATTTGCAGCGTTCTCCTGCTCTGCAGAAACGGTCAGGGTCAGACAGTCTATATAAATATCTCTTTTCGGAATACCCAGCGCCAAAGCCCTGTCCAAAATTCTCTGCGCAATTTCAATACGCTTTTCACAAGTCTTTGGAATTCCATCCTCGTCTAAAGTCAATCCCACTACAGCAGCGCCATATTTCTTTACAAGAGGAAGAATCTGTGCCATGGACTTTTCTTCGCCGTTGACAGAATTTACAATCGCCTTGCCACTATAGACTCTTAAAGCCGCTTCAATGACTGCAGGATTTCCTGAGTCAATCTGCAGCGGTGCATCAGTGATACCCTGCAGAGCTTTCACAATGTTTACAATAACCTTTTTCTCGTCTATTCCAGGTACGCCAGCATTGACATCAAGAATTTCTGCGCCATCACGAATCTGGTCAGCTGCCTGCGACAGCACATAGTCCATATCCCCTGCTTTCAGTGCTTCTTTCAGCTTCTTTTTGCCGGTCGGATTGATTCTCTCTCCGATGACTCTCGGCTGATTGATGATGACAGTCTTTTCCGGGGTACAGACTGCCGGTGGAATATCCGGATCCTGCAGGCAGTATTTCCTATCCGCCAAAGCAGTGTTCAAAGCTTTGATAAACTCCGGCGTCGTGCCGCAACATCCGCCGACCAGCTTTACGCCGTACGGAATCAGCGCCGCAGTAGATATAGCAAATTCCTCTGCTGACACGTGATAGGCACCAGTTGCAGGATCAGGAAGTCCCGCATTTGCCTTTGAAACAATCGGAAGAGTCGTCCACTTAGAAAGCTCCTCAATCAGCGGCCTAAACTCATCCGGTCCAAGGGAGCAGTTCATACCGATTGCATCCGCGCCAAGCCCCTCCAAAGTCATTGCCATCGCCCGCACTTCCGTTCCCGTAAAAGTTCTCTGATTGGCTTCAAAAGTCATAGTACAGATGACAGGAAGGTCCGTGTTTTCTTTCGCTGCAAGAAGTGCGGCCTTTGCCTCGTAAAGGTCGGTCATTGTTTCTATGATAATTAAATCCGTGCCGACGCCTGCCAGAATCTGCCGCTTGAACATATCGTATGCTTCCTCAAAGGACAGGTTTCCGTTAGGCTCCAGCATTCTGCCGATTGGTCCGATATCCAGCGCAACCTTTGCGCCAGTTCCTGCTGCCGCTGCTTTCGCATTCTTGACAGCCTCCGCCATCAGTTCCTCCACAGAATAGCCACAGCCAGCAATTTTATGCTCGCTGATGCCAAAGGTACAGGTACAGATCACGTCAGATCCCGCCTCAATATAGGAGCGCTGAATCTTTTGAATCAGCTCAGGATGCGTGAAATTCAAAACCTCCGGCACCTTGCCAATTTCAATCCCCTGCTGCTGCAGAAGTGTTCCGGTTCCCCCATCTAAAAATATAAATTCTTTTCCTTCAAATAACTGTAGTAATTTATTCAATGATTTGCCTCTCTTCTCTCGTTAAAACAAAGATTTTACGCTTTCGCTAATTCGCTTTGCAACGTACGGATTGTTCATGGTGTAAAGATGTACGCCGTCCACACCCTGAGACACCAAATCTACAATCTGATTTACAGCATAAGCAATGCCCGCATCTCTCATAGCCTCAGGCTTATTTTCATATCTGGACATCATCTTAGTGAATTTTCTCGGCAAGCTGGCACCGCATAAAGATACCATTCTTTCAATCTGCTTTTTATTGGTGACCGGCATAATTCCCGCTTCAATCGGTACATTAATCCCAGCGATTCTTGCCTTGTCCACAAAATCGTAAAACACCTCATTGTCAAAGAACAGTTGAGAAATCAAATGCTGCGCACCAGCATCAACTTTCTTCTTTAAGTTAAGAATATCCTCTACCTGATTTCTGCTGTCCAAATGTCCCTCCGGATAGCATGCGCCGGAAATGCCAAAATCATAATCCTTGGTTTCCTTAATAAAGGTAATTAATTCGCTGGCATGCTTAAATTCCTTTTTAGGCGGCACATCCGGCACTAAATCACCACGAAGCGCCAAAATGTTTTCTACGCCGTTGTCTGCCAATCTGCGGAGAACTTCAGATACCTCTTCTTTGGTAGAGTTTACGCAGGTCAGATGTGCTGCCGACTCAATACCGTACTTCTGCTTAATTGCTGAGGCAATTTCGCAGGTAGAATTATCCGCAAGGCTTCCGCTTGCACCGTATGTAACACTGATGAAGTCCGGTTTAATTTCCTGCAGTTCATCTAAGGTCTGATAAATGGTTTCTATTGGATTATTTCTCTTTGGAGGGAAAACCTCAAAAGAGAAGATTGTCTTTTCCTGATTAAATAATTCTGCTAATTTCACATCTTTACCTTCCTATTCGTATATTTTTACTCTTTATTGTATACCCACAAACTATATTTTTCAATACTTTTAAAACAGAATCGGTTTTAAAACTGAATCTGCTTCCATTCATTTACTAAATCTGTCAGTGAAAATCTTGCATTGGCTGGACTGGTTGATGGAAGCTGCACAGCTGCAACACCTGTTTTTTCTGCGAGAAACCTGTCATAAAGCTTCTTTGCCAGTCCACCGTTTGCATAAACTTTCGTTATTCCTGTTTCTTGTAATAGACTTGCCACATCAGCAGCTGTCACATTTTTGATAGAACTGTCAGAAGATCCGATGATATCGCAGCTCTCTACCACATCCCAAATCGCCACTCTGTTTCTAAGAAGCAGTCCCTTCTTTTCATCAATTGTCTGAGGAACCGGTTCCTCAAAAATTTCTGCAAGAACTTTCCAAAAACGGTTCTGTGGGTGTCCGTAGTAGAAGCAGGATTCTCTGGATTTTACAGAGGGCAGCGTGCCTAAAATCAGCACCGTGGAGTCTTTATCGTATACTGGTGCAAAAGTCTGCACCACATGTTCATAATCTGCCATAAAGTCAGTTCCTTTCTTCTATTTTCTCTATTTATTTTTTCTTAAACATCAGGTTCAAATCTACTTTTCCTTTAATGCCTTTCACTTTGCCGCTGTCTGTATACTGCCAAAATTTGAATTTGCCGGCATAATCCGTCTCATCGGTGTAGTGAGCCAGCCAAATGTCATAACGGGTCAGATAGCGCAAATCCAGATTTTCCAAAAGCCATGTTGGATTCCCATAAATCATCGGCGTATAGCCGTTTCTCTCAATAATCTGGCAAAATGCGTCGGCAATTTCAGTTTTATCCAGCACGCTTAAATCGTCGATTCTATGGGCGCCGGAAATTGGCTCCATATCAAAGACCACCGGATAGGTCACGCCTCTTCCTCTGATGTGGCGAATCACATACTTGGCTTCCTCTACCGCTTCCTCTACGGTCACCGCCTGCGAAAAGAAATATACGCCCACGTGGATATCCGCCTTTTTCGCACCGGAAAGATTTTCTTTAAAGCGGCTGTCCAGCGTCAAATCTCCGCCTTCATAGCCTCTGTATCCCAATCTAATCATGGCAAAATCAATACCATCCGCCTTAACCTTTTTCCAATCGATTTTTTTCTGATAATAGGAAACATCTATACCCGCCACCGTTTTGAAGTTGTCGTCTTCATAGGAAAGTCTTCCCTTTTCTTTTGAGATACCGCTCAGTTGATAATCATGCTCCGGCATAGATCTTGGCAGTCCAAGTCCGTCGTAACTTCCAAGAACCACATAAAATATGGAAAATGTACACACAAACATAAAAACCGCTGCTGCCGCTATGATAAGTTTTGCGGTCTTTGAAAGGGTCGGCATATTTTTCTTTAATTTTTTTCCAACTTTCTTCTTTTTTTTCATAAATCTATTTTACCATAATTCTCCCATTTAGTAAAAGAACATTTGACTATATCCCACTTCTACATTATTATAAATAGTACGGAGGTATACCAATGACAGATTTCGACCAATTATCCCAAGAGATTATTTCATACAGAAGAGACCTTCACCAGATTCCGGAGCTGGGGTTCTACGTTTATAAAACCTGTGCTTATGTAAAGAATATTTTGTCTGCCCTTTCCTGTCAAGTAGATGAGATTGTAAAGACCGGTCTTGTTGCGTACTTTGATTTTGGGCAAGAGCAAACCATCGCATTTCGTGCAGACATGGACGCGCTTCCGATTCAGGAAGAAACCGGCGCCCCTTATGCTTCTCTTCACGAGGGCTGTATGCATGCGTGCGGTCATGATGGACACATGGCAATCATGCTGGGTTTTGCAAAACTTTTAGACAGCTACATCAAAGAAGGTCGGAAAATGACCTGTAATGCGCTGCTGCTCTTCCAACCTGCTGAAGAAACTATCGACGGCGCACTTCGCATTTGCGGCACTCATCTGTTTGACCATTACAATATAAAAGCTATTTTTGGTCTGCACCTTTGGCCTATGCTTTCCAAAGGCGAAATCGCTTCCCGCCCTGGTCCTATGATGGCAAAGTCCACTTCCGTAGAGGTGGAAATTGAAGGCGTCAGCGCCCACTGCGGCGAACCTGAAAAAGGTCGAGATGCCCTGGAGGCCGCCTGCAAATTTATCAGCGACATCTATATGTTCAAGTCTCTCTTCGTAAAGGAACGCTGCGTTCTGAAGTTTGGAAAAATGGAAAGCGGCACTGTTCGTAATGCAATTTCCCCTTACAGCCGACTAGACGGTACTATGCGAACCTTCACCGAGGAAACGTGGAACACATTGGTTAATGCCATGAAAAATCTCGGCGAAGAGTTGGAGCATCATTATGGTATCAAATTCAAGCTGGATGTCAGCAAAAGCCACCCTGCTGTAATCAACACAGAAGATTTGTACCAGCGGGCTAAACCTCTTTTGCTGAATTTAAACTACGTGGAACTTCGTAGACCTGTCATGATTGCAGAAGACTTTTCTTTCTTTGAACAGCAAATGCCAGGCATTTTCTTCTTCCTTGGAACTGGCAGCGGCATTCCGCTCCACAGCGACAACTATGATTTTGATGACACCGTCCTCATTGAGGGAGTCAAACTGTTTGATACATTAATCAAAGGTGCCGAGCGCTAATACGCTCGGCACCTTTTCAGTTCCACTCAAAGTTTCCTGTTCAGCCATTGTTTCTTGTCTATTTTCTACCATTACTTTTTTGTAATCCACAAAATTTCCGGCGGATTTTTCTTCTGGTTGGGAAAGTCTACATGTGCCGTATGAAAACGAGACGTAGATAACTGCTCTGCAAATTTCAATAATGCGTCTTTTTCTCTCGCCCCTTCTTCATGTCCCGGGTACAGGACCAGCGTCACGATTCCGCCTGGCGCAACGATGGAAAGCGCCTGCTGCACCGCAATCAATGTATCTTCCGTTTTGGTGGTCATTTTCTTATCGCCGCCAGGCAAATAGCCCAAGTTAAAAACTATCGCTTTAGGTGCCAACGTAGCCGCCACATTCTGTTCATTTCTTTCCTTCCATGCACGCCAGTACGTTTCCAAATTCACAAAACTGCCGCAAATAAATTCTGTATTCTCAATCTGGTTTGCGGATAAAAGCCCCCGACTTGCATGAATGGCTTCTTCCTGCAAGTCTATGGCCAGAATTCTCCCGCTCATACCTGTCGCTTGTGCCAGCGTCAGTGTATCGTTCCCATTGCCGCAAGTAGCATCAATAGCAGTATCCCCCTCCCGAAGATAGGAACGAGTGATCGTCATAGCAACAGAAACAGTTTGTGTCAAAAGATTTTCATTCATAACTCCTCCAAAAGCTGTTTTCTACAGTATAGCATATTCCTCCCCGTCTGCAAGAAAAATCACTCTGTTTTGCATACTACCCAGCTTGATTTTTTCCGGCTGCTCTGTATGAATGGGAATTACTTTTTTCGGCGCCACATGCCGGACACAAGTCCAGATTGCTTCTTCTGAAGCATGACCAGATGTATGTAGTTTTACCGCATAACGAAAACCACCGAACATCTTTTCCAAGGTCTGCTTATGTTTTTTCAAGTATCCCTCCGACATTGAATAAATCATCAGCGATTTTTCATTGTGTTTCTCTATATACGGTTTTACCGCATCGGCGAAAGACTTTTCTCCCCGCACCGCCATGCAGAAACCTGCTTCCTGCTGCACCTGCTGTGCCAGCGCCTCCAAATACACTTTACTGTTTTTAAACTGGTATTCCTTTGAGTTCGTTGTATCAAACTCCCGTACCGTCTCAAGGAGTTTCATCTGATATGGATCGCAGAAGAATGCACCCTTGGAAAGAGACGCCTTGTGAAATATCGCCAGTCTGTCAAAGTCCGCAGGACTGCACAATACAAAAACATAGGAATACCGCTCCATCAGCACTCTGGCCGCCTCTCCCAGCTCTCGCTCCGCTGTTGTGACAGGATTATGATAAGACAAATTTGTGCCCTCTGTAATCATCAGATCCACTGTTTCAGAAAGTGCTGCAAGGGCGCGTTCCATACGAGCGCCTTTTAGACCATGCAATCTGTAGTCTCCTGTATGCAGCACCCTTTTTCCATCTGCTTCAATCAGAAGCAGATAAGCGTCAAAAGCGGAATGATCCGCTAAAATCGGCGTAATCTTTATGTCTCCGATTGTAAAGGTTTTTCCCTCCTGATAGGTATGCATCTTGTTAATCCTGTCTGTCAGCGGGCTCTCCGCCTGTTCTTTCTCTAAAAAAAGTATTTCTTTTGCCGCCTGCCCGATGTACAGCGGAATATTCTTCGCAATGTATTCTAAAAGACCTACATGGTCGTTGTGATAATGGGTAAAAACAACTGCGTCATAAGGATCGTCAATGGACAGATTTTCCGCCGGCATATTCCCCTTCGTATCTGGAAGCTGTTTTCCCATATCGATTAAAATTCTCGTCTGCCGTGTTGAAATCCCCACGATACAGCCGCCAATCTGATGAGTTCCACGATAAATTTTTATGTTCAAGATGCACACCCCCTGCTTCATTGTAAGCTGGGCAGTAAAGGGTTATGCCTGTTTCCATAAAAAAAGAGAATGCCTCTTAACGGTTACTTTCCGTTTATGTAGGCATTCTCCATCATTTTCACTTATTCTGCAGCTTCAAAGGTCTGGCTGTAAATCTCGCTGTCGTCGCCATTGAGATATAGAACCTGTACGGTAATACCTTTGATTTCAGTCTGCTCTTCGCAGGTCTTTGCAATATTTTCAAAGACAGATCCAACGCTGCCCATTGCATTTTCGAAATAGCCTTTCAACTGTTCCACAGTATCTTCATCGAAGGTTTCATCATACTTGAAAGAATAGATGATTACATTTTCTTTAATCTGTACATCAACAGCCATGCCATCCTGCTCATAGGAAGCTACTGCATCGTCCATCGCTTTCTGTTCTTCCGGATGATCAGCAATATATTTTTCCAAAGTGTTTGGCTCATCGCTGCCGCAACCAGTCAGTACTGCTGTAACGCCCATAATCATCACCAGGGATAACAGGACTGCAAAAATTTTAGATGTTTTTTTCCTTTTTCTTTCTCCTTTAACTAATACCAAAGTATTCTGCTTTCATTTCTCCATGCTTGACCACACAAAGAAACAAACGAAAGCATTTTTATTATACTACAAACATCGACAGGATTCAAGATTAATTGATTTGCTAAAAGCTGGCAATTCGCTTGTTGTAAATTCTACCAGTACCAGTATTAGAATTACGCTGCTTTTTCTTCTTTGTTTCTGTTTTTCAGCTGACAGATACCCTGCGTCATCGTCCCCATCGGACAGAACGTACACCAAGTTCTCGGCTTATAAAGGACCATGACGATTAGTCCCAGTAAAAGGGATGTCAGCATCAGGCTGTAGAGTCCAAAGCTGTACTGGGCAATCCAGTCAGAAACTGTTCCCTGGGTATAGGTCCAGCCCCATGGTACTCGAAACGTCCAAAACAGTTTAATTGCCTCCTTCAAAGAACCTGCACCAGCAGCCACCAGATAGGTCTGAAATAACATATTACCGAACATAGTCATAAAAAAGGCTAAAAATCCATAGCGGAACCATTTTGCATACATCCATTTCGGCATCGGTCTATTACGAGAACAGTTGCAGCCCGCACCTAGCTTCTGATACAGCTGCCCCCTGCCGCAATACCGATTGCAGAATCCTTTCGTTCCTCCAAAAATGGCAAAGCCCAGCGGCAACAAAAAATCAATCATGCCCAGCCACGCAAACAAGATATTAAAAAATCCAAGTGAAAAATAAACGATGGACCAAATCCACAGCCATGTGTACCACGGTTTTTTCATTGCGCCTCACCTCTTTCGATTACGGCAATACAGCCTGTTGGACAAACCTTTGCACATCTTCCGCAGCCAACGCAGGTTTCGCTGCCGCAGAACGCATAACACCCTTTGACAATGGAAATCGCGCCTTTAGGACACTCCAGCATACAAGTACCGCAGGCAACGCACCTGCTGCTGTCCACCACAGCATATTTCTTAGATTTCATGGAAACTCCCCTCTCTTATTATCTTATCACCAGGATAGCAAAAATTCTGCTTTCGTTCCGTGATCAAAGTCACCGAAAAAATACGGAACCCGTCATCCCGCCAGGTTCCGCAGTTTTTTCATATCAAGAATCCGTATCCCTTTCCTAGATACTTCGACAACACCATCCCCGGCAAACCGTTTCAGCATTCTTGAAACCACTTCTCTTGCCGTGCCCAGATGCCGCGCAATCTGTTCATGGGTCATGGTAATCAGCATTTGATCGTTAATTCCTGCATCTTCCAGCAGAAAGAGCGCCAGACGCTGATCCATACTCATAAAGACAACCTGCTGCATAATCCACATCACGTCTGAAAATCTGCCGACTGCTGTTTCCAGCGCATAAATCTTTGCTGCCGGCACCCTAGCGCCGATTTCACCAAATGCGGATGCTGCAATCATATAGCAGTCACTGGGCTCCTCCGCTTCCACAAACACGTCAAAAGTAATGCTTTCCAGTACGCAGGACGCGGAAAGCATGCAGATTTCACCGGGAAGCAGCCTATACAGCGTAATCTCTTTTCCTTCCTCTGAGAGCATATATAAGCGGAGCCGCCCGCTTTTTACAATAAACAGACCTGTGCATCCGCTGTTGTCATGAACCATCTGGGCTTTCTCAAAATGTACCAAAGATGAATGCTGGCAAAGCAGACTCCGATCGGTATCTGTCAGTTCCTCCCAGAAAGGAAAAAACATTTCATATGCTTTTTCAAAGTCGTTCAAATATATGTACCTCCAGATTCTTTGTAGATGTATTGAACTTCCCGCAAATCCTTTCCCCCGATATTATCATCTAAATATTCGTCAGCAGGAACAAATCCCATAGCTTCATAGAAAGCTCTTGCCCGGTAATTCTCCTCCAATACCCATAGAAAAACCTTTGGATAGCCCATCTTTTTCAGCTCTGACATTGCTGCTTTGAGCAGAGCTTTTCCATAACCCCACCCCATATATTCGGGCAGAAAATAGATGGATATAACCTCGCCCCACTGGTCAAACCGGGCAAATCGTGACCTTCCGAAACTGGTAGTTCCGACGATTTTTCCCTTTTCTAAACAAATCAGTGTCCGCCAGCCGAAACTGTCCAGAGCTGATACCCACTGTCCTTCCGGAATCCCCTCCAGGTAATCCTGCGGTATGATACCTTTATAAGCAAATTTCCAGCTTTCTTCATATACTTTGCTGATTTCCTGTCGGTCATCGGCCGGAGTAATATAACGTATTTCCATCATTGTCCTTCTTTCATCGCTGTAATCTATTGAACTCAAATAGTTTGTCTATTATCTCAACTAACTCCTAATGTACCAATAGTTGAGTTACCGGATTTTACCATCTCAACCTGAAATCAGTAAACTATTCCTTTGCGTTCTGCTCTAATTCAAGCATGTATTTATCAAAATCAGACATAAATAATCTATCCTGCACAATACGATATTTTTCAAATTCAGTCTCGGCCTTTGCTTTAGCAATCTCTGCTGTGATTTTTCCTGCATCCTGAAGAATTTCTCTATCATCTGCCATTAGGAATAAATCAAGCCGCTTTGACCAGTCTTCCATCGTCATCGGAATGTGACGCTCTGCACGATCTTCTGCCAAATCCAAATATGCAGATACGATACGCTCCATTGAACGCATTTCTTGTTCTGAAAGATAATTTTTTGCAATGCTGACATCGCTTTTTACAATTTTGCCATCCGGCGCTGCTTCCCATGTAGTAAGTCCCATATGCAGCTTGTCTGCATTCGCACGCTCGTAAATCAGCCCTGCCGCTGTATGTCCATGCACCGCATAATGCATCTTATTCTGTACTTTCGCAAAGAACTGCTTTGTTGTTTTCGCGGTACGATCATAATCGAGCGCTGTTGCATAGATATCCGTTATCTTCTGATAAAATCTGCGCTGCGATATGCGAATTTCTCGAATCTGTTCAAGCAGACGGTCGAAGTATTCTGTTGTAAGTACCGAACCACCATTTTTCAGACGCTCGTCATCCATAACCCAGCCTTTGATGGTATAGTCTTTTACGATACTGTTAACCCATTTACGAAACTGTACAGCGCGCGCATTGTTTACCTTAAAGCCGACTGCGATAATCATTTGAAGATTATAATGCTTCGTATCACGAGTAACCTGACGAGAGCCTTCAGTTTGAACTATTCGGAAATCCCGAATAGTTGCCGCCTCTTCTAACTTACTATCTGCGTAAATTTTTCAATATGCTCATTTATCGTCGGCAATCCAACATCATATAGAGTAGCCATCATCTTCTGTGTCAGCCATATATTCTCATCTTCATAGCGCATCTCAATACTGTCCTGCTGATCTCCAACAGAGGCAACATAGGTTAGATATTCCGCTGCGCTCGAATGGATGGTTATTTCATCTTTTTTCTTTTTCAAATTGGCCTCCTCCAGCTTCAGTTAATCTATATTTCTAAGCTTCATTCTGAATTATTTATACGAAAAGCACCGGTATTATTCAATTGAACGAATAATTCCTTCGATATCACGCCCACCATAAAATATACGAACCACTGTGACAGATTCCGTCTCATCGTCAACCAAATAATACACAATGAAATTGTCTACTGGCAACTGGTGTATTCTCATAGAACGCCAAGGTTCCCATTCGACTAGTGCATAACGAGTTGGCATGAAATCCAATGAACGAATTCCTTTTCGGATACGACCTACCTGACCAGCAGCGGTTCCCGGAGCGAGAAGTTTACTAGAAATGTAGACATAAAGATCTCTTAAATCGTCAAGTGCGTCTTGTGAATAGTTAATTATATATTTTTTTGTCATATCCCAAATTCCTTTGCAAGCGCCATATCAACTTCATCTGCAGAATATACGTTTCCTGATTTAATGGAATCAACACCTTTTTGAAGTTCTGCATCAAGTTGTTCTCTGGTCATCGCACCAATAGCTAACGGCTTTTCGGAAGGGAGACGTAAATTGAACGGAATCCCTCTCGTTAAAACAATCTGGCTATAAAGCATCTGAATTGCACTTGATGGAGAAATGCCAAGCTGAGACAAGATTCCTTCAGCGTTCTCTTTCAGGGTTGTATCTATTCGCGCATATACAGCGGATGTGTTTGCCATAGTGTTACCTCCTTTTTCTTATATTATATCCAATTTTGCTTGCAATCGCAAGCAAATTAAATGTATTCTCTTTCATATAGGTATAATTTTGAGATAGTCCGTTCAACTCAATTGTGCTGCCAGTGGTGACACTTTTCGTCATTCCTGTAAAGTTCATAAAACTGCTTCATTCTGTAAAGTCCGCAATGATACTATTTAAGCGAGTAGAAAATATCTCTCACTTAGATAAAACAAAAATAGCAAATGCTAATAAACGACTGAAACTGTTCTTTATAGAGTTTTTGACTGATAACTCCCACGTACTTTCCCTGAAGGTTTGTCAAACATATGTTACAGCGTCATGCAAAAAATTAAATAAAGTATCTTTAGGAGAAAGCCACTTTAATGGACGCATAGGAAAGTTGTTGTACTTTCGGTTATGAACCTTTAGCTGAGCAGCAAAATCTGCAAAGGAGTAGAACGAGTGGGTTGCATAGAAGTATTCGTTATCTTTTCTATGTGATCGTTCTACCTTTCCATTATGTCTTGGTGTAAAAGGTTTAATCAGCTTATGCTCAATACCCAGTTCTTTGAGCTTTTTCTCAAACCGGCTAAGGTCATTTGCTCTTTTGCTAACAAATCGCTTAGCGAACTCTGGGCCATTGTCCGTCTGCACACATTCCACAGCAAAAGGAAAAGCTTTCAGCATGTGTTCTAAAAATACCGTTGAAGAATAGCTGGAGATTTCATCAAATGCTTCCACATAGCGAAATCTAGAAAATTCATCGATAGCAGTGTATTGATAGAATTTTTGACCTGAAGCTTCACCAACTAAGCAGACGGCAGGAACATGCTTTACATCCACCTGAACCCTTTGACCCGGATAATCCATTTGTTCATAAGGCTTTGGGATATACTTTGGATTTGGAGGCTTGATTGGAGTAAGTTGAAGCCTTCTGAGAACACGCCAAAGACCGGTAATAGAGCGAGAATATCCACGCTGAGAGAGTTTTACCCAAAGTACGACAAGTCCGGCATGAGGGTTTCTACGGCGCATGTCTTTGATGAGCTTCAGTTCCTCAGGAGTATGCTGTTTAGGATGATGATGAGGTCTTCTAGAATGTTCTCTAAGCGACTGGATAGAGCCGTCAAAACGGCGACGCCAACGATAGATGTACTGACGATTGACCTTGTATTTAATAGCAGCCTTGGTAACACCATATTTTTCAGCATAATTTAAAAGGGATAGACAAAATCTCATATCTTGTGTTATACTTGTCATGCGGGACCTCCTGTGTAATGGTTTGGGGTGGTAACTTAACTTTAACACAAAAATGAGATTCCGCAATTTTTTTTTATTCAGTTGTAACACATCTATTGTAAACCTACATCTTTTGTAACAACAACAGAAACCGGACGATGCATAAACGTCATTGCATCTTCCAGTAAGGAATCAAAATTCGTCGTGCAAATAGTTCCCGTAAATAAGTCGCAAAATGCTTTATATGTGGAGCCTGGTTGTATTTTCCCAAAATGGAGTCCTTTCATTAAGAATTCAACCAACTTTGTTCGAGAATATAAATTCTCATAATATGACAGTGCATCTATTGCGTTATTGTCATACACATAATCTGTAATTTCAGCAGCCGCAAGTTCTCCTAACTCATTCCAATCCGGCATTGTTAATCCTTTTGGAATATCTGCATTTTTTGAAAACCCTGCCCCTACAAATGGGATTACTCTATTATTTACAAAATCATTTAATAATGGTTTCGGAATTGATAATATATATTTATATTCCATAGTCCATCCTCCGCCGTTTCTTCTTTCCATTATTCTATATTTACAACCGCCCTGCATTTCTGCAAAACTCTGTTCTCACAATATATTCTACACCTGTCGTCATCACAGATATCAATTCTCACTAATCATAAATTCCTTTCCCCAGGCAGCACCTTTTAAACTTCTTCCCACTGCCACATGGACATGGTTCATTTCTTCCTATTTTTTTCTTTTTCCGAATATCTGCATTTTTACCCCCCTGATACTCATACGGAATGCCATGCTTTTCAAAATAAATTTTATCAATAAGACTGGGTCCGTTAGGTGAGAAAAAGGCTGCACTACTTTTTATTTTTTCCCTTAACTGAACATCTAAAAAATATTCTTCTATAACATCTAATTCATCCGAAGATAAAATATTCGCATGATTATCGATTCGCCAAACAATATAGTTAATAAAATCCTGTGATCCTTTATGTAAATATTCCAAGATTTCTATAATGTTTTCAAAGTCATGCCAATTACATACCCACGGATAAGGCTCATCTGCATCTTTTTCTAATATTAAAGATGTATTTACCGCCAAGCCTCCGAATTGATTTAAAGTAAGTACAAGCGGTAATATAATCTTCTGCGGAATATTTTCAATGTGAAACTTGTTGTTCTTATTCTCATATAAGACTACGTCTTTCTTCCCTTCAATAAACTTTTTCAGGGTAATTGCTTGTGAATACGCCCCTCCTATTCCGCTATCTGAATGGAAGTGGTCGGATATGCGTTTGTAGGCTTTTTGAGGATTAAAAAATGGCTCTCTAACTTTAGATGCTTTTACCTCTGCTATTAAGATATAATCATGAAACTCTATTAAAATGTCATGTTCCTTAGTTCCTCTTTCTTCACATACACTTGTATGATATATCACTTCATCTCCAAAAATGCTTTTGAAATAGCCAAGGAACTGGCTTTCAACAATCTCTGCTTTAACTTTTTTATATTTATCAGCAAATTTATTCTGCGGATTTTCCAATACTTCAGTTATATAATTATAAATTGCATTTAACAAAAACTGCGGATGAACGATAAATAATGTTTCCCCTTCATCAAGCCAACAAAGAGGATGCTCTGCAAATGGGTTCTTTCCATTGTAATATGAGAAAACTCTCTCTTTTCTATATAAACCAAAGATATCTATTAATCTTTTCCCTTTTTCTTTTCCAAATATATCATATATTTTCGATGCCTTTATTGAATTCAAGCTATCCATTGCATTTTGCAGATTCAAGCCTGCCGAACCTTGTGCAAACGCTAATAGACGTTCATATTCTTTTTCCACATCGACTGCATAAGGGTTTAAGGAATCCAAAAACTTTTTTATACCATCTACTGCATATTTTGACGAACTCATTGCACTTTCAAATTCATCGCACACTAATTGATAAAACGCAATGTAGTCCTCCGTTATCAACCCAGTCAAACTTTCTAATTCCGAATCAAACGAACTGTAAAGTATTTTGATCAGATGTATAGTCTGTTCTGCGTATCTCAATATTCCTGTGTCAAAGTAAGATGTGAAGGCATCCATCGATACCAGATTTCTTTTTATATCGTCAGACTGAGATGATGGATCAATATCAAGAAAAGTTTTCGTATATTCCAAAGTAATCTCTTGAACATCATTTTCTAACTCGTTATATATTCCACTTTCCTCATCGTTTGTAATATGCCCATCGCTTTTATCATCGGTACTCATAAGTAAGCCGGCCAAATAAGTATACTGCTTCTGAGGTGAAATTAAATTTGTCTTATTAAATATATCAGATTGCTCAGCCATATCTGATGCTCCATTTGCAAAGGTAATGAAATGAATTCCAATCATGCCCAGCAAATCTCTCGTACCAATATATTGAAGCTTTTCTTTTAATTTTTTTATTTTTTCGTCCATACACTTGCTCCTTTACTTCACAACATAAACGCTACTATACCCGTATCAAATATTTCTGCATTGTCACATTTTTTGTCGGAGATTATGACGCACTGAAGGCATTTAAGTTATATTGTCTTTACTCCTAATTTCTTTTGGTTCTCATATGTACTCCAAATAAAATCAACAAATGTAATACTGCTTCCAACTGCCAATTTAGCATGACGCTCTTCCAATCCTTGAAAAGATGCACTTTTCCCATGACCGCTACCAAAAGGATTTCTGATCTCTGCCAATTTTGTCGGGATCGCTCTTAAATTTCCTAAAACCGCCTTTATAGCATCCGCACCCTGATCTGTTTCCTGTATATTTGCTGGCAATAAATTCAGCGCACCCATCGCTTTATTTGTAAGTTGAGGAACATCATCGTTTTTACTCCATTCAATGCCCAACTCATCCAAAATCGTTTTACAGCAACTCTCTATAAGCTCTTTTGCAAGTCCAATGGCATTTGTTGGATTCGTTGACTGCATAGAAACCATTAACTCTATTTGCTGAGACATATATTCACTTGAAAACTTGCCTTTCAAGTCATCGGCCGTTTTAGCAATAGCAGATGAGCCGCCTTCCAATCTATCTATAACAGTCTTACACTTTTTGTAAATTCTTGCGTATCTTTCATCGTATCTTGAAATGCTGCTCCCCCAATACAAATCATCCTCATAATTTTCATTGTATTCATATTCCATATTATCCTCATAATAATGAAACAAATCGGAAAGTAGCTTAAATCTATTTTCATCAGTAGCGCTATTCAAATATGCTATAAGAGACTTTCCTTTTGAAAGCCCATACTTTGCGCATAATGCTTCTCCTATACTATTTGTTGTAAATATATCAAAATCATTCGTTGAAAAATTCAGAACATATCCACTTCTGTTAAATAGCATCAGGAATGTTCCTTCTTCTTGTTTTGTTATTTCAGCCATTGCAATACATGCCTCCCGACTATTTTCTCCCTATTTTTATTTCGCTTCCATCCGGCAACACAAACGCCTGCTCATATCCTACACCCAGTGCTTCTGCAATCCTCATCATTTCTTCAAAAGACACAGTGCCACGCTGCAACTTCTTATTAAAGTTCTGCGGTGTCTGCCCAATGCGCCGACAAAGTTCCGCAAGACTGATATTCTGTTTCTCACACAACTCTCTTATCATGTCCGATGTTGTCATGATCCACCTCCACTAATGTACTTCCCATTATAAACCATCTGGTTGATAAACACAAGATACCTCTATGATAGTTTACTGAAAATTCATCAAGAATTAAAAAACACCCTACATTTCTGCAAGGTGCCATTCCTACAATATTTCCCATTCCTATCGCTCCACATCCACTGCCGTCCCCGATTTGAATTCCACCTCAAACCGCTCCTCGTAGACCGTAACCTTATCAATCAGCCGCCGTACAAGCTGCTCATCATATTCTAAGACCTCGGTTGCCTGACTGTTCAGAAATTCCCGCATTTCCGCAATCCGCTTTTTCAAACCTTCCCGCTCGGCACTCTCCGCCAGAGCTTCCTGCTTTTTCTCCCGTAGGCGGTTAATCTCCTCAGCGATGTCGCTATAATCCTTTTTACCATTTGCCAGCCGAAGCAGTTCCTTCTGTAATTCGTTCAACTTCGTTTCAATGCCCTCTACCGAGGATTCATCTTCCTGCCGGATAACCGCCTCGACGTTCTCCTGCAGGGTAGCCATCATACTACCCCTATTTCCAAGCACCATATTGATTGCCTGCACCACCTCTGTCTGTAGTTCCGATTCCTGAATGGTCGGCGCATCACAGGCGGTTGAGCCATGCTCTACACGGGTACAGCACCGCCATACGATAGAATGTTTCCCACGGTTGTTCCATGCAATCCTGCGGTAAATATCTCCGCACTTCGGGCAGTAAACAATACTGGATAAAGCGTACCTGCTGCTGTAAACCCGCTTTTTCCGTTTCGCCCCGCTGTGCAGGTTTGCCCTCCTTGCCATTTCCTCCTGCACCTGCATATAAAGGTCACGGGGAATGATAGGCTCATGGCTGTTTTCCACATAATACTGTGGAACGATGCCGTTATTTTGCACCCGCTTTTTATTAAGGAAGTCCACGGTATAGGTTTTCTGCAGCAGGGCATCGCCGATATATTTCTCGTTCTGCAGTATTTTCCGCAGTGTTTCCGGCCTCCATTTTGATTTGCCTGCCGCTGTAAGGATTCCGTCCGCTTCAAGGCCTCTTGCTATCTGGAACAGGCTTCCGCCCTCCAGGTATTCCCGATAGATACGCTTTACTACTTCCGCTCCCGCAGGATCGATGATCAGATGCCCTTCCTCGTCTTTTGTGTATCCGAGGAAGCGGTTATGGTTGACCTGCACCTCGCCGTTCTGGTATCGGTACTGCAGTCCCAATTTAATGTTCTGGCTGAGCGACTGGCTTTCTTGCTGGGCAAGGGATGCCATAATGGTCAGCAGCACCTCCCCTTTGGAATCCATCGTATTGATATTCTCTTTCTCAAAGAAAACAGGTATGTTCTTTTCTTTCAGTTCACGGATATTTCAAACTAATTTTATCTTCGCCCATATAGGCCCTCCCATCTTGACATTTCCTGATATCTATTATATAAAAAACCAGCCACGCGTCGAACGTGTGGTTTTCTCATATACAATAAAACCATGACAAAACCTGTCATGGTTAGGAGGACGAAATGAGCAAACCGCAAAAACTTTTCGATCTGATTGCATATGTTAATATGAAAAGAAGATTTACAGCAAACGATGTAGCAAAAGAATTCGGTATTTCAGTACGGACAGCACATAGATATCTCTTGGAGTTAGATGCTATGGGGATTCCCTTATATACAGAACCTGGCCGCAATGGTGGATACCGTGTTTTATCAAATCGGATGCTGCCACCGCTTATATTTAGTGAAGATGAAGCACTTGCAATTTTCTTTGCTTTTCAATCCCTGCAATATTATAAATCACTTCCATTTGAAGTGGATATTGCCTCTGTTTCCCGTAAACTCTTTTTAGGACTTCCAGCAGACGCAAAACCACAAATAGAAAATCTAAAATCAACATTAGCTTTTTGGCATCGAAAAAGAGAAATTGAAACACCTCAGTTAAAAAATCTAATACAAAAAGCAGCCAAAAAAAGGTTATAAAAATCCAATATCAATCGCAAGGAAAACTTACTGACAGGATAATTTATCCTATTGGCGTTTATACAAATGACAATATATGATATGTACCTGCCTTTGATTATGGTAAACAAACTATACGTTTATTTCGTGCAGATCGTATCATAGAAGTTGAAGACGCAGAGGGAAATTTTGAACCAATAACAGAAACATTAAATGATATTTTATATTCCTATAAAATTAAAGATCCCGTTCATTTATATGTAAAACTTTCAGAAAATGGAATTGTACGTTGTAAGGATAATCCATATTTTGAAACAAATATCCAGTATAATTCTGATACCACAGGTGGTTTTATTGATACAACAATAGATAAAGCAGATTTAAATTTTGTCAGCAATTTTTTCATGAGCCTGGGAGATGAGGCACTGGTAATAGAACCTTTGGAAATTTGGGAATTCATTCTTGCTTCTGCCAGAAAATTACTTGATCAATACAGCTAACATTATCTCAAGTCAAAAACAATTTATGTTTAAATGTTTTATATAATCATTCTGTCAACTCAACACCCCTTTTAACAATCCTATCTCCACAACATATCCTATATCTAACCTGTCAACTCAACTATCCCACCCAAAAAGCAGTGGATATGTTTCCGCACAGTACAACAAACAAAAAATCCGGGAGCCGGAACAATTTTTCCAAACTGTCCCAACTCCCGGAACCCCCTTGTTTTCTGCTCTTTTCCGCTATTTCATTTTTCCACCCGTGACATCAACACGACACACTCAACATGTAATAGTTAGGCTATTTGCAAACATATCAATAAGTGCTAAAAAACCTTATTTCGTAGGATTTCGACAGCTTTTTTATCTTATTAATTTTCAACTTTTGATTAGGCTATTTTTTATCATATCACTAATTCTTCTGCTGCCTTTGCTGAATTATTCTCTTGTGCTGCAATTATTTCTTCTTTTGTTTTCCCTCTACTATCAATTATCTTCTTTTGCTCAATTTGTAGTTTATCTAATAAGAAATCATGATTAAGTTCAAACTCCGTAAATATTTCGCTCCATGTCTTTACATAGATTTTAAAATTGTCTACCGAATACACAAGAGATTTTTCACCATGATACTTAAGATTTTTTATTTCATTTGCTATCTGATTATTGTATCTATTTCCGACTAAATAAAATTTCCATTCTATATTAGGTGCATTAAAACGATCTTCTTTAAGTATAACATCTTTATATCTTTTAACCTGTTCTAATTCTTTGTAGCCTAATACTATCTTAGGATGTTTTAATTCCACAATAATGCTGCTTTTAATATCCCCATTTTTCATTTGACGCACAGCAAAAATATCCATTTGTCTGCGCCGGTCTAGATCATCAATACTTATTTCTTCTTTTGCAGGTATATCCCCTTCAAGTATATAAATATATCTTCTTAAAGCCTCTTCAAAATCCGGTTCCTCAGCTGTTACTAAATGATATTGTTCTCCAAATAACCAATAGTGTTTCTCTATAAACGGCTGTATCGCATTAATTTCACCTGCCCCAAGCTCCTTATTAAAAACTAATTCCTTTAAATCAGCAACAGCTTGAGCCCTATCTTTTAACATTATAATTATTCTAGAAATATTTGACATTGTTGTATATTCTAATGCTTCTGCCAATTCCGTCCTTTCATCCTGTGACATGTTTACAACGCTATCGATTATCTTAATAAAGCTGTCCCTTTCTCCCGATTCCATAATTAATGCAAACATCCTTATTAAAGTTTTTAATTGTGGCTTATTCAATCCCGACAATATTTTGGGTTCTACGTAATACACCGTTGAAATCAATTCATCTAAGCATTCTTTTTTAAATTTATCTACGGGATTGCATTCATCAAAATCCGGATATGCTTCCTTCTCTTCTACCGTCTTTAAGAATCTTTTTGCATACTTTTTGATAAATGGAATCCTTTTTTCTCTGATTAAATTATCTATTTCTCTCTTGATATATTTAAAAATTTCATCTTCTCTACTGCTGCCTGCAATCTTCAATCGCATCTGTCCCGTCACAACTGCAAAATCAAAATCATCAAACAAGGCACTTGTTATATATACACTATGATAAAAATTATCACCTTTATTGTTTAAAGTTGTATTTTCTTTAAACTTCTCTCTGTTACTTCCATCCAAATAATAATACTTAGAATATTCACCATTTAATTTTTGTGCCCAACGGCAAAAGACAACATCAAATTCTACATCATTATACTTATACTTTCGTACATCGCGATCCTCAAGAATTTCAGAATAATCGATTGGATCATTATTTATTAACAACTGAAATTTATTATTCTTCATCAGCTCTAAAAACCAACAGAACTCAATTTTTAAAAAACGTTTCATGGCATCAACTTGGAAATCTTCATTAATTCTAAAAAAACGCACTATGGTTCCCAATTCAGCTTTTTGATCTACTTCTTCAGGTTCCGTTGCAGTATAATCATTTAACCCATCTCCGTCAATATGAATCGTATATTTATACTTTTTATCCTCTTTCTCATAAATAGTTTCCCATTCCGCTTGTCCTGCAAAAGTAAAAAATGTCAATCGACCGACACCATTTTTTCCATGATAACTAGAACTATTCGATTCACTATTACGAACAATAATTTTATTTGACTCAAAGAAAGGTTTGAATTTTGTATTCAACTGACTAAAAGGAATGCCATAGCCATTATCTGAGATACTTATTTCTTCTATACCTCCAATACTATTCTGTAAAATATTTATATTAACGCAAGTAGCCGTTGCATCATATCCATTCCACACGTATTCCGCTATAGCTTCCTCTGGCTTATATTTACGCAATACACGTCTTATTCCCTTTGAACCAAGTTCGATTTTCTGAACAGACATTCTTTACCTCCCATTAAGTCTCACTACTTTATTTATATAATCTGTGTAACTATTCGTCTTTTGAGCTGTATTTCTTATTTTTACGGTTCTTACCATCCACTCCTTTGACTACATTGCTGCGTTTTCCTTTCTCCATCTGCACCGCCTCGAAAACCCCCTTTGATATTATAGCAGGATTATTCCCCGATGCCAAATAATGAACTTCGCTCTTGCTAGATTTCAAAAGTTCTACATCACCCGTATACTTCTCATTACTCAGCATAACATCAATAGTTCTCTTGCACCACTTCACTTTTCCTGTTGGCGAGAGAATTTTTCGCTTTTCAAGTTCCTTGATAATGTCTACAACACTTTGACCGTTGAGATACAGATTAAAAATCAGCTTAACATTTTTAGCTTTCTCTTCATCAATTACTAAATGACCATCTTTATCATGCTTGAAACCATAGCACTTTCTGTCATAGAGCTTTGAAGTTCCCTGTGCTGCCCGTTGCTTAATTCCCCATCTTATATTTTCGCTTCTTGATTCATTTTCGGCCTGTGCAATGGATTCCATTACAGCCACCATCAAATCACCATCAGTATTTGCAGTATCTAAGCTATTTCCTTCAAATATCACACGAACACCTAACGCCTTTAATTGATTAAAAGCATCTAAAACTTCAACTGTATCTCTTCCGAACCTGCTGACATCTTTCGTTATGACTATCTCCAGCTTATGCGATTTGCAATCCTCCAACATCCGATTAAACTCTTTTCGTGATGAGCCTGTCTTACTTGTTGCAATATCCATATAAACATCTGCCAAAAGCCATTGTGGTACAGTAGCTGTTACTCTTGCCAGATGTGATACCTGGGCAACCAGGCTTTGGAGCTGCTCCGTACTGTTTGTACTTACACGGCAGTAAATTCCGACCCTCTTTTCGCTCTTCGGAGGGTTTGCAGGAATGTAATGAACCTTTGGATTATTTGGCATATTTTCTCACCTATCCGTTCTCGACTAATTATCATTCATTAGTTTTTCCCAGATGGTGATTAGTCTATACATCAATCCTGTCAACCACAATAATCCTGTCTACACAACCCTATAATATATCCATTCTGTCAACTCAACTATGCCATTCGATATGTTCCCTAAGCCTTAATTTCAAGGAATTTGACAGGATTGAAAACGCCGTAAAATCGCACCTTAATGCCACAAATCCCTTGAAACCAAAGCCTTTTCACACACTTGGCTTTAGACCCGTGACATCAACACGACACACTCAACATGTTTCGTCCAAGGGAAATTATCAAACGGCTTCGCGTACTTCACCTCATACCCGTTATAAACAAATTGCTGCAGATTCAGCGCCAAGCTCTTTGGATTACAGCTAATATAGACAATCTGCTGCACACCATAGCTGATGATTTTTTCTACTGCATCCATGCTCATGCCCACCCTTGGCGGATCAACGACGATAACCTCCGGCTTTTCAGAAAGCTGGCTTAGCACCTCAAATACATCGCCTGCAATAAAGTTACAGTTGGATAGCTGGTTCAGCTGGGCGTTGACCTTAGCTGCCTCCACCGCTTCTTCCACGATTTCCACCCCGGTCACTTCCTTTGCTTTCAAAGCAAGAACCTGACTGATCGTACCCGTGCCACAGTAAAGGTCGAAGACCTTTTTTCCAGAGAAATCATCAATCAGTGCAAGCGCCTCGGAATAAAGACGTTCCACCGCCTCCACGTTGGTTTGGAAAAATGAAAAGGCGCTGACTTTGAATTTCAGTCCCAGGATTTCCTCCATATAATAATCTCTACCCCAAAGAATTTTCAGTTCCTCACAGGTCACCTTGTCAGCAATGTTGTCGTTCAATGTACGCAGAATGCCAACGATATGGTTGTCCAACGAAAGAGCCTGCAGCCCTTCCACATAACCAGCCTCATCAAATTCTTCTTCTCTTGTTGTCACGAGATTAACGAGAAGTTCCCCGGTCCGAATACCCTTACGGATAACCAAGTTCCGCAAAAGCCCTTTGTGGGATTTTTTGTTATAATGCTTATAATTGTGAGCTTGGGCAAATTCCAGGTTGAACTTCAGGATTTTGTTAAAGTCTTCATCGACAAGCTGGCATTGATCCACGGTGATGATAGACATGAAATTCTTTTTCTTGTGCATACCTAGGCAGGTCGGTCCATCTTTTACAAAATCTCCAAAGGTGTACTCCATCTTGTTCCTATAACGATATTTATGATCTGCCGGGCAACCTTCAATGGCATCAAACTGCTCTGGCTTAATACCTCGATCTGCAAAAAAGCCTCTGACCTCTTCTTCTTTTTGTGTAAGCTGCTGCTCATAAGGAATCCCCTGATAAATACAACCTCCGCAAAACTCATCGTGTACACATATTTTAAAATCTTCCATATTTATCGTAAAACTCCTTCTTGTATTCTAAGAATCTATCCTCTTCGATAGCGGTTCGAATATTTTCCATCATCTTCAAGAGAAAGTGGATATTGTGATTAGACAGCAGCATAGCAGAAAGCATCTCATCTGCCTTAAACAAATGACGCAGATACGCCTTAGAGTAATTTCTGCAGGTATAGCAGTCACACTCTGCATCCAGCGGTGTGAAATCACGCTCGTACTTGGCATTTTTAATGTTAACTCTCCCGTGGCTGGTCATGCAAAGACCATGACGGGCAATTCTGGTCGGAAGAACACAGTCGAACATGTCAATCCCCCGCTCTACTCCTTCGAAGAGGTAGTCCGGCGTTCCTACACCCATAAGATAGCGAGCTTTCTCCTGCGGCAAATAATCCACACAGTCATCCAGCACATCCAACATCAATTCCTTCGGTTCCCCCACGGAAAGTCCGCCGATGGCATAACCCGGCAAATCCAGCTCAACAATTTCTTCCGCGCTTTGTTTTCGGAGATCCTTATACATGCCGCCCTGCATAATGCCAAACAAAGACTGTCTTTCAATATCCTTATGGGCATCTTTGCAGCGTTTCAGCCATCTGGTGGTTCTTTCCAGAGAGTTTTTTACATAGTTCCTGTCTGCGGGATAAGGCGCGCATTCATCAAATGCCATCATAATGTCTGAACCCAGCGCGTTCTGAATTTCTACTGCCTTTTCCGGTGTCAGCATATGACGGGATCCATCAATATGACTCTGAAATTTCACACCCTCTTCGGTAATTTTCCGAAGCTTGCCCAGAGAAAACACCTGAAAACCGCCGCTGTCAGTAAGAATCGCTCTGTCCCAGTTCATAAACTTGTGCAGACCTCCCGCTTCTTTGACAATATCCTGTCCCGGTCTTAGATAGAGGTGGTAAGTGTTGGACAGTATGATGTTAGCTCCCATATCTGCCACCTGCTCCGGACGCATTGCCTTAACCGTTGCCTGAGTGCCAACCGGCATAAAAACAGGAGTCTGTATATCTCCATGAGGCGTATGTACAATCCCTCTTCGAGCCTTAGTTCTCGAGTCAGACTTTAATAATTCATAAGTAACTGCATGTTTCATATTGATATAATTCCTTTCTTTATGTTGCAGTAATTCTTTACTATTATACACTACTTTCATCTTTTTCCATAGCTTGAATTTTTTATTTTTTAGTGATATGATAATTGCAGAATAAATGCAATTGAAGGGAGCTAATTATCATGATTAAAGAAAACGTAGCACAACTTTTAAACGACCAGATTAACAAGGAACTTTATTCAGCCTATTTGTATCTGGAATTCTCTAACTTTTATAACGATCAGGGCTTAAACGGCTTCGCCAACTGGTACATGATCCAGGCGCAGGAGGAACGCGATCACGCTATGCTGTTTATGCAGTACATGCAGAACAACGACTTGAAAGTTACTTTAGACGCTATCGCAAAGCCAGATGCGGAACTTAAAACCAACATGGATCCGCTGTCAGCAGGTCTTAAGCACGAAAAATACGTGACTGAGCTGATTCACACCATTTACGATGCAGCTTACGAAAATAAAGATTTCCGCACCATGCAGTTCCTTGACTGGTTTGTTAAAGAACAGGGTGAAGAAGAAACCAACGCAAACGACATGATTAAGAAAATGGAACTGTTCGGCAATGATCCTAAGAGTCTGTATCTTTTGGATCAGGAAATGGCAGCACGTACTTACAGCGCACCTTCCCTTACTTTATAAAGATAAAAACCGCTTGCACTTAAAATGCGATATATGCGCACTGCAAGCGGTTTCTTTGTCTTATTATTTATTCTATCAGCATTGCATCGCCGTAGCTAAAAAAACGGTACTTCTCGGTTACAGCAATTTCGTATGCTTTTAAAATCTGATCTCGATTATACAGCGCTGAAATCAGCATAAGCAGCGTGGACTTCGGCAGATGAAAATTAGTGATCAATGCCTCAACAACCTTGAACTGGTAGCCGGGATAGATGAAAATACCCGTACTTCCTGCCCCGGCCTTCACTAGGAACTTCCCGCTGGCTTCATCTGTATAAGCTGCGCTTTCCAAGGTTCTAGTAGAGGTTGTACCTACAGATACAATTCGTCCACCTGTCAGAATGGTATCGTTAATCGTCCGTGCAGTTTCTTCATCTACTTCATATTCCTCAAAGTGCATGTGATGATCTTCTACATTCTCACACTTCACTGGTCTAAAAGTGCCAATTCCTACATGAAGGGTCACATAAGCCAGCCTAACACCCTTTGCTTCGGCTTTTTTAAGCAATTCTTCTGTAAAATGCAGACCAGCAGTTGGCGCAGCTACAGACCCCTCTTCCTTACAGTAAACTGTCTGATACATATCCCTGTCTTCTACTGTACTTTCCCGTTCGATGTATGGAGGCAGCGGCATTTTCCCCAGTTCTTCAAGCCGCTCCATAAAAATGCCCTCATAAAAAAACTCCACAATACGGGTGCCGTCTTCACCATAATCCAGAATTTTGGCACTGAAATTTTCTCCAAAAGAAACGCTGTCACCAGGCTTCAGCCGTTTCCCTGGCTTTACCATAGTCTCCCAGCGGTCACCGTCAAGACGCTTAATCAGCAAAAATTCAATCTTTGCCCCAGTTTTCTCTTTCTCTCCAAAGAGCCTTGCCGGAAGAACTTTGGAGTTATTCATAACCAAGCAATCCCCTGGCTGCAAATAATCCAGGATATCATAAAAATGTTTATGGTCTACCGACCTTTTTTCTCTATTTAATACCATAAGCCTGCAGACGTCTCGCTGCTCAGAAGGTCTCTGCGCAATCAACTCCTGCGGCAGGGTATAATCAAAATCATCTATTCTCATATTCTATCTGCTCCAATTAAAATAAAGTTTCCTGAGATTCTTCGCCTTCATCTTCATCTGCACTTTTAGCAGCATTCTCAGGTGTCTCGCCCGGATACTCCAGTCCCATGTGTTTATATCCCAGCTGAGATACCATTCTACCCTTCTGGGTACGGTACAAAAGTCCCGACTGAATCAGATAAGGCTCGTAAGCATCTTCTATGGTGACTCGTTCCTCACCGATGGATGCCGCAATAGTGTCAATGCCTACAGGACCACCATTAAAACGTTCGATGATAGCCGACAGAATTTCCCTATCCAGACGCTCTAAGCCTAACTTATCAACCCCCAGCGCCTGCAGCGCCATTTGGGTAATCTCTTCTGTAATCATGCCCTGTCCCCGCACCTGTGAGAAGTCCCTGATTCGTTTCAGTAAACGATTAGCTACACGAGGCGTGCCTCGTGAACATCTTGCCATCTCCAGCAACGAAGTCTCGTCTGTATCGACACCGAGAAGTCCCGCAGAACGTTTAATAATCTCTGCCAGCTCGTCGTTGGTGTAAAGTTCAAACTTACTGATGACACCAAATCTGTCGCGCAGCGGCGCCGATAAGCTCCCCGCTCTGGTTGTTGCTCCAATCAGCGTAAACTTTGCAATATCCAGTCTGATAGAACGAGCTGACGGCCCCTTTCCGATAATAATATCAAGCGCATAGTCCTCCATAGCGGAATAAAGCACTTCTTCTACCGATCGGTTCAATCTATGAATTTCGTCAATAAATAAAACATCGTTCTCATTGAGATTCGTTAAAATGGCTGCCAAATCTCCTGCTCGTTCAATAGCAGGTCCTGATGTAATCTTAATATCCACTTCTAGTTCATTGGCAATAATCCCCGCCAGTGTTGTCTTTCCTAAACCTGGCGGACCATAAAACAGCACATGGTCGAGAGGTTCTCCTCTCAGTTTCGCTGCTTCAATAAAAATCTTTAAGTTTTCTTTTGCAGTCCTCTGTCCGATAAAATCATCTAAATGCTGCGGACGCAGGGTTGTCTCCTGCCGCTCTTCCATAAATCCCATGGCACCCGACTGGGTAATTCTCTCTTCCATCATCTAGCCTCAATCTATCCTTATCTATCTTAATTTTATCCTTTAAAACAAATACTTCAGCGCATGTTTGATGTAATCCTCGCAGGTCAGGTCATTTTCTTTCACCTTGCCGATCGCTTCCATCGCCTCATTCTTGCTGTATCCCAGTGCAACCAGCGCAGCAATAGCCTCACTTCTCTCGTCAGTAACAGGCACATACACATCTCCTGCAGCCATGGCTGCGTCATCCTCAAAGGTGCCAACCTTATCCTTCAGTTCCAGAATCAGTCGTTCGGCAGTCTTCTTGCCCACACCATTTGCAGATGAAATCGCCTTGACATCACCAGAGGCAATAGCCCGTCTAAGTTCTGACGGCGGCAGTGCACTCATCAATGCCATCCCTGCCTTTGCTCCCACGCCGTTTACCGTAATCAAAAGTTCAAAAAGCGCCAGGCTCTCCTTGTCGGAAAAGCCGTAAAGACTGACATCATCTTCCTTCACAATCATGGAGGTAAACACCTTCACCTGCTCTCCCTCTGTATGCTTATATAATACGGAGTTTGCTGGAATGCTCACCTCAAAACCAAGACCGCTGGCAGACTCTATGATAACTGAACTGTTCAGTCCCGGATGAAATATACCTTTTATAAATCTAATCATGGATTCTCCTTATCTCCCACTCAATTTAAAATTTCTAACTCTGTTGCCGGCTGCATGCCCATGACAAATTGCCGCAGCCACTGCATCTGCCGTATCGTCGGGCTTCGGTACTTCATTTAGGTTCAAAATCGCCTTAACCATAGCCTGTACTTGTTTCTTGTCTGCCCTTCCATAACCTACCAAAGCCTGCTTAATCTGCAGCGGCGTGTATTCATTAATCTCAAGACCTCCATTAACACAGGCAAGGACTGCAACGCCTCTGGCTTGTCCCACCATAATAGCCGTCTTGGCATTATTATTGAAAAAAAGTTCTTCTATCGATGCTACCTCTGGCTTGTATTCTGCTATGATTGCAGATAGTTGCGTATATAAATGCTGCAGACGCAGAGGCATTTCCATCTTAGCATCTGTGGTTACCGCGCCGTAATCCACAACAGAAAAATGATTGCCTTTCATATCTAAAACACCCCAGCCTAAAATCGCGTAACCAGGGTCAATTCCTAAAATTCTCATAGCCTTATTTCCTCAGTTGAATCAATCTATTTTATTTATTATAACATAAGAACATACGTTTGTCTACAGCGTTCCCTTTAATTTCTTCAAATAATACGGCTTTCTTTTCCGAAAAAAATCTGTTATAATACGATTAGGAATAGGATTCGGAACAAAAAGGAGATTATTATGCGTTATTCAAGACAAAACAAGATTTTGGAGCTCATTGCAAATAACGAGATCGAAACTCAGGATAAACTGGCATCTATGTTGAAGGAAGAAGGTTTTGAAGTAACACAGGCTACGATATCTCGAGATATCAAGGAACTTCAGCTGATTAAAGTGCTTTCCGGCAGCGGCAAATACAAATATGCCGTCAGCGCACGCCAGGATGCGCCTATTTCCGATCGCTTTGTAAAAATTTTCAGAGAAACTATCACATCTTTTGCTTCAGCACAGAACTTAATTGTCATTAAGACGTTATCCGGCTGCGGACCTGCTGCCGGTGAAGCGGTTGACTGCATCGGGCTTCCTCATGTTGTCGGTTCTGTAGCCGGTGACAATACCCTGCTGATGGTCATCGACAAAGAAGAACACGTGGAAGAGATCCTCTCTATTTTCAACGATATGCTAATTATGAGGTCTAAAGGACAATGATCAATCACATCAGTATTCAAAATTTCGCAATTATAGAAAATACAGAAATCGATTTTGAAGAAGGACTGAATATCATTACAGGAGAAACCGGCAGTGGTAAATCAATTGTAATAGAAGCAATTAGCCTTGCTCTCGGGAGCAGGGCTGATTCTGCTTTTGTCCGTCATGGTGCACAGAAAGCCGTTGTACAGCTTGCTGGCGAACTGTACGGAGAAGATATCGTCATCACCAGAGAAGTATCTGCTGCCGGCAAGAATCTATGCAAACTCAACGGACAGCTGGTCACTTTGGGAGAACTTTCCGAAACATGCCGCCGTCTTGCCGATATCCACGGTCAGTACGACAATCAGTCCCTTCTCAACCCGGACAACCACATCAAGCTGGTGGACAGCTTCTATGGTGAGCAAATCACTCCAATAAAAGAAGCCTATCAGGCTGCCTATGCTTCCTATCAGGACACAAAATCACGACTGACCAAGCTGCTTTCTGCAGAACAGGACAACCTGAAAAAGCTGGATTTTTATCGTTTTGAACAGAGCGAAATCGAAAATGCCCATCTAACACCTGGCGAAGACGAAAGCCTATCAGAGAGAATTTCTATCCTGCAAAACAGTGAAAAAATCTTTGATGCCGTTGAAACCGCTTACGGGCTTCTCAGCGATGGGGACCGCGATGTGCTCTCCTCCATGGGTACCGGACTTCATGCGCTGCAGAGTATCAGCGAATATTCCAAGGAAATTCAAACTTTGACAGAAGAATTCGCAGACATCTATTATCGCCTGGAAGACCTTTCTTCCGAACTTCGCAGAATTCGTGATGACGTCACTTTCTCCCCTGAGGAGCTGGACGATTCTATCACAAGAATCTCCCAAATCGACGGTCTCAAGAAAAAATACGGCTCCACCATTGAGGAGATTTTAACATATTACGACACTATTTCTGAAGAACTAAATCAGATTGAGAATTTTGATGACGTAAAAGCACAGCTTCAAGCCGAAGCAGATGCGGCATACAAGGCCCTGTCCGAAAAAGCTGCGCAGCTTACCGAGGTTCGTAAAGCCAGTGCAAAAGAGCTGGAAACTGCTATCGAAAGTGAGCTTCACGATCTGAACTTTGGCAGCGCCAAGCTTTCCATCGACTTCCAGTGTTCTGAAACCTTCGGTCCTGATGGAAACGATGATGTGGAATTCCTGATTTCTACAAACAAAGGTGAACCGCTGAAGCCTCTGGTAAAAATCGCATCCGGTGGTGAAATTTCAAGAATCATGCTGGCAATCAAAAATATTACCGGCACCTATGACAATATTCCAACTATGATTTTCGATGAAATCGACGCCGGTATTAGTGGAATTACCGCAAGTATCGTTGGACGCAAGCTTCACCAGATTGCAAAAAATCATCAAATTATCTGTATCACCCACCTGCCGCAGATTGCTGCAAGTGGAGATACGCACTATCGTATCTATAAAGAAGAAAACGACAGCAACACCTTTACTACTGTCGAAAAGCTCTCCGATACAGAGACCATCGATGAAATTGCAAGACTTTTGGGCGGTGAAAACATTACCGAAACCACCAGAAAAAGCGCAGTGGAGTTGATGGAACTGACTAAACAAAAAATCTAAGAATCTAAATCATATTTTAAAAAACGCGGCAGTCTCAAGATTTTTGAAACTACCGCATTTTTGTATGATTATATTTCTACCTCATTACCTGTTTTCATTGAAAATCCCTGTTGCAGCGGATCATCCTCTTCCAGCAGAATGCTTCCCTTCCCCATTAGGTAGGCCCTGCTGTGAATGGTCGGTATCACCTGCCCTCTTTCTGTCTCTTCGATCGTCACAATAAACGGTATACCGGAAATCCCCCGGTTTTCAAGTTTCTTCCCCTCATGCAGTCTCCCTTTTCCATGAAGTACCGCTGCCAGCGCTGAAGTTCCGGTTCCTGTAGGTGAGCGGTCAAACTGTCTCTTTCCAAATACCGTAAAGGTTCTCGTGCTGATTACTCTTTCGCTCTCCCCATCTTCTGCAAAGAGTATCATGCAGATGCCGTTTTCCTTTGCGTTCAGCGCCGGATTTTCTGGATGTACCATTGCAAGCTGATCGATGGCGCAGTGTCCGCATTCCATGGCAATATCCAGCATCGCCTGAATGTTTTCTGCTTCTAATTGGATTCCAAACTGCCTCATGTCTGCAAAGACCATAAAAGCGCCGCCATAGCCTACATCTACGCTGACTTTTCCATAGGACGGTGTCTGCACCGATTCATCTAGGGCATATGCAAAGGAAAGGTCGTTTTTCAGCGCTATGTCGCTGATTTTCCCTCCTTCTGTCTGTACTGCAAGCTGCACGCTGCCTGAAGGTGCGTCTAATGTCACCGTATTCATCCCTTCTTTTAAGGTCGCGATTCCTAGTTCGCAAGCAGCTCTTGCCATGGCAATGGCGCCGTGACCGCACATGGTGCTCATGCCGGTTCCATGGATAAAGACGATGCCCAGGTCGCTCTCCTCATTGACAGGAGGCGTGAGGAAACCGCCGTACATGTCATCGTGTCCACGTGGCTCAAGGAGCGCTATCTTTCTGAGATTGTCAAGATGTGCTGTGGCATAATGGCGCTTTTCTGCCATGGTGCTGCCGATGATCTCAGGAAAGCCTCTTGTGATAAGTCGAAAGGGCTCTCCTGCTACATGAAAATCCAGATACTCCAGTGTTTTCATTTAGAATTCGACCTCCACTCCGATGTTTTCCTTCTCTGCTGTTTCACAGATGTATTCTGCGGCTGCAAGATCCACCAGCGCCATGCCTACGGTTTTAAAGACTACCGTATCTGATGCAGGTTTTGGCTGGCTTCCATCTAACACGTTATGTAAGCATTTTACATTTTTCTCATCAAGAAGTCCCTTTTCAATTCTTGTCGATAAGTCTCCGCTTTCTTCGCAGGCATACGGCAAATCCACATACACATCCTCGGTAATTTCAAAGAGGCTGTCCGGCAGTTCTTTCATATATGGTTTGTAGGAACCTACTGCAATGTAGCATTTTCCCTTTAAGAGCTCCGGCTCCTCAGGCAATACCGGCTCTGTCGCAAAGGTTGTCGTCACTACGATATCAGAGCCGGAAAGCAATTCTTCTGCGCTTTTGCAGATGATCATTTCGGGATTGCCAATGGCTGCTTTCTGTAAATCCTCGGCATACTGTTTCAGTGCATCTTCCGGCTTGAACGGGTCAAACAAGCAAATCTTTTTGATGTTTCTCACAGCTGAAATGCACACGCCCTGGGAAAAACCCTGCACACCGCAGCCTACAATACCTACGGATGCTGCATTTTCATTGGACAGCTCTCTAGCTGCCAGTGCGCCGGTTGCGCCGGTACGCCAAGATGTGACTCTCTTTGCATCAAGCAGCGCCTTGCTCTGTCCTGTGGTTCTGTCGTTTAACACCACCACACCGTCGATGGACGGCAGTCTGCGCTCCCTGTTTTCCGGTACCAGCGCCAGCATTTTAGTGCCGCAGGCATGCTCTGTAAAGCACGGCATGTACAAAAACGTCATGCCACCTTCTTCAAAGCCATACCTCTCCGGCATGGCAAATTCTCCTTTTCCATAGATACCAAAGGCTTTCGCCACGACTTCTACCATTTCCTTTGGCTCCACGATTTTATCAATATCATTTTGATTGATGATTTTCATTTCTGTTTCCTCCTAAACACTTTAACTATCTATTATTTAAAAGGAGACTGTAACGCAGTCTCCTCCAGTTTAACATTTTACATATTGCCAGCACGGTACATTTTCGCCTCTTGGTAAATATTCAATCGTAAGTTCCGTCTCACCACGACGCACCTGATAGACTAAATGCATGGTTTCATCGTCTACGACATCCCATTCAGAAGACGCTTTTAGAATTACATCTCCATTTTTTAGCCCTGCTTTTTCAGCATTAGATCCCGGTTTTACGCCTGTTACAACTTGATCCTGAGAATACCGTACCGTATCATCAAAGCCATTATCCATGACTGGCACGGCAACTTTCTCTATGGTATATTCCGGTCCGAAAAAGTCCGCTGCCGGAGCAGTAATACCTTCCTCCATAAGTTCCGTAAGCCGCAAAGAAGCCTTTCCAGCAGTGTATAAATCCGCAAGCTCAACAAATCTGTTCCAAGTCATCGGAATACCTTCCTTTGCCCCGTCCAGGAGTTCAACCATCAAATTATACATTCTCACTTTTCCTTCTGTGCAACGATTTAACAAAGCATCTAGCTCAATCAATGCCAGTACACCTCTGCCATATGTCACTCTCTGTGCATAACTATGGGTCCATGATTTTCTGAATGCACTGGCAAAATCCCCTTTGCTATATGGATTTACATAATATGCACGAAGTTTTTCATTAATCATATCGACATATCCATCTGAGTCAATTTTTCCCAGCAAGAAAAGAATATAGCAGCTGTAAAATTCTGCTGTACCCTCTGCGAAAAGAGAAATTTCTTCTTCTCTATCAGCGCTGACAATCAGCCAATTATGTACTAACTCATGCGCAATAATCGGTTCGGCTTCTTCGATTTGATTGATTAACTGATCACCGAATCCAAAGGAGCAGCATCTGGTCAGTCCTGTTCCGGTTGCAACAGTTCTAGGCGTAGGATACAGGAAAATATAATAAGGAATATCCTCATCATGGAACATTTTTTCTGTATGATCGAAAAGTTCCGCCATACTTTTGCAAAAATCATCAATCATCCGAATTTCATCTGCAAGCCATATGATATGCAGCTTACTTCCTTCCCTATGAAACTCTTTCAGGTTGCCTGCCATATAAAAGGTTTCTTTCAGTTCCTTTGCCTCACAGCATTTTGAAAAACTTCCTTTTCCATAGCTGCAGACAGCCTCGGCCTTTGAAGAAAATGATGATAAATCGTGTTCTATAGAAAATTCAAACTTTCCATTCATCGGCAGCACCAAAAATGCAAGCCCTGATGCAGTATATCCACCATATGTCTGAAACAGTGAGAACCCAGGATCAGCTTTCTTTGGATTCTTTTCCAAAGTTTTCGCACGATATGTTATTACGAGTCTGCCTGAAACATCTCTATCAAAGTAATATGAACGCTGCGGACCAAAATCACCCATACCATCTTCACAGGTAAATCCAAAGCTTCCTGTATCATCCTGTAGCTGAAAATCCTCTGTTCCATATCCTGTCATCGCGCACCCGGCATAAAATACCGGATGCACATCGAAAATGTCGCCCTTTTTATAGGAGGCTGATTCCATAACAACAGTTGTTTCCACAGATGTGACAACATTTTCTGACAAGAATGGCTTTATTTTTACATGAACCTTTGATAAATTCTCCATATTCATACTCCTTTTAGATTTCTACAATGGCTTCTACTTCCACAGGAACATCCATCGGAAGCTGATTTACGCCCACTGCAGTTCTTACATGCTTTCCAAGCTCTCCAAAGATGTCATACAAAAGCTGTGAAGCTGCATTTGCGACGATATGCTGCTCAGAAAACCCTGTCTTGCTGCTCACATACACCTGTATTTTTACAATACGCTTCACTTTGTCTAAATCTCCCAGATAAGCTTTCATCGCACCAAGCATATTAACGGTACAGCATCTGGCAGCTTCTTGTGCCTCCTCAAGCGATACCTCATCTCCTACCTTTCCTGTTGCAACTGGTTTACCGTTCGCAAAAGGAATCTGCCCTGATGTAAACAGACAATTTCCAACCTGTCTCACAGGAACAAATATCATATCAGATTTAGAAGTCTCCGGAAGCTTAATGCCTGCCTGTTCTATCTTTCTTTCAATTTCCATTTCTCCAGAATTCCTTTCTAACTCTTACTGAACCTGCTTTTCTTTTCTTGCTGCAATTTCTGCACGCATCATTGGCAGCCTTTTCTCAACTCTCATCAGATACAGGAACAGCAGCAACGCAATTCCATAGATGACCGCTTCTGAGGTAATCGTCATATGGAAGAAAATATTGACAATATTTGCCGGCTGTGTAGCTGCATTAGGGTCGAACCCAATCAGACCGATGACATAGGCTGCAATGGACCCGCCAAATGCTAAACCAATCTTTGTTCCAATCCCATATGCACTCATTACTACAGCTGTATTTTTTCTTCCCGTTTTCCACTCTCCATAATCTAGAGAATCCATCAGACACTGCGTCAGAATATTGGTAGCCAGTGAAGCGCCTGCAACAGCGATAAGTGCACCACAAATGTATATCTTTGGATTTGAAACATGAATAATCACCATGAACAGCATTGCCGCAACATCAATTGCAGCACCCAAAGCACCCGTGCCCGCATTACCAAGCTTCTTATGAAGCGGAACTAAAAGGAGCGTCGCACCGATGGTGAAAAACACGCCGACAGAAGTTGTGACAGACATAATGTTTCCATCTCCTAGGTGATAAGTACAGAAGTATAACAACATGGAACCTTGTAAAGATGAGAACAGCATCTTAACGACCTGAATCAGAAATACAATGCCGGATATCTTGTTCTGTACCAGCGCAGAGAACATCTCCTTTACAGTCGGTGCAGGTGCACTTTCTCCTTTTTCCGTATCATAGTCATTATCTTCATAACCTTTACAGCCAATAATTCCAATCAATCCCATTAACAGATATACACATGCATAGATTGCCGCCAGTTTGGTAAAAGCAGTTGCCGGATTTGAAGTGGACAGCACTGCAACAAGGGGCATTGTAACCGCCGGCACGACTGCATTTAAAATGTTACCGAAAACGCCTGAATATGTACCCAACTTTACTCTTTCCGCTCTGTCTGTTGTCAGCTTCGGCTGCAGCGCACTCATCGGAATAGAATAAGCGGTCTGTGACATGCCAAGGCAAATAAAAGTTGCTGCCGCCCAAACTACTTTCATGGTATAGGATAGATTTGGTGCAGAATAACATAGTACCATAAAAATTGCGATTGGAATCATCGCCCGCTTCATCCACCACAAACAGGTTCCACCCGGCTTGTTCGACTTTTCTATCAGCGTGCCCATCAATGGATCGTTGATAAAATCCCAAACTCTTGCAATCAGGATGATTGTCCCTGCTACACCGCCGGACAAGCCCAGTACACTGACATAGAAGAATACCAGAAAATACATTTGAATTAACATCTGAATTGTCGGCGCTGTCGAAGCTGCCGCATAGCCCAGTTTTACCCGCATAGGCAATTTACGGTTTGTGTCTTGTGTGTTCATTTTTTTTCCTTTCTTAGATAAAATTTATAATTAGAAATAATTGATAACAATACTATTTCAGTACATCTGCCAAAGTCTGTGCTGCTAGAAGCGCTTGTTCCTGGCTGTTGTAATAATGAAAAGAAATACGTAAATACCCTTCTCTGATGTGTGCATAGATTTTTTTATCAGCAAAGGCGTTCTTTAACTGCTTCGTTCTGTTCTTATCAAATTTCAGGCAGATGACACCGGACCAGTGTTTGCAGTCTTTGCTCCCCAAGATTTTCATTTTATCTTCTAACGGAGAAAGTTCTTTGCGAAATAAGTTCTCCAGCTTCAGACAGTGAGTGTAAATCCTATCAATACCGATTTCAAGAAGCAGCTCTATGCTCTTTCCCATAGCTGTAATGCCATAAGAGGAGAGCGATCCTCCCTGTATGCCTTCTAAGCCTTGTCTATAGGGAAGCACCGGTATCTGCATCATGTTCGTCATGGTTTCTTCGTCATACATAATGTTGTAGTCTGAGTATACCTCCGGCTTCAGCATTGGCTGCAACTTCGGGCAGCAATATACAAAACCCGTACCGAGAAGCCCCAGCATACCCTTAAATGCAGCTGTGCTTAGATAGTCGATGTTCATTCTTTCAACATCGACCGGTACTCTGCCCAGTGCCTGAATGGCATCTACGGCAAAAATAATCTCTCTCTCCCTGCAAATTGTTCCAATTCTTTCGATATCCGGCATGAATCCGGTGTGATTATGTACCAGAGAAAGATGCACAACTCTCGTTCGCTCTGTCATCTCGCTTAGGATATCTTCTGCCGAGAACGTTCCGTTTTGCGTTTTGATAAGCTTAAGTCTAATACCTTCTGCCTGTCTCTGACCCCATCCCAGTAGAATAGTTGGATATTCAATAGCTGTTGAAATCACTTCATCTTCCGGCTGCAAATCCAGCGACTTCGCAAGCAGCGATGTTCCCTGTGTCGTATTCACTGTAAACATGATATTATCCGAATCTGTATGAAGCAGCCTTGCAACCTCTGCCTGCACCTTTAGCCTCTGACGTGCATAAACTCCGTCAAGGCTAACTCTTCCAAAGCTTTTTGCAAATTCATCCGCAAAAGACCTGCAATAATCCAGGGTTCTCTTCGGCGGAAGCCCCATGGATGCCACATCTAAATATGTAATGTTATTTAGATAGTCATATTCCTTGTAATACCTCGTTTCAATCATAACTCTTCTATTGTGTTATTTTTCATCATTGCTTCAATTTCATCAATGGTTTTCGGAATATTGCTGCTCAGTACTTCGCAGCCAGTTTCTGTAATCAGCACATCATCCTCAATACGGATGCCTAAATCCTTATCTCCAAAATACACGCCCGGCTCTACGGCAACAATCATACCAGGAACAAGCCTACCCTCCTCATCTTCGCGTTCTTCATGGCAGGAAAGTCCAATTCCATGATTTACCATTCCAGGGGTTACATAGTTGATTCTAAATTCACTGAGCAGAGTTCCAATGCTTTCTCCATCCTTCAGATATCCACCTTTACGCAACTCTTCTGTGAAGTAGGCATTAGCTTCCTGTCCGCACTCCTGTCTGGTTTTTCCAGGTTTCATACTGGCAATGGTCATTTCCTGCGTTTTGAGCACCACATTGTACCAATGAGCCTGTTCATCAGTAAAAGTTCCGTTTACCGGATAGGTTCTGGAAATATCACAGCAATAATCGTTATAGAAGGTAGCAATATCCGCAAGAAATAAATCGCCATCCTTTGCAGTAGCTTCATTGGCATAGAAATTATGCATGATAGTGGTTTCCTTTCCAATTAAGGCCTGTACGATATCTCCGCTGCCGCCCCGCATCTTAATTTCGTGCTCGAGAATACTCTGCATCTGATAACCTCTGATTCCTGGTTTTAACTGTTTTGCTGCCACAGCCAGCGCCTCTTCTGTAATATCGATGGCTTTCTGAATCTGTGCAGCCTCCAGTGAACTTTTGCGCAGGCGCATAAAGTCAAGTTCCTTGCTTAAACTTCCGATTTGAACACCCGGATATGCTCTGGTAATTCTGTCAGCCAAGATATTTTCATATCTGGTATATTTGGTAAATCCATCGAAGCTGGAGCAAAAATAGACCTTCTCTAACTTCGTCCAGGTAGCCAGCGATTCTAATACATCTTCAAAATCCTCCATATACATGACTGCCTGGATTCCCGTCTTTTCTCTGTAGTATGTAGGATCAAGACTTCGTCCCAAATAAAATTCTTCATTTGCAGTTCTTCTTTTTACAAAAAGGTACTCCTGCAGCATACCATGTGCTTTTACCAGCATCAAAAGTCCTTCAGCAATGCTCATTCCTGTCAAATAATAGAAATTCTTATCCGTCTTCTCTCTTTGCGGTATTCCAACGACTCCAAGCTCATCATTGCCACCAAAAGAAAGCAGCAGCTGACCGTCTATTAGCTTTTCAGCAATTTTCTCTCTTCTCTTTCTAGCTTCTTTCTGATACATTTTAAAATCCTTTCTGCGTTAAAAGTATTTTCTTTCTTATAAGATATTCCTCTTTCGTGAAATTGTCAAGTTATATTTTCACAATAAAATAATTTTTACGACATTTTTTGCAAATACGCAAAATTTACCCGCAATATATTTCATATTAAAATAATTCAAGTTGACAAAAATAGAAAATTCATCTATACTGAAGACAGAAATAAAACACAGAAATAAAACACAGCAATGAAAGGACAATCAGCATTATGTCTACAAACATAGGTGAATATGTAAAGAAAATCAGAACTGAGCAAAATTTAACTTTAAAAGAACTCAGTGAAAAAAGCGGACTCTCCGTCAGCTTTCTTTCTCAATTTGAACGTGGGATTAGTACCATCTCAGTAGACGCACTTCTGGAGCTGGCTGAAGCACTGAGCATCGATTCTCGGGAAATTATTATGGAATCTCTAGCAACCAGTCAGCCGAAGGATGATTATGTTCTGAGAAGTTACAGCCGTCATACACCGCAGATTAGTGCCAAGAATCAGATTCAGACCGATCTTTCCGCCTTTGGATATGACAAGAAAATGCTCGCGCGTATGTACACTCTTCTTCCGGGCGAATCTGAGGAAAAGGTGCTTCCTGTTACTCACGAAGGCGAAGAATTTATCTACGTTCTGGAAGGAATCCTTACACTGGAAATTGATAATGTCAGATACGATCTACATCCTGAGGATACTGCCCATTTTCCATCCACAAAGAAGCATATGTGGTATAACGAAACCAGCCGTAATGTAAAGTTCATTCTGGTGAATTACCCATATCATGCAAAAAAATAATTTCATAGTCTGATTTCTGCGTGTGTGCACTCTGCTTACACGCTTTTTTTAAGAAAAGAGGTATTAGTAATGTATGAAAAAGAACTAGCCGCTTATTTTGAAGCGCACAAAGACGAATTTTTAGAAGATCTAGCTACCTTGGTCGCGATTCCCAGCGTTAAGGCAGAACCATCAGACGGCTGCCCCTATGGCAGACATACTGCAGAAGCCCTGTCCCAAAGTCTTTCTATCGCAGAAAAATACAACCTGTACACAGAAAACTGGGAAAACTACGTTGGCATCGTCCAAATTGAGTCGGGCAGACGCATTCTGGACATTCTGGCACATTTAGATGTGGTTGCACCTGGTGAAGGCTGGGAAGTAACGGAACCTTACACCATGAAGGTATCTGATGGAAAAATTTACGGCAGAGGCACTGCCGATGACAAAGGTCCTGCGCTGGCTGCACTTTATGCACTGCGAGCAATTAAGGATCTGCAAATTCCACTGCGAAACGGCGTCCGCCTGGTGCTTGGAACGGATGAAGAGTCCGGAAGCAGCGATCTTCTACACTACTTCAGTAAAACCAGACCTGCCGCTATGAGTTTTTCTCCTGACGCAGTCTACCCTGTTATTAACGTGGAAAAGGGCAGATTAAACGGCAAAATCACAGGACACTTTGTTCATCAACAAATACTGGAAGTCCACGGCGGCCATACGACCAATATTATTCCGGATTCAGCCTGGGCTGTCCTTCAAAATATTGATGAAGCGAAGCTGGTGCAGACCGCCTCCTCCAATCAGATTACCTACAGTCTTACCCCGACAGACAAAGGTTGTAAACTTACTGTCCATGGTGTCTCCGGTCATGCCGCATCTCCTGAGGCTTCTGTGAATCCGATTACTGCTTTGCTGCAGCTTCTTTCAGAATGTACAGACTGTAAGGAAATCAAGAAGCTGTGCGCGCTCTTTCCTCACGGCGCGCATCATGGTCAAGGCTTAAATCTTAATCTAGCGGATGAAGTATCCGGAGAGCTGACTCTGAGCCTGACTGTACTGGATTATAACGGTTATGCTCTTTCTGCAAGCTTTGACAGCAGAGTTCCGGTTTGCGGCAGCCGGGAAAAGCTACAAGCTGCAAGCGACGCCATTTCTGCTGCAGGTTTTTCTTATGAAGAAGACTTCGTTGCTCCCCATGCAGTTCCTGACAATACGCCGTTTATCAACACCCTACTCGACTGCTACGAAAACTGCAGCGGTCGCAGAGGTCAGTGTCTTGCTATTGGCGGCGGTACTTACGCCCACGGAATTGAAAATGCTGTCGCTTTTGGCTGTGCCTTTGGTGGCGTTGACAATCATATGCATGGTGCAGATGAATTTGCGGAAATCTCAACACTCCTTATGAGTTGTAATATTTTCGCACAGGCAATCATCCGACTCTGCGGAAAACCTACCATTATTTTGCCGAAGGACAAAGTTTATGGAACGGTTCTATGGCTTCAGCAAGCAGACTCTAAGGATGCCAGCCCTTTATTCCAGCAGCTTTCTGCGGCAGGAATTGCCATCATTCCTATTATTGTAGACAAGAATGGAGAAACTGCTGAAAATCTGGAAACAGTAGAAAAAGTGCTGACAGATATTCTGGCAGATGATACCCTCTCCGCACTGCCTGTTGCAGTTTCCGGTATCGGCTACGGCGGCTTTATTGCCGGACACCTTCTTGCCAGAAAAAACTGCTTTGCTGCAGGTACCATTATTAGCGGACTTACCAATCCGGCAACAGCCTATGGAACCTGTAAAGGTATTGCCCTTTCCCAAAAAGTACTCTCAGGCAATTTTTCCATGATGGATTATCTAGGCGATCTGACAAAAGATAGTGTGGTCTATCATTGTGACGACATCCATACGCCACTTCTGCTGCTTCACGGATTTCGCGATGAAATCTACGGATTTGAACAGGCAGAGCAGCTTTTTACTTCTATCAAGGAGCGGCAGCCCCAGTCGGAAATACGCATGGTTGTTTTCCCGACAGGCGATGATAAGCTTGCTGAAGATCCTAACTGCAAAGAAAAATACTGTGAAGAACTCATTAGCTGGTTCACAAAATATCTGAAAGGAGAAACTCATGATAAAGCATAAAAGACTTCCCAAATTTGAAGATTGCGAAACTATTGAAAGACTTACTGGCGGAGATTATCTTGCCGCCAAGAACTTAATTGCCTATAGTTCTACAGAAAACGGTATTATTCTGAAAGACTTTTCTAACGGAGAACTGCGCCTTATTTCCGGCGGTGGTACAGGTGAACGCCGCCCTGTATTTTCCCCTGACGGCACCAAACTTTTGTTTCTGTCGTATCAGAGCGGTCAATTCTGTGTTGTAATTTATGACCTGCAGAGTGCTGTGCTAACTACCATCGTGCATTCAAATACACCGATCTCTGATCCTATATGGTCCCCCGATGGGAGCAAAATCCTTTTTGCCTCAAGCATTAGCAAAAGTTCTAGCGATGTGCCTGATCGTAATGCACCTATTGTGATTGAAAATCTCGGATATAAATTTGACGGTCTAGGTTTTCGCACACCGGATAATGCCACTCATCTTTTCATCGTGCCATCTGACGGCAGCACGCAGCCTGTGCAGATTACCACTGGCAGCTATGATTATCTCCATCATAACTGGCTCCCCGACAGCAAGCAAATCATCTGTATTAGCAACCGTTTCAGAAACAGTGAAGAATATCTTGGCTACGACCTTTTGAAAATTGATACCTTAACCGGGGAAGTCCTGCAGCTTACCAGGAATCTTTGGATGGTCTCCTATCCAAATCCACTACGCCCAGTCTGCACCCCTGACGGACAGTTTATCATCGCAGGCGTCATGGATGCGAAGTATGCAAAGACTATCAGCACCGGTACATTTCCGGAGACTTATCTGTACAAAATTGCAGCAGACGGTTCAAGCAGTCAGCAGATCTTTTTCCCAGATGAAAACTGTTACCAGTGCGTCCAATTTCCATATAACGCAGGCTCCGGAATGGGACTTGATAAACTACAAATAAGCAGTGACGGCACCTTTGTTCTCTTTCACAGCGGCTGGCAAGGACAAGGCGGGCTGTTTCGCTTACCTTTAGACGAAAGCACTGGCGGTCATGCACAGCCCATTAACAGAGGAAAACACACTTATCATGGTATCAGCAAAATTCAAGATGGAAAGGTGCTGGTCAGCGTATGTGAGGATACGTTAGCGGAAGCCTATGCCCTTGTGGATATCGATGAAGGATGTATCATTAAAAAGGTCGTTCAGTCAGCAGAGGAGTTTTTACAGGATGTTTCTCTCAGCCAGCCAACGGACTTTTCTGTTCCTACTTTAGATGGCTGCAGTACTGTTCACGGCTGGGTTCTGCCGCCTCACAATATGGAAGAAGGAAAAAAGTATCCGGTAATCCTCTATATCCACGGTGGTCCTCACCCATTTTACACCTATGCTCTGACTTTAGAACACCAGGCCTTTGCTGCAGAAGGTTTTGGCGTCATTTGCTGTAATCCAAGAGGTAGCAGCGGCTACGGCTGGAAGCACCAGAATATGGGAGATGGCAGACGTACAGAGCCTTATTATGACTGCCTGCAATTTGTAGATGAAGCTATTCGCAGATTTCCTTGGATTGACGAAAACCGCCTAGGCGTTACTGGCGGTAGCTATGGTGGCTATATGACCAACTACATCGCTGCTCATTCTAAACGCTTCAAAGCATATATTTCCCAGCGAAGTCTTGCTAACGATCAGATTATGTATGCCAGCTCTGATGAAACCGGAAGCAGCGCAGGCTTCGATTCTTTCCCACAGTTTATGATGGAAAATCTAAAAAAATCTGTGGTATCTTACGCAGAAAACATCGACCGTCCATTTCTGATACTCCACGGTTCCGATGACTGCAGAACACCTGTGGAAGCTGCAAAGCAGCTATATACGGCTATCCGTGACACACATCCTAATCTACCGACTAAGCTGGTTTTATATCCGAATACTGGACATTCTCAGCCAGAGGATCCTGCCATGCTGCAAAGCTACTATAATGAAATGGTATCTTGGTTTCGCAAATACCTTTGAAGTTCAAAACGGTTCTATAATAAATGTTGGGGCGACCGCCTCAACATTTATTCTTTCCACAACTCAATACTAAACAAAAAGAGACAGATTTAGCTCTGTCTCCTCGGTTGTTTTAAAAATTTTTGTTTGTGCTCCACTCCAACATTTGACATTGAGCCGATTTTTTTATTCTGCTTTCTTCACCATGCACTCTTTCTTGTAAAATGCAATGGCATATTTGCTCACACGGGGATAACCTTCCGCCAGAAACGGCTTTGCGTACTGCTGTGCTTCAATCTGCGCAAGGCCTTCCTCACATTTTGCCGCCATCTCCGCAACGCTTCCTGCTGCTTTCAATTCTAAGATAATGACCTGTCCTCTGCGGATAGCCTGGGTTTTCAGTATAATGTCCGGTCTGCCCGTTCCACTCTCACGATTGGACTGCACCATATACCGACCTGCATTCTTCAAAAGCCCTGTCAAAAATCCATGGTAGTAGCTCTCCGCATAATCGAAGTAGCTGATAGTGTCCATCAGCTGCTGGCTGATGAAATTCTCAGCCGCTTCGCAGTCCCCTTCTTCGAAAGCCTTAATGAGACTGCTTCTATCCACATTTGCTATCTTCTGGTCAAACCATTCTTTGATGCTTTGTTCATAAATGGATGCAATCTCCTCGTTGGGAATCGCCATTTCAATATAGATATTCCGTTTCTCTATTCGCTGGCTTTTCATCTTTAGATATCCTGTGAAGAACAAAAAGTTCCACAGATTATCTTTCGATGTGTGAATATCTCCATAGGTTATTTCTTCATGAACCGGTTTTTCTATGGTGCCGCCTTCCATCAAAATCTCCAGCTCCTGGCGAGTCATATCGTCGGCATCCTCCACAAGTTCCTTTACAATTCCGTTGCTGGAAGTGTTGGACCAATAGGGTTTGGTTGAAATTTGATTACCCGACAGCACGCTTTTCGTATAGTTTAAAATGCTCCACGGATTGTAAATCTCTCTATTTCCAAAGAGATAACCGTCATACCAGTCCCTTGCCTCGCAAAACCTGTCAGAAAGGTCATAATAGGCAAGCATCTCCTGCACTTCTTCACCCGTAAAACCAAAACAGCTGCTGTAATTCTCGCTGATAATCGAATGAATCTCTAAATTGTTCAGTCCTGTAAAGATGCTCTCCCTGCTGATTCGTAGGCAACCTGTCACTACACCAAACTTCAGATAGGGATTGGTTTTCAGGGCGGACTCAAAGAGGGAGCGGATGAAGCCAATCATTTCATCGTAAAATCCACCGAAATATGCACACTCTAAAGGTACATCGTATTCGTCAATGAGAATCATTGCTTCCTTCCCATGATATTTGTACAGGCACTCGGACAGAAATCGTATTGCGTCTGCATATAGAGAAGCTTCTTCTCTTTCTTTTAGAATCGCCTCGTATTTTTCCTGTGCGTTTCCGTTCATTTTACCGGCAAGTACGTACTGATGTCTGGAAAACTCTGCAACAATTTCCCGTTTTAACATAATGTACGCCATTGCAAAGTCACTTTGTTTGGCTGATTTTAGCGATAAAGAAATCACAGGGTACTGCTCCATATGGGCAAGATACTTTTCCCCGGCGTCCATGATAGAAAGCCCTTCAAAGAGATGGCGATTGTCTATCTTCTCACCTTCCGGCGTTCTCTCGTCTTCAAAGAAACGGCGAAGCATGGAAAGATTCAGGGTTTTGCCAAAACGGCGGGGTCTTGTGAGCAGCGTCGTCTGTGCCCCTGTATCAAGTAATTCCTTTATCAGCAAGGTTTTGTCTACTAAGTACAGGTCTTCTTCTTTAAATTTCTTAAAATCCTCAAATCCAATGGGAAGTCTCTTCTTATCCATCTTCGACTCACCTCTTTTCCTTCGTACCTATAGTATACGTGAAAAACGGGAAAATCACAAGTAAGATTTTCCCGTTCGCTTTCAACGCAAAACATTTTTCGGTTACTTCAGCATACTATACACACATTCCATCAGAGTCGCTGCCAGCACGATATTAATCACTCTGTAATGCTGCTGATAAACTCTCTGAATTAACAGCCCTACTCCAACCCAAGTTGATGTTGCAATAGTTCCTATCGTTGCAATAATAAGCTCAAAAAGAATCAAAGTTCCAAATTCAGTACTATAATTTGTAACATAGCCTGTCAACGCTGTAATACCAAACAAATAAATTTTCACATTTACAAACTGGAGTAAAAAGCCTTTCATAAAGGATGCCGATTTACCATTACTGCTTTCTGTAGGCTTACTGATTGCCATATGGATTGCAAGCCACAGAATATAAGCTGCACCTATATATTTCATTACCCCAAGCATAGAAGGCAGCACTGTGCTAACACCGAACACGAAAATTGCACACAAAATCTCAACGACAAAATACCCTGTAAAAATCCCGAAGAATAAAGGCTTTCCCCTTTTCCATCCATAGTTTGTCACCGTATTAAGCGCTAGCACATTCCCCGGTCCCGGTGTAAATGCGTTAATCATTGCATAAATAAAAAAATTACCTATTACATAACCTGGCATAATTACGCCTCCTTTCGTGGTATCATCATACCACGAAACAGTTATCAATAGGTAATATCTAATTATTATGCTAATCCATAAACTGTCCCTATGTTTATTCAGACTGATACTGTCTGATTGCTTCAACATAGATTTTTCCCAGTTCAGATAGCTCCCTGTCCTTATTTAAAATATAGCCAATATGAATCGTTTCCTCTGCGTCCAGTGGAATCGAATGAATCTCATCTCCGTGCAAATCCTTTGGAAAAATTCCACTTGAAATGGTATATCCGTTTAAACCTATCATGAAATTGACAATTGCAGCCCGATCACTAATCTTGATACTCTTTTCCACATCCTCGCTACTGAACAGCTCCTCCGCATAATTGGAAGACTCATATACACCCTGTACAAAGCTGAGTCTCGGATATGGTTTCAAATCTTCCAAGCTAAGTTTTTCTCTCTTTGCCAAAGGATGCTTTCTCCATAAAAACACGTGAGGTTTTGCGGTAAATAATTCGTAAAACTTCAGATTGTTTTCCTCCAGGGTTTTATGCATCACCTGTCTGTTGCTGTCACTTAGATAAAGAATCCCAAGGTCACTGAACCGATTTCGAACATCAGCAATTACCTGGTACGTCTGTGTTTCATTTAAAATAAACTCATACCGCTGCTGTCCAAACTGTTTCACCAACTCAACAAAAGCATTCGCTCCGAAGGTGTAATGCTGTGAAGATACACAAAAGCGCTGTTTTCCTGCCTCGCTGCCAAAATATCTTCCCTCTAGAAGCTCCATCTGCTGCACAACCTGCCTTGCGTAACCTAAAAACTCCATACCCTCCGTTGTCAACGTAGCACCTGTGCGGCAGCGAGTAAAAATGGTAAAATTCAATACCTTCTCGATTTCTTTTACCATTTGAGAAAGACTGGGCTGCGAAATATACAAAGCCTTTGCGGCCTCCGTAATAGAACCTTTTTCCGCAATCGTAATCAAGTATTTCAATTTTTGTAAAGTCATATGCGTGCCTTTCCCATTTAAACATGTTCCCTAGGATTTCACCATTATTTTACTCCTTTTTTCAAAGAAGCACAAGGGCGGCGAGAAAACACACGGGGATTCGCCACCTAAATTACAGATTGTATTTCCTCCTACATCCAATGTACAACTTTGCTCTCATTCCTAAAGCATGTGTTGTGCAAATCATCTTACCGATTTGCAAATCTGCACAACTTTAGCAGTAGATGTTTTGCAAGATGCACTTTTTCGTGCCTATTTGCACAACTTTAATCACATTTGTATTTCTCTGGTTGTGCAATTACTCTGCAATTTAACCTACTTTACACAACTACTGCATACGCATCGCCTATCTGGTTATGCATATCACCCTAAAAAGAAAGAATTCGCACAACTTTTAGCGCTCCAATCCGCAGCTGGTTGTGCAAACCGCCCCTGTTTTCTCACTTTTGCACAATCGAAGCCGCAAAAACACAACCGCAGCCGCACAGATACCTTCATCCTTTCTCTAAACGATATTTCCGCATCCTCACAAGCGCCGCCAAAAAGCATAAACTCCAGCTGACGCCCACAGCAAGCCAGATTCCACCTTTGCCGAAAAGCGGTTCAAGAACCCAGATTGCAGACAGATTCGCTAAAATCTGAATCCCGCCGATCACCAGCGGCATCAGTACATCCGCCATACCCCGCAGCACTGCCATATATGCCTGCCACAGACCCAAAATGATGTAAAAACCACAAGTAATTTTAAGATACAGGTATCCTTCCTCCACCACGGCAGCACTGTTTGCATCATCTACAAAAATGCCCAGCAGCGGTTTTCCGGCAAAGAAAACAAATACCGTCATCACTGCCATAAAGCCTACACTGATGAGCACCGTTATATGTCTTCCTTCTTTAATCCGATCAAAGCGTGCCGCACCCCGGTTCTGCGCCGTGAACGTATTCAGCGCGCCGGAAAGTGCATTGACAAACATGATGACAATCTGCTCAATCTTTTGTGCCGCTGCATAGCCTGCTACCACCACCGCACCATATTCGTTGATAACCGCCTGCACAAAAATCGCCACCAGACTGACAATACTTACCTGCAGACTGGTCGGTACAGATAGTTTTAGCACATAAGCCACCCTTGATTTTTTCGTATTGCGAAAATCCTCCCGGCTGACCCAAAGCATTGGCATCTTTTTCTTCATATAGACAAGACACATCAGCACCGCCAGACTCTCCGCAATGACTGTGCCAATCGCGGCACCTGCAACACCCATAGATAGCCCCTTGACAAAGAGCAAGTCGAGGACAATATTACAGATACAGGAAAATGCCAGAAAAAACAGAGGTCTGCTGCCGTCTCCACAGGCTCGCATAATAAAAATGCACATGCTGTACGCATAAGTAAAAAGCCCTCCTACGAAGACAATCTTCAGATAAAGCACCGCACTGGCGAGCACCTCCGGTGGTGTATTCACAGCCCGCAAAATAGGCTCAGCCAGAAAAAGCCCTGTAATCAGCTTCAGAATCCATGTTGCAATTACCACAAAGATAGAAATCACAATAACCTGACGCACCTTATCAAAACGTCCCTCGCCGCAATACTCGCTGACTGCCGTGCTGATGCCCATCATCAGTCCCAGACCAATACTGACTGCAAGCATGATAATCTGCCCTGTCACGCCGATAGCAGCAAGGCCCTCTGTTCCTACAAAACGCCCCACTATAACCGCATCAACGGTAGAATAAAGCTGCTGAAATACCGAACAGCAAAATACCGGAACTGCAAAGCCGATGAGTTTCTTCCAGATAACTCCTTCTGTCATGAGAGACAGCCCCTTCTTCTCATCGTTCAAAATTTCGCCCCCCTTTCCAAAAAACAAGCAGCCAAGATTACTCAGCCGCCTGTCTGTATGATTATAGGTTATTCTTTTACTTTTACAATCATTTCCACTTCCAGTGGAATACGGAACGGCAGCACGTTAGTGCCTACCGCAGTTCTTGCATGTCTGCCCCGCTCACCTAAAACTTCGCCGAACAGGTCGGATACGCCGTTGATGACCAGCGGCTGTTCAAAATAGTCCGTAGTGCTGTTTACAAAACCCTGCACTTTAACAATCTGTTCCAGCTTATCCCAGTCGCCGCCAAGTTCTCTTTTCAATACGGCGAGGAGATTGATACCAGCAAGTCTAGCTGCATCATAGCCTTCCTTCGTTGTCAGATTCTCACCCAGTCTGCCGAATACAACCGGCTTTCCATTTTCAAAGGGACCTGCGCCGGAGAAAAACCAAAGGCTTCCAGCCTTCTGCACGCTGACATAGTTTGCCATCGGCTCCGGACCTGCTGACAAATCAATTCCCAGCTCCGCTAATTTCTTTTCTACATCCATCATATTAATCCTGCCTTTCATATTATTTACCTATCACGTCTATCAGACGATTGATATCTTCTTTGTTGTTATAATAGTGCAGTGCAACGCGCATTTCCTGCGTGCCCTGGGTGCTGCCGGGCTTTACACCGGCGCCGATACCGGCAGCCAAAAGCTTTTCACCTGTCACACCGTTTTCCTCATCAATGCAAAGCACATGAATACCCGATCTGTTTTCTCTTGAGAAATCGTAAGCAAGGCGCACACCCTTTGCAGTATCTATGCGCTCCTTCAAATAATCTCCAAGCCCCAGCACATACTCTGCAATATCGTCTGCGGAAAGTTCCAAATACTTTGCCGAAGAAAGTCCCAGCCCATAAATGCCGGAAACCGTTGGAAACCCTAGTTCAAAGCGCCCTGCATCATCACGAAGCGAAAGTTCCTGCTTGCTGGTATTAAAACGCTCATCATCGCTCATCCAGCCGGCGCCAAACTGTTTCAAGCTTTTAAGAAGCTTCGGACTGATATAACCGTAGCCTGTGCCGCAGTAGTTCATCATCCATTTATAGTCATTTCCGATGAGAAAGTCAATTTTCATGGCCTTCACATCCACCGGCATGACCCCCAGCGCCTGCACGCCGTCTACTGCAAACCAAATGCCCTTTTCTCTGCAGTAGGTGCCAATGGCTGCCGCATCCATGCGAAATCCAGTAAAGCTTTCCACCAAAGAGATACAGATGGCTCTGGTTCTTTCGTCACATAAGTCAAACAAATCCTCCGGCAGAATCGCGCCGTTTTTTGCCTTGGCATATCTCACCTCAAGGCCGTCATCCTGCCTCACCTGCCACGCAAAGCGATTTGCTATCCAGCTGTTTTCCACCAGTACTACGTTGTCTCCCGGTTCAAAATACATGCCGGAGGTAAACAAAGTATAAATATGAGAAGAATTATTGCCAAAGACAATGTTTTCCTTCTTCGCGCCAATCATCTGCGCAATCTGTGTCTTCGCCCAGTCCATCATGCCGATGGTTCCGGTCTCTTCACCGCCTGGCAGCTTCCAAATGGAATCGCCGCCCTTTAGAAAGCGATCCTCCTGATACCTTGCTACTCCATTATGTACAAAGTCCGGAACAAGACCTGTGGAGCTGGTATCCAGATACGCCGTATGGGAAAGTACCGGCACGTGGGTGCGAAATTCTGCAAATTTGTCCATCTTATCAGTCTCGTACATCTCTATTTATCGTCCTCCTTGCACTCACATATCTATTAAAAGGTTCTCTAATATGTTCAATGACCTTTTAGAAGATGCCCTGCAGATTTTCTGCAAAAGCTGCACGGCATAAATTATGATTTTAAAGTTGTTACAGCATCATGATATCCTCTTCCAGATACAGTTCTGCTTTTTCTAAGTCCCGTTCTAAAAGTGCATTTACAATATGCTGATGTTTTTCTAAGTCCGAGCTGCTTTTTATGGCAGCCATAGAAGCCTTATAAAGCATATCCTGCAAAATACCCGGCAAATACTGATTTCCCGTAATCTCTGCAAGCCTCAGATGGAACATAGTGTTATTAGTTTTGCTTGGATCACTGCTGCCCATTTGCTGCTCTGTAAACTCTTTTAAAGAAAGGATTTCTTCATTAGAAGCATTTTCTATGGCAAGCTTCACACACAGCTTCTCTACCTGACGGCGAATCACCTGTATCTGATTGATTTCATCAGAAGAATATAAATTCAGCATATACCCTTTTCTTGGATAGCTGATGAGATACCCTTGGCTGCAAAGAAGATGCAGTGCATCTCTGACCGGCGCTTTACTAACGCCAAACTGCTTCGCTAGCTGCGCCTCGCTTAGAAAGGATCTGCCGTCGATGACACCGCTGTCGATATCTGCCTTGATACTGTTATATATTTTCGACGATAATTTCTCTGCCATAATTACTCCTAATTCTCATTGTCACTGATATGTTCAATGACATTTTATATGCTTTTTTTAGATTTGTCAACTAGAACTTTACCAATTCTCCATTCTGAAACACCTTTTCCGGCTTGTGATACATCACAGACAAATCCTTATCAGGCTTTCCATCTACTAAAATCAAATCAGCCGCAAGACCTTCCTTGATTTCACCTACCAGATGGTCAACTCCTGCGATTTCTGCGTTATACTTAGTCGCCTGCAACAGAATATCCACATTTTCCATATGGCAGTAATCCTTTCTCATCTGGAATTCTACGCCTTTTTCATACTGCGGAGAGCCAGGTGCACTGTCAGTACCAAAGCCCATCTTTTCACCAGCTTTATATGCCTTTTCAATATGCTCTGCGCAAGCCTCCAGCATCGGTGTCAGCCGCGCCAGCCAGAATTCACGAGCGACAGGGTCGGTCTGGCTGACATACATCGCTGCAAAGGTCGGCACTAAATAGCAATCTTCGGTTTTCTTCAAAATCTCTAAAGTTTCATCGCTGAGATAGGTAGCATGCTCGATGGTCTTCACACCGCATTCAATACAGTCTCTGATGGCGCTGTCCGCATGACAGTGCGACGCCACATAAAGCCCATGCATGTGAGCGGTTTCCACTGCCGTGCGAATTTCATCTCTGGTCATAATCGGGTGCTTTGGAACGCCGGAAGGGTCATAGGCCGAACCGGAGGCATAAATTTTAATAAAGTCCGCTCCCATTGCCGCTTCCATGCGTACATGCCTGCGATACTCCTCTGCACCGTCACTGAGTCTGACGCCGGCTTCACTTCCGCCCGGCTTCCACATAATGCTGGAAGTCAGCGTTTCCCCGTTCGCCAAAATACGAGGTCCCGGCGCAATGCCTTTTTGAATCATATCTCTCGCGTAAATCGCAACGCCTGCAAAGCTGCCGCAGTCCCGAATGGTTGTATATCCATAAGGCAGGCATTTCTGCGCCTGCTCTACTGCCGCAATCAAAAGCTTCATCGGATCGTTGACGCAATCAACGCCAGCCCCGCCCAGAAGCGTAATATGTGTATGCAAGTCGATGAGTCCCGGCAGCAACGTTTTGCCGCCGCAGTCAAAGACATCCTCTCCCGCATCAGAAACAGAAGCTGCGCTCACACGAACAATTTTTCCATCTTCTATACAAACACTGCCGCAGTCTGAGGCAACGCCTCCCGACAGCTGCGGAATCAATCTGCAGTTATTTAAAATCATAATCTCATCTCCTTTTTTTAACAGTTCTCCAGATACTTTACTGCTGCAAGCGCCATTGCTGCGCTTCCCAGATACATCTTATCTTCAGCAAAGATTGCCCTCGCGTTGTGATTTGGTGCAGCATTCTGATTTCCTACACCTAAAATCATATACATCGTCGGTACTTTTTCGGAGATAAAAGCAAAATCCTCGGAACCGCTAGCCGGTTCTGTCGTTTCCATTACCTGTAAGCCCTGTATCTCAGAAAGATATGGCGCAATGCTCTCACAAAGTACTGGGTCATTCTTTAGAGAAGGTGTAGACATAGTTTTCAGTGTACAAATCGTCCCAGTTGCCTGAGAAATACCATCCAGAATATGCTGTATCCGTTCCAGAATCCTTTCCCTGTCATCGTCATCAAAGCAGCGCAGCGTTCCTTCCAGCAGAGCGCTCTCAGGAATTACATTGTACATCGTTCCTGCTTCAAAATGTCCGATGGAACAGGTTGCCGAGTGAAACATACTGGTTTCTCTCGCCACAACCCCTTCTATTCCCTGATAAATCAGCATTGCTGCCTTGATTGGATCGACGGTATACTCAAGGGCAGAGCCATGACCACCCTTTCCTTCTATCCGAATCTTGAATATATCTATAGAAGAAAATGCATTTCCCACTTTATACGAAAGAACGCCGTTTTCAAGTGTAGTGAACACATGCAGACTGAACGCAGCTTCCACGCCTGGATTCTCCAGAACACCTGCATCCAGCATAGATTTTGCACCTGCCATTACTTCCTCACCCGGCTGAAACATAAGTCTGACTCTGCCCTTTAGCTTAGGCTCATATTCCTTCAAAAGCTTTGCAGCACCAAGCAGCATAGCAGTATGCAGATCATGACCGCACATGTGAGAAATCTCTGTCTGCGAGCGAAATGACAAATCGTTATCCTCTATGACCTTCAACGCATCCATATCCGCCCGAAGCAGTACCGTATGGTCACCGCTTCCGATATCACAGATGATGCCGCCACCCAAGGAGACAGGCGCACAGCCCATCTCCTTTAGTCTCTTTGTTACATAAGCTGCTGTTTCCGGCAGCTCCATGCCGAATTCCGCATGGCTGTGCAGATACCTTCTGTCATCTATCATTTGCTGATGCAGCTCTTCTGCTCTTTTTTCAAAGATCATTTCACATCCTCCGCCTTAATAAATTCACGAACAAGCTGACTCAGAGCTGCAGCATTGCCATCACCGATATAGGAAGCATGGCCGGATTCCAGCACCTCGTGAGCGATTCTATCCTTCGGAAGGTCATACTGAGACAGATAGTAGGTTACGAAGTCAAAGGTGGAAGAAAGGTCGTATCTTCCGTTGACGAAGAGAATACGCAGGTTTTCATTTTCTTTCATCAAGTCTACTGGAAGCTTAAGTGTATCCTTCTGATAAGAGCGGTAATCCCATCTCATACCGATAGATAAGGTATCACTTTGATAGTCTCTTTCCTCTGGTCTTGCCAGTTCTTCATCATAATATTTCTTTATACAATCGTCAATAGAACTTCCAATGCAGCTGATAAACGGTTCCTGATTGAAATCCACCTCAACGATATCCGCATTTTCCAGATTGGCAAGAGAGCCATTGCGTTCAAGAGGCAGGGTCATTCTGGCGTCATACATACTGACAAATTCTCCTGGACAGAGCTTTGTCATAAAGTCCTGCTCACTGAAACGAAGGTTCTGTTTATCAAGAAGCGCTCGGTCAAGACCAGAATAGTATGCCAGCTTCTCCAGCACTTTTTCTCTTTTATCTGCAGGAAGACGATTTCCCATCAAAAGTGCATGGGCGTAATCTCCATAAGCAAATTCCATGGCGTCTCTGATAAAATCCGCTTCATCCAGCTCCGGGTGGAAGTGATAGCGGCATACAGCAGCATTAACGCCAAGTCTGCGCACATTGGGCTCTACCAGCAAGGTACCCTTTGCCCCTACGTTGAGTGAAGTTCCAACGCTGATGATACCCCGCAAATTTACATCATCGGGCAGTTCATCTGCCAGAACCACATTTCGAATGGTTCCATAGCTTTCGCCAAGCAGATATACCGGCGCATCCTTACGCTGATTTATCTTTAGCCAGTTTACGATAAATTTTGCAAAGGAAACGGCATCACCCTGGGTTTCATAATACTTCTCCGCTGCCTCTTCTTTCAAAAGAGGTGCGAAGCCAGTCCCTACCGGATCAATCAACACCAGATCGCAGCAGTCCAGCAGAAATGATGTATTCTCTGTAAAATCATACTTTGCTGGTCTTTCTACCTTGGGATAGCCGGGAATTTCCATAATCTTCGGTCCCAGAAGCCCCATATGCAGCCATTCACTGGCTGAGCCGGGACCACCGTTATATGCAAAGACCACAGGCTTTTCTTTATTTTCAGGAAGACCTATATAGCTGTAGCTGTACATAGCAGCTTCAGCTTCCCCTCCGTCGTCAGTCAAAACAAAATCAGAAAGCCGCACCAGGTAGGTATCTCCTGTAGATGTTTTCTTTTCCTGTTCCCAGTAAAATGGTACAAAATCACGCATTTCAGTGCCTCCCATTATAAATTTGCTACTTTTCTCGCGTCAATTTCTGCCTGCATCTGCGGTACTTTCTTTTCGTATTTAATCAGAAGCAGTGCAAATACTAGTGCGATGGCAAAACCGATTGCCGGAAACAAAGTAGACTCATAGAACCAAAGGTTCAGCACACTTTGCTCCTGTGCTTGCGCCTGTGCCACATAAGGAACGGTCAGAAGCAGATAGCCTGCAATCGGTCCTCCCAGTGCCTGGCCAGTTTTATAGGATACAGAGAATCCGCTCATCAGAATCGCTTCGTTGTCCACGCCAGTCTTCCACTCGCCGTAGACCTTTGCGTCAAAGATGCAGAGAAGAATCGTACAGCCAACCAGACCAGTTCCCAAGTTTGCAATGATATTTCCTGCCAGCAGAATTGCAGTGGAACTGTCCTGCAGAATAAATCTCAGTGCGAATCCGATGATACTAAGCACACAACCGATAGCAGCAGTTCCTGCATTTCCGAACTTCTTGATAAAGAAGCCCAGGAAGATATATACGACTAGTGAAGCACCCAGGGAAATGGTGGATACCAGAGACATCAAAGGAATGTTTCCGATATTGTACTGGAAATACCATGTCATAACAGTAGAAGAAATTGAGGATGCCAGCATATCAACCAGGTATAAGCCGATGCAGAAAAGCCACGGCGTGTTCTTTGCCAGTGCCTTTAGTACACTGCCCATTGACGGCTGCTCAAGTTTCACTGCTTCTTGTACACCTGTTTCCTCTGCCAGATGCTCCAGCGGCTCATAACCTCTCGTTCCGATATATGCAAGCAGATTAGATAAAATAAATACAACGGCATAGATAATGCCTACCATCAGGAAGCCTCTCTGCATGTCTGCTCCTCCTTTGCCAAAATACAGAACCATCGGCATAGTAGCAGCAGGAACAACTATATTTGGAATCAGATTGATGATACCTTTAATCTGATTCAGTGATGCTCTTTCTACTGGGTCGCTTGTTAATCTTCCCATTAAAGTGTTTAGCGGAATCATCAGTGCTGTAGCAGTCATTCCCTGCAGTGTATATGTAACAGCAACCCATACGATTTTACCCGTTGCAGTCAGTTCCGGCATCATGAACGCCAGAGCAAAGATGATACCACCAGGCACTGACATATACTTAAGCCAAATTCTACATTTACCTTCTTTGGATTTGGTTCTGTCGACCAGCGCACCCATCATCGGGTCGTTGATGATGTCCCAAATCTTCGCCACTAAGATGATAGTCGATGCTACACCGCTGTTGATACCACATACCTCTGTATAGAAGTACATACCAAACGCCATGAGCATGATAACTGTGGTGGTCTTTGAAAATTCGCCCATGCAATAAAGGATTTTCACCTTCCAAGGTAACTTAACAGGTTCAATCTTTGTCAATATCTTCTGTTCCATTTTTATGTCCTTTCTTTTTCTATTTCTCGATAAATTCATGTAAATCCTTTGTCAGCATCTCATAGGATACATCACCCACATACGCCATATGACCGGACGGATAATCCTTGATGATGACCTGTCCTTCCTCCTGCGCCATATGTGCAAAGCTATAGCGAGCGTTGCCCATCGGTGTACATAGATCATAAATGCCGTTGGCAACTAAAACTCGCAGCTTAGGATTTCTTCGGAGGGCTTCCTGCAAAGAAATAAATGGTGAACGTACAGCTTTGTAATCCCATTTCATGTTAGTGTCAAAGTTGATGGCTTTATATGCCCTGTCAAGATCAATGCCAAGAAGTTCTCTGCCTTCACCATTCATAATACCTGCATAATATGCCGTGTATTTTCCCATGGCACCGTCGTCTGCCACCGGATCTGGAATCTGAAGCCCGTGATATAAATCCATGGTGTAACGTCCATCGTAAAGACCGACCACTTTACCCAGCGATGTTTCCCCATATATCTTTGGAAATTCTGAGACTGTCAGTCTGATTCCATTTGCAAGGAACCAGCTTTTTGGTACGCCTGTAAAATAGGATAATTTTTCGATACAGGCTGTCATCTCTGCTTCCGGCAGACGATTTCCAAGATATAAAGCGCGCAGATAAGTGTCTGCCGCAAAAGTATAGCTTTCTTCTATAAATGCTTCCAGCGTGATGCCAGATACAGGCTGGTGATAATACCGTGTCGCTGCCAAAGTCGGCAGATTCAAAACGCTGTTTTCCATACTGCCCTCTGCCATTGGATTCAGGGAAGAATCTACAGTCAAAACGGTTCCCATGAGAATAATTCCATCAATGGCAATGCTAGTGCATGTTCTGTTCGGAAAAGTCGGACCGCCCATCAATGCATTTGCAAGAACTGACGCACGCAGCGTGCCGTAGCTCTCTCCCATGAGATACTTCGGGGCATTCATGCGGTGATGCTTTGTCAGCCATCTTTCTATCACTAAGGCCATTGCTGCTGCGTCCTGATCGATTCCAAAGAATTCCGCTGCTGCCGCCTGATCGATTAGCACGCCGTAGCCGCAGGTTACCGGATCTATGACTACAATATCGCAAACATCTAACAAACATCTGTCGTTGTTGACTAATGTATATGGGCCATTTTGCTGCGGGTCTACCGGATTGTCAAACTCTATCTTTTTCGGTGACAGAAGACCCCAGTGCAGCCATATGGCAGAGGAGCCCGGTCCGCCGTTAAAGGCAAACAATACAGGCCTTACCTTAGCTTCTTCCTCTGTCACGTCTGTTCTGAAATAGGAATAAGTAAACACAGAACCTTTTGGAGCGCCTTCTTCATCAGTCAGCACATTGTCTTCTGAAATTACCTGATATGGAATTTCTGTTCCCTCTATTGTCACCATACCTTTTCTTACAAAAGATACCGGTTCAAAGGGTTTTTGCTGCATCTTTAACATTTTCTTCCTCCATAATTTGTATAATAGCGAATCATTACTGTGCAGCATTTTGCCAGCTATGTCCACACAGTTTTCCATAGCACACTCTTGTGATATGTTCAATAACATGTTATTTTAAGTAAATTTTACGACTTTTCTTGCCATTTGTAAATTTATCATTTATAATGGATTCATTAAATAAATTAATGGCAAAAGGAGTTTCGGCTATGATTGATATCCAGGATATTCTCTGTATACTGGAGGTTGCAAAGGAAAAAAGTATCACCAAGGCTGCCTCTAATTTGTTCCTAACGCAGTCAGCTGTTTCACAGAAAATCTCCAGAACAGAAAAAGAGCTTGGTATGTCCCTCTTTGAAAGAACCAATCGCAGGGTTGAACTGACACAAGACGGAATTGCTTTTGTCAATCAAGGAGCCCCTCTTGCAGCGGACTGGGAACAGTTTCTTTCTGACATGAAAAAACGTACCCTGAAGAAGGCGCATTATTTAACAATTGGCATGCACGCACTCTCAGTTTTCTCCGATTTACCGGAATTGATTGCCGATTTTACTTCCGCATATCCAAACTATAAGGTGAACCTCACCACTCATATGGACAGTTTGAAAGATGTCCATAGCGGCAATGCTGACTTTTTTTTAATCAATGCAAACATGAAACCTCCTGTTGAGGAGTATAGGCTATCTCAGATTCCTCTCGAAGAAGAATGCCTATACATTCTACTTCACGAAACAGATTCTCTTGCCGGTAAGGAAATTATCGGAATCAACGATCTTACCGGATATCATCTAATCTCATGGAACAGCGAATTGCTTAAGGCTTTTCCAAAGGAACTGGACCTCACTCTCACAATATGCGAAGACAGCTACCTTCCGTCATTGATTTCAAAGCCGGGCTACTTTACCTTAACACCGAAAAGCCGCTGCAAAAAAATTTTACAGCAGAATCCTAAGCTGCGTGCTGTTCCTTTTTATGATGCCGAGAATAAGCCGATTTTTACTACCCTTTACCTGATATATAATTCTAACCGAATTGATAGCGAAAGCCACCCCTTTATTCAGTTTGCAACAGGCTACTATCAAAATGAAGAAAACGTATAAAAAAGCGGGCTGCAAATGATGTCCTGTGACATCACTTTGCAGCCTGCTTTTCAGTATATTTCTATTCCTTTATCAGCGCCCTCACGTCCTGTAAAAAGGCTGCTTTTCCTTCCTTACTGGAATAAACACCGTGGCCGCCGGGATATTCTTTTGTGATTACTTTCCCGGAGGCGATACCGCTGTGTGCAAACTGGTATCTGGTATTTCCCGCCAGTGTGCATAGATCGTAAAGACCGCTGGCCATGAGAACTTTCATTTCCGGCATTCTCTCTGTTGCTTCCCGCAGACAGTCTATATGAGACTTTCCGTTTTCTGGCACATAGTTCCAGTCAGGATAAACATTGAGATTGCCTGTATAGTATAGCCGCTCTGTATCCATACCCAGCTTCGGTGCAAGAATACCGTTCATGACCGAAAGCGGCATGTTTCCATCTCCAACCATGTTATAGGAGCCGGTAAGATGCGAAGTAACTCTTCCGTCATACAAATCGACTCTCAGTCCTTTAAGGCGTACTACCTGCGTCATAAAATCGTCCAGGTTTTGCAGCTTCAACCTGCTCTGTTCAAAGTAGGAAACCTCCATGCCGGTATACTTTGCCAGTTCTTCTGCGATTACTTTTATTTCTTCCATACTGCAATCATCGCCTGCAAAAAGTGCCGGCAGCAGTCTTTTTCTTCCAAACTCCCAGGCTTCTTCCACGAAGGCATTTCTGTCGTAATCCTCCTGATGATTATGATACCAGTTGACTGCCGCCATGGACGGAAGTGCCGCTGCAATCAGATCCAAAGCCGGTTCAATAATCTCATTTCCTTCTTTCCCAACAGAAAGAGCCGACCCGATTAAAATCACTCCGGCTACAGGAATCCCAAGCATCATACGGTTTCCATAGAAGGGATTTCTTCCAAGCTCATCCAGTACCCGGCAAGCTCTAATCGTTCCATAGCTTTCTCCGCACAGATAAACCGGGCTATTCCAGCGCCGGTGTTTTTTCAGCCAGCTGACAATGGCAAAGGTAATGCTGCGTGCATCTCCGTCCACAGAAAAGTAGTTTTCTGCTGCTTCCTCTCGAAGAAGTCTGGAATACCCTACCCCCACCGGATCCATATATACCAGGTCGCAGACATCTAAAATGGTATCCGTTTCTATTTCCAGCTCATAGCATAATCTTTCCTCTTCGTCCTTTGCTAGGCAGTAAGGACCAAAACATTCCAGATTCAGCATGGATACGGCGCTGCCGGGACCTCCGTTCCACAAAAACATGACAGGACGCTGATTGTTTTCCTCATCTGTCCGAAGATAAGAAATTGTTGAAATAGTCGCTTCTTCCCTGCCCTCATCATCATAAAAGATATGATCCTCTGTCACCGCTTCCACGGTGATTTTTCCACCTCGCAGCGCTGCGTCCATCTTCTTTGATACATACAGAGGCTTATATGCTTCTGTTGTATATGGATGAATTTTATTCATATTTCTTTCCTCCAAATTCTTTATCACAGTATACCTGCATTCCGTCTACATAAGTTGCCATGCACTTTGATGTAGATAACAGAGCATTTGCCGTGTAGATTGAAAAATCTGCGTCTTTGCCTGCTTCCAGCGTACCGATGTGCTCTGACAAACCAAGCAGCTTTGCAGGAAACGTCGTGATGGAAGCAAGAGCATGCTGCAAGGATAAGCCATGACCGAGTGCAAAACCTGCCATATATGGCAGCATCCTTGTCGTCGTCACGCCATCAGCAGTCAGCACGATGTCACAACCTGCTTTTTCCAGTACAGAAAAACACTCCTTGGACATCTCGTATTTCGCCGCCATAGAATTCTGCATCGGTCCAAAAGGCACTCCGTTGAGCAGCACCATCTGTGGATTTGCTTCCCAAAATTCCGGCAGCTTCCAGGCTTCGTACAGGCCATCCAAAATGTAGTCCAGTCCGAATTCTTCGCAGAGTTTTACAGCAAGGGGGATATCCTGTGCTGCCAAAACATAAACTCTCACTTTTATTTCTCTTTTTAATGCCTTTGCCAGTACGGCAGTTTTCGTATCCCTTGCTTCTTCACCACTTTCCACCATATCTTTTACGCGGCGCAGCTCACTGCGAAGCATGTCCATCAGCGCCATGCGAGTCATCGGAGGCTGCCCCTTTTGCTTAAATGCCATCAATGGGTAATCGCCAATGCAAAAATGCAGCTGCTGCGTGTCCTTTAGAAACATTTCGTCAGCCGTTTCACTCTTTCTCAGCTTGAAGGCAATCCCCTGACCGTCCATAATTACACCGTGTCCTGCCGCTGCATAAGCCGTTGTAACACCGACCTCCCTTGCTCTTTCCAACGCCGGTGAAAATGGATTAAAACCGTCTGTCACAGTTAGTTGCGGCTGCATGGCTGCCCCCGCATCACAGCCATCCCAAGTATCCTCCATATAGTCGAATGGTTCCTTGTTGATGCCAAGATGACTGGAAGCATCGACAAATCCAGGATAAATCACATAGTCTCCTGCATCTACTATCTCTGCACCGATCGGATACGAAATATCTGTTCCAATTTCTTTCACTTTTCCGTTCTCGACAATCATTGTGCCGGGCGTCAATGTCTTTTCAGGAGACACTACGATTTCCTTCGCTTTTATTACTGTAACACTCATCTTTACGCCTCCTTTTTATAATCATAAATCATTCCGTCTATGATTGTCATCTCGCATTTTGTCGTATTCAGAAGCGGATTTCCGTTAAATATTGCAAGGTCGGCATCTTTTCCGACTTCTACCGTGCCGATTCTGTGTTCCAAATGTAGATTTCTTGCTGCTTCTATGGTAAGTCCACGCATTGCCGCCTCCTCTGACAGTCCATAAGCTGTGCAGACGCCCGCAAGAGATGGCAGCATCAAAGTATCCGTATCCCACGCTGCGTCCTGAATCAGAGAAAACTTCACTCCCGCCTGTTCCAACATGCCTGGGTTAAGCGGATCAATAGCTTCAAGCTCATATTTCAGCGGATTCATGAGAAGCGGTCCAAGGCAACAACGAACATTGTGCTTCCCCAAAAATTCTGCGACAAATCTGCCGCCAGTCACATGTTCCAAGGTATAATCCAGTCCAAATTCTTCAGAAATTCTAACTGCTGTCACAATATCCCTCGGGTCATGACAATGAATTTTTGCCAGTCTCTTGCCCTGCAGCGCCTCTGCCACAGGAACACTCTGCCAGTTTGCCGGGCTTTCAAAATCGAAATTCCCCGCAGTAAGCTGTGCTTTTACATTGTAAAGAGCCTGCCGCAGTATTGCTGCATTTCCCATACGGCTTGCCGGGGATATTCCCTTTTTACCGAAAAACATCTTCGGATTATCTCCCAGCGCCAGCTTCAGTGGCTGACACTCTGTCAATTCTATCTCATCAACTACAGCCGCATCTTTTAATTTTACTGTTACCCCTGTACCGTTGATTAACGCTTCTGAACCCGGTAAAATGCAGTATGTGGTAAAGCCGCCGCTACGTACTTTACCGATAGCAGAATCCAAGGGATTAATCGCTTCTCTGACAGAAAAAAACGTCCTGACCGGATTTGCTGCCATTTCATTGGCATCATTTCCTGTCGCCAAGTGTCCGTGGGATTCGATGAGCCCCGGCGTCACCCACCTATCCTTTGCGTCTATCATCTGGCAGCCTGCAGGGGCAGTAAAACCATCCTGCACTTCTGTTATTTTATCCTTTTCTACAATCACGGTCTGCCTTTCCCTATATGTACCATCTGGCTGCAGCAGTCTGCCACACTGGATTGCTATTTTCTTTTCCATCTGATTCTCCTTTCGCTTCAAATACTTTGAGTATATCAGTCTTACTGGCTATAACTGATATGTTCAATAACATGTTACTCTAGGTAAAGTTTACGTCTTTTCTTGCCTTTTGTAAATTTATCATTTATAATGGCATGGTAAAATAGATTAATGACAAGAAAGGATGCTATAGATGATTGACATTCAGGATATTCTCTGCGTTCTGGCGGTTGCAGAAGAAAAAAGCATTACCAAAGCAGCGGCAAATCTATTTCTGACTCAGTCCGCCGTATCGCAAAAAATTACCAGAGTCGAAAAGGAACTGGGCATGATCCTCTTTATCAGAAACAACCGCAGCGTAGACCTGACCGATGCCGGTCATTACTTTGTAGAAAACGCTGATGCACCGATTACGTCATGGAAAGGTTTTCTTCATAAAATGGAAGCCTTCCCTTCTATGAATCAAGCAGGCGGTAGTATTAACATCTCCCTGCTTTCTCTGGCAATTTATTCAGAGTTTCCTCAGATGGTTTCAGCTTTTATGTCTTCAAATCCGCAGTGGACAGTTAATATTATAAATGACACGATGACAAATGATGTTGCGTTCAGCAAACTTCTTTCAGAAGAGATTGACTTTTATTTCTTTTATGCTTCTACAGGAGAATTAAACAACTTACAGGGAATAAATTCAGTTCCTCTGTTTTCTGACACCTTATCCGTCCTGCTGTGCCGTGAAGATCCACTTTCAGAAAAAAAAGTCATTCATGCTGAGGATTTGTCCAGCTCTCATATGCTCACCTGTTATGCTAACCAAATCGAAATTTTTCCAGCATCTCTGCAGATTTCCTGCAGCATCTGTAATAACAGTTTTCTGCCATCCATGATTACAAAACCGGGAGACTTTTCTCTTTCCCCACAGAGCCGCTGCGCATCCATTTTGAACCAATATTCACACCTTTGTGCACTGCCCTTTAGAGCACCCAACAAAGCTCACCAGCTGACCTTTTATCTCCTTTACAGTGCAAATAGGCCCGATATTGAATCTCACCCCTTTTATCGCTATGTAACAGGCTACTATCAAAATAAAGAAAATGTATAATAATAAACCACCGGCTAAACCGGTGGTTTATTATTATACGTTATTTTGCCTTTCTCGCCTCAATTTCTTCTCGCATCTGCGGTACTTTCTTTTCGTACTTCTTAATCAGCAGAGCAAATATCAAGGTAATAACAAATCCAACAGCCGGAATCAGAGTGGATTCGTAGAACCACAAGTCCAGTACGCTCTGTTCCTGAACTGCAGCCTGCGCTACATAAGGAACAGCCATAAGAAGGTATCCTGCAATCGGTCCGCCGAGAGCCTGACCTGTTTTATACGCAATGGAAAATCCACTCATCAGAATCGCTTCGTTGTCAACACCTGTCTTCCACTCACCGTAAACCTTTGCATCAAAGATGCACAAAAGAATCGTCGCTCCAATTAATGCAGATCCAAAATTAGCAATAATGCTGCCTCCAAGCAGAATTGCTGTAGAGCTATCTTGAAGAATGAATCTAAAAGCATATCCAACAATACTCAAAATACATCCAATAGCAGCAGTCCCCGCATTTCCAAATTTCTTAATTAGCTGTTTTAGGAATATATATACACTCAAGGATATGCCTAAAGATACAGTAGATACCAGTGACATCAGCGCAATATTTCCGATATTATACTGGAAATACCATGTCATAACAGTGGTAGCAATGGAAGAAAACAGCATATTACATAAGTGTAATCCAATGCAGAAAAGCCATGGTGTATTCTGTAAAAGAGCCTTTAAAACCTTACCGAGAGGCTCCTGTTCACCCTTTGTCTCATTTAAAGTATCGCCTTCAGTAGCCAAATGTTCCAGCGGTTCATATCCCTTTGTACCGAGATAAACAGTAAAGTTGAAGATACCAAATATTGCCGCATAGATGAAACCTACAATCAAGAAGCCTTTCTCCATGTCTCCTTTGCCAAAGAAGATAACCAGCGGCATAGTTGCTGCCGGTACAAAGATATTCGGAATCAGTCCAATGATACCCTTGTACTGATTGATGCTTGCTCTTTCCAAAGGATCGCTTGTCAGTCTTCCCATCAAAGTGTTCATCGGAATCATCAGCGCCGTACTTACCATGCCTTGCAGGGTGTATGTAATGGCAACCCAAACGATTTTTCCTGTAGCAGTCAGCTCTGGCATCCAGAAAACCAGTGCAAAGATTACAAATCCGGGTACTGACATGTACTTCATCCAAATTCTGCACTTGCCTTCTTTGGATTTGGTTCTGTCTACTAAAGCACCCATCATCGGGTCGTTGATGATATCCCAAATTTTTGCGATGAGAACGATTGTAGCTGCTACACCGCTGTTAATGCCGCACACCTCTGTGTAAAAATACATAGAAAATGCCATCATCATGATTACAGTTGTCGCTTTTGCAAGGTCGCCGGTCGCATACAGCAGCTTTACCTTTGCCGGAAGCTTAACAGGTTCAACTTTTGTTAAAATCTTCTGTTCCATTGTTGTGTCCTTTCTTATTATTTAATGAATTCGTGCAAATCTTTTGTCAGCATCTCGTAGGATTCCTCACCTACATAAGTCATATGTCCGGACGGATAGTCTTTTATCACAACCTGTCCCGGCTCCGATGCAATTTGAGAAAAACTGTACCGGGCATTTCCCATCGGTGTGCAAAGGTCATAGATACCGTTGGCAACCAAAACCCGTAGCTGCGGATTTCTGCGAAGTGCCTCTTGCATCGAAAGAAGCGGCGTGCGCACAGCTTGATGATTCCATTTCATCAGCGTATCAAAATTAATCACCTTGTACGGTCTTTCCACATCAATTCCCAGCAGTTCTTTTCCTACGCCGCTCATGATACCTGCATAGTATGCGGTGTATTTTCCCATAGCGCCGTCGTCAGCCACCGGGTCAGGAAGCTGCAGTCCATGGTGTAAATCCATGGTAAAACGGCTATCATATACACCGACTACTTTGCCCAGGGCAGTTTCCCCGTATATCTTTGGGAATTGCTGCGCAGTGATTCTAAGACCGTTGGCAGAAAACCAGCTTTCAGGAATGCCTGTAAAATAAGACAGTTTTTGGATACATGCCGCAAGTTCTTCTTTCGGCAGACGGTTTCCAAGGTACAGAGCTCTCAGATAAGCATCTGCTGCAAAGGTGTAGCAGTCATCGATAAACTCCTCTTGTGTAACACCCTCTACCGGTTCATGATAATACCGTGTTGCTGCCATAGTCGGTAAATTCAAAACGCAATCCTCCATGCTGCCTTCGACAAGAGCGTGTAAAGACGGATCTGCTGGTAAAATGGTTCCCATAAGAATAATGCCGTTAATTGCAATACCGGTACAAGCTTTGTTTTGGAAAGTCGGTCCGCACATTAAAGCATTTACCAGTACCGACGCTCTCTGGGTGCCGTAGCTTTCTCCCATGAGATACTTTGGTGCGTTCATGCGATGATGTTTAATCAGCCACTGTTCAATCACAAGAGCCATTGCCGCCGCATCTTGGTCAGTTCCAAAAAACTCCGACGCAGCTTTCGGGTCAATCAAAACGCCGTAGCCGCAAGTTACAGGATCAAGCAGCACCATGTCGCAGATGTCAAGAAGACATCTATCATTGTTTACAAGGGTATATGGTGCAACCTGCTGCGGATCAATCGGATTTTCAAAGTCTATCTTCTTTGGAGATATCAGACCCCAGTGAATCCAAATAGATGAAGATGCCGGTCCTCCGTTAAAGGCAAACAGTACCGGTCTTTTCTTCGCCTCTTCCTCTGAAATATCCGTTCTAAAATACGAGTAAGTAAAGATTGAACCAACCGGTTCTCCTGCTTCACTGGTTAAAACATTGTCCTCTGAAATTACTTTATATGGAATTTCAGTTCCCTCTATTTTCACCGTGCCTTCTCTTACAAAAGACACCGGTTCAAAGGGTTTTTGCTGCATCTTTAACATTTTTTCCTCCATGATTTGTATAATAGCGTTGTATAATAGCGAATCATCACTGTGCAGCATTTTGTTCGCTACGTCTACACAGTTTTCCATCCCACACTCTTGTGGTGTGTTCAATAACATGTTATTTTAAGTAAATTTTACGACTTTTCTTGCCTTTTGTAAAATTATCGTTTATACTTTCCTTATTAATTGAATTAATAAGAAGAAAGAGTAATTCCGTTATGATTGACATTCAAGACGTTCGCTGCCTCATGGAGGTTGCAAGAGAAAAAAATATTACGAAGGCTGCTGCAAATCTGTTTCTGACCCAGTCCGCCGTATCACAAAGAATAACCCGCATAGAGCAGGAGCTGAATTTAACCATCTTTACACGCACAAAGCGTTTTGTGGAATTAACCGATGAGGGGCATATCTTTATGTCTTACGCCGCTCAAATCATTGATAGCTGGGAACAATTCCTCAAAAAAACAGAAAAGCTTGCCCTTAACACGGCTCAATTTATCACCGTCGGACTTCATGCCCTTGCGATTTACTCCGATTTTCCTGATTTAATTTCTCGCTTTACAACCGCCTATCCCCATTGGAAAGTGAATCTTTCTACTCATAACACGGATTATTATGCACGTCTTTCATCCGGAGAGCTGGATTTTTTCTTTCTGACCATCAATCAGATTGAATCTTACATAAAACCAGGCCTTACCTGTATCCCGTTAAAGGAAGATAACCTATACGTTCTTCTCCATAAATCAGATTTGCTGAGCGCAAAGGATTTAATTGAAGAACCGGATTTAACCGGTTACCATCTCCTCTCATGGAATACTGAACTTCTTGACGCTTTTCCAAAAGAGCTGGGATTGACCTTGACAATTTGTGATGACAGCGCTCTTCCAACGATGATAACTGCACCCGGAAGCTTCGCCCTTGCTCCAAAGAGCTACTGTACGAAAATCTTAAGTCAGCATTCTCATCTGATTGCAAAGCCTTTTGACGCAGATACCCTAAATCTGTACATGATTTATCGTGAAAACCCGGATTTTGAAAACCACCCTTTCGTGCAGTTTGTAACAGAGTACTATAAACAGCAATAGAAAAAGCGGATAATTGCAGTCCTTAATACCTGCGTAATCCGCTTTTGTTTTTCTGTATAAGTTCTTGATATTATTCGGCTTTCTTCACTATGCAGCCCTTCTTGTACAGTGCAATTCCGTACTTTAATATCGGTCTGTAACCATCTGCTAAAAGCGGCGTAGCATAATCCTGCGCTTCGATCTGCGCAAGTGCTTCTTCACATTTTGCTTCCATCTCTGCAAAGGTCTTTGCCACTTTTAACTCCAAGATAATAGCTTTTCCCATAAATTTCTTTTCGCAGAGGATCAAATCCGGCCTTCCCGTTCCACTCTCACGGTTGGACTGCACCATATACCGACCTGTATTTTTCAAAAGTCCTGTCAAAAAACCGTGGTAATAGCTCTCCGCATAATCGAAATAGCTGATGGTATCCATCAGCTGCTGGCTGATGAAATTCTCGGCAGCCTCGCAGTCTCCATCTTCAAAAGCCTGAATCAGGCCGCTTCTATCTACGTCTGCTATCTTTTGGTCAAACCAAGTTACGATGGACTGCCTGTAGATAGACTTAATCTCTGCGTTTGGAATGGTCATTTCTAAATAAATCGTCTCACCCTCTATTCGCTGGCTTTTCATCTTTAGATATCCAGTGAAGAACAAAAAGTTCCACAGATTATCTTTCGATGTGTGTATATCGCCATAGGTAATTTCTTCGTGAACCGGCTTTTCTATGGTGCCGCCCTCCATCAAAATCTCCAGCTCTTGGCGGGTCATATCGTCGGCTTCTTCTACAAGTTCCTTTACAATTCCGTTGCTGGAGGTGTTGGACCAGTACGGTTTTGTTGCTATCTGATTGCCCGACAGTACGCTTTTCGTATAGTTTAAAATGCTCCACGGATTGTAAATCTCCGTGTTTCCAAAGAGATAACCGTCATACCACTCCCTTGCCTCGCAAAACCTGTCGGAAAGGTCATAATAGGACAGCAATTCCTGCACTTCTTCACCCGTAAAGCCAAAACAGCTGCTGTAATTCTCGCTGATAATAGAATGAATTTCCAGATTATTTAATCCCGTGAAGATGCTCTCCCTGCTGATTCGTAGGCATCCTGTCACTACACCAAACTTCAGATAGGGATTGGTTTTCAGAGCGGACTCAAAGAGGGATCGGATGAAGCCAATCATTTCATCGTAAAAACCACCGAAATATGCACACTCCAAAGGTACATCATATTCGTCAATGAGAATCATTGCTTCCTTCCCATGATATTTGTACAGGCACTCGGATAAAAAGCCTAAAGCTTTCGCATAGACAATATCATCAGCTTTGCCTTCCCATATTGCAGTAAACCACTGTCGATTTCTAGGCGTCATATCTCCTGCAAGTACATAAGCATGGCGGTCAAATTCTTTGATAATTTCATCAATTAAGCTGGCATATGCCATTGCAAAGTCACTTTGTTTGGCTGATTTTAGCGACAAGGTAATCACAGGATACTGCCCCATATGGGTAAGGTACTTCTCCCCGGATTCCATAATAGCAAGCCCTTCAAACAGATGGCGATTGTCTACCTTCTCACCTTCCGGCGTTCTCTCATCTTCAAAGAAACGGCGAAGCATGGAAAGATTCAGGGTTTTGCCAAAACGGCGGGGTCTTGTGAGCAGCGTTACTTTACTGCCATCTAATATTTCCCGTATCATCTGTGTTTTATCTACAAAGTATAGATTGTTTTCTTTAATTTCTTTAAAATCCTCAAATCCAATGGGAATTCTTTTCTGATCCATCTTCGACTCACCTCTTTTTCTTTCGTACTTATAGTATACGTGAAAAACGGGAAATCCACAAGTAGGATTTTCCCGTTCTAAAAAGCACTATTTATTTACACAAATCCGCAATTGCCGTAGTAAACAGCATGCCGCTAATCAGCAGCTGGTCGATTTCTGCAAACTCATCAGGGCCGTGCATTTTATTATCTACATCAAGCTTTGCACAGCCAAAAGCTACACCTCCGGGAAGTCCGTGAACATAAGTGCCGCCGCCGATGGCGATGCACTCGCCTTTCTCGCCGAACCATCCCTCGTAGTGGTCTAACAGTGTCTTTACAAGAGGCGTATCCGGAGAAACATAGTGAGGTTCACTAAAGCTAGTCTCTGCCGCATAGCCTGCGACCTGCAGCTTTTCCGGAAGCGGTGCAAAATCAGGCTCGCCCATGGAAATCGGCGTTCTGCTGTCCACCTGCGCAAAGAGATTTCCCTCCTTGTCGATGTTCAAAATATTAAAGGATACCGAGATTTCACCGGATTCATCATCACATCCGTAAATGCCGGCAGCTTTTCCGTGTCCGTCGCCGTGAGGGAAGATTTTATGAAGATCCTTTAACATCTCAAAATCTGCACTTGGAAGCTTTGCAAGAAGCTGCAGCATAGCTGTTGCAGTGTTATTGCCTGCATCAGGGTCAGCCGCATGAGCTGCAGTTCCCTTTAAGGCAACGCAAAGCTTATCTCCATCTTCCGTAAGAGTCGGCTCTACGGCAGTCTCCTCAGCCAGTTCTGCAAGGAAGCCCTCCATATCAGATTTGCTGATTCCTCTAAGCACTGCCTCAGAATCTGCCGGAATGACATTGCTCTTAGTACCGCACTGTACGTCTATAATCTCCATACTGCCGCCGGCTTTTGGCAGTGCACCTGTTATCTCCACACCAAAGTGACCCTTTTCCAGGTTAATCAGCGGATAGTCTGCGTCAGGAGAGAAAGTCATCTCTGCAGGAGTCGTCTTTGTCCAATAATAATCCAAATCGGAGCTGCCGCATTCCTCGTCGCAGCCAACTGTCACACGAACGTTTTCCTTAAGGGGAATTCCCAGCTCCTTAATGGCACGCAGGGCGTAAATCGCAGCAAGGGCAGGTCCTTTATCATCAGCAGTTCCTCTTCCGTACACCCTTCCGTCCATTTCCTTCATAACAAAAGGCTCTGTAACAGTCCAGCCTTTTCCCTCCGGCACCACGTCAAGGTGGGCAAGAATCTCCAGCTTTCTTTCTTTATCATCATTCAGCTGGATAGTACCAAGATAATTCTCCCAGTTTTCTGTATAAAGACCGTAGCCTTCTGCCATTTCCAAAGTCTTTGCAAGGGCTGCAGCAGGACCTTCCCCGTAAGGCATGCCTTCCTTTGCCTCTGTTCTCTGACTGTCAATTGCAATCAAAGCCGCAAGATCAGCTAAGAACTCCTCTCTATGGGATTCAAAAAAAGCCTTTACCTGCGGCATATAATCTTGTAATCTTTTTTCCATCTTTGAAATCCTTTCTCTTCTTTCAAATTGATCCTTTCATTTTACAACAATGCTATTCTACCATTCTTTCGTGGTCTGTCAATAGAAAAGCCCCAATGAATTTGCATTTTTGTGTATTCTTTGCAAAACTTCCTTGACTTTGAGTCCGATTTCGGACTATAATATTTCTTGTCGTTATGAGTCCGATTTCGGACTACTTGTAAGATATGATTATTACAGAATAAAAAGGAGTGGCTTCTATGGAAGAATTTCTGAATCCAACGTTTAAAGAATTTAATCGTCTATATAAAGAAGAAACTGAAATCTACCGGGAAATTTCACTGCGTCTCGGTTCCTGCAACAGTGCAATCAGTATTCTTTATGACCTTTGCAGTCTAGGTGAAGGATGTACCCAGAAGGATATTTGTGACAGTTCCTTTCTCACCAAGCAAACTGTCAATTCCTCTATTCGCAAGCTGGAAACACTTGGACATATTTACCTCGAAAAAGGAAAAGGCCGCAATATGCACATCTATCTCACAGACAGCGGTCATGCCATCATCGAAGAAAAGATTCTACCAGTGATGCGTATGGAAATGGCTGCCTTCTCTTCCCTTGGAGAGGACGCACAAACTTTGGTTAAACTTTTTCGTCAATACCTTTCCAAATTTCGCGAAGAAGTCGAAGCAATGGAATAATATATATCATTCAAAAGGAGGGATTTTACATGCGAATACAACTATCTGAACATTTTACATACAAAAAACTTTTTCTCTTTGTCCTGCCATCTATCGTCATGATGATTTTTACATCGGTCTATTCTATTGTTGACGGTCTTTTCGTATCCAATTTCGTAGGCAAAACTGCCTTTGCTGCAGTCAACTTGATTATGCCAATTTTCGGAGCGCTCAGCGCTATCGGTTTTATGCTGGGTACCGGCGGCAGCGCCATCGTTGCGAAAACCTTAGGAGAAAAGAAACAGGATCTTGCCAATCAGTATTTTTCCATGCTGATTTACGCTTTAATCATCGGCGGCGTCACCATTTCCCTGGTGGCACAGATTTTTGTCCGCCCCATATCCATTCTGCTGGGCGCAGAAGGTGAACTGCTGGAATACTGCGTGCTTTATTGCCGCATTATGCTGATTTCACTGCCCTGCTTTATGCTGCAGTGCGCCTTTCAGACCTTTTTTGTCGCTGCTGAAAAACAGAAGCTGGGACTTTACGTCTCCATTATTTCCGGCGTCCTCAACATGTTGTTTGACTTTCTGTTCATTGCGGTATTTCACTGGGGTATTGCAGGCGCGGCAATCGCTACTGCCATCGGAGAAATCTTTGGAGGCATTTTCCCAATCGTTTACTTTGCAAGGAAGAACAACAGCCTGCTTGCACTGACTCGAACTAAATTCTATCCAAAGGCACTGTTAAAAGCCTGCACCAACGGTTCTTCTGAGCTTTTAAGCAGTTTTTCCTCCTCCCTTGTCGGTGCACTTTACAATCTGCAGCTGCTGCGTTTTGCAGGAGAAAACGGTGTTGCTGCCTACGGCACAATCATGTACGTCAACTTCATCTTTGCTGCTATCTATCTGGGCTATAGTATGGGCTGCGCACCGATTGTCAGCTATAATTACGGCGCAGAAAATCATGCAGAACTAAAAAATCTGTTTAAAAAAAGCACCCGCGCCATCATCTGCTGCGGCATTGTACTGGTATGTCTGGCAGAGCTTCTAGCTGTGCCGCTTGCTACCATCTTTGTCGGCTACGACAAGACTCTCTTTGAAATGACCTGCCAAGGATTCCGTATCTGCGCCATGTCATTCCTGATTTGCGGAATGAATATTTTCGGTTCTTCCTTCTTTACTGCGCTGAACAATGGCCCGCTCTCTGCGCTGATTTCATTCCTTAGAACGCTGGTATTCCAGGTATCCATCATCCTGACTCTGCCACTGCTTCTGGGACTTACAGGCATCTGGCTTTCCGGAATTACCGCAGAAATATTAACGCTGGCAGTTACTGTCACCTGCCTGGTTCTCAATCGAAAAAAATATCATTATCTATAAATCTGTTTCCGCACCATTTTCTTTGAAAAACTAACCAATGGTGGGAGTTGAAATCAGTCCGAATAAAAAACTGCACCATTTTGACTAAAAGGCCATGTCATGGTGCAGTTTTTCTAGGTTGGGATTCTTTACTAATTCCATTTTTGAAATTTACTGGTATATTATGGAATTTCAAGTGCGCATACAAATGTGATATATTTCCAATATCTTATGAATCTGTAATTGCACGGCAATATCGCATCTTTTTCCCGCACCATTTCTATCGATTTAAGAAAAAATGGTGCAGATTTTACAATTGCCAAAAATCAAAGTGCACCATAATCGCAATTTTATCCCAAAATGGTGTAGAAACAGCGAGGCTGCCCTAATAATATCAAGGCAGCCTACTTTAATTATCTGTTCATCTCTAAATCCCAATCTTCTAAATTGGTATGCAGCAGCTGATGTGCTCTATGGGAATTGGGCTCTCCCAGGAACTCCTCATAGGTAAGCTGCACAGCTGAATTTTCATGAGAAAATCTGAGATTTGAGAATTTGTCCAGTCCATAGAGGATTTCTCCTCTGGCTTCTGCAAACTCATAGCCATCTTTGACCGGCTGTCCGCCTCCACCGACACAGCCACCGGGACATGCCATGATCTCAACAAAGTCATAATCAACTTCTCCCCGCTTTATCGCCTCCATCAGTTTACCGGTATTGCCTAGACCGCTGGCAACTGCCACTTTTACCTTCATGCCTTTGATTTCAAAGGTGGCTTCCTTCCAGCCGTCCATCCCGCGAACGCTCTTAAAGCTGTCGACTTCCGGATTTTCACCTGTTATAAGGAAATATGCACTTCGAAGAGCCGCTTCCATGACGCCGCCTGTAGCGCCGAAGATAACCCCTGCTCCAGATCCTTCTCCAAAGATTTCGTCAAACTCTTCCTCTTTCAGGTCATGAGCCTGGATATTATCAGCACGAATCAGTCTGTCCATCTCTCTGGTGGTCAGTACTAAATCCACATCTTTTCCATGACCTGCATCATCTACCTGCGACACGCCCTTTTCATATTTCTTGGAAAGACACGGCATGATGGAGACGGAGAAAATTTTATCCGGATTAATGCCCAGCTTCTGGGCGATATAAGTCTTTGCCATCGCCCCAAACATCTGCTGCGGTGATTTTGCCGTAGACAGATTCTTCACATATTCCGGATACTGGGTTTTGACAAACCGAACCCACCCCGGACAGCAAGAAGTAAACATCGGCCAGCTATACTGCTCCTTGTGGGTAAATCTCTCGATAAATTCGCTGCCCTCTTCCATAATTGTAAGGTCCGCGCTGTATGTAGTGTCAAAGATATAATCAAATCCAATTCTGCGCAATGCGCTGACCATTTTTCCGGTGGTCGCCTCTGTCTTGGAAATACCGATTCCCTCGCCCCAGGCAGTTCTCACCGCTGGCGCAATCTGTACCATGGTGATTTTCTCAGGATCTGCAAGAGCGTCTCTGAGAAGACGCAAATCATCCCTTTCTCTAAGCGCACCTACCGGGCAATGGGTAATGCACTGTCCGCAAAGAGCACAATCCGCTTCTGTTATCTTGCGATTATTGGATACCCCCACAGAAGCTCTATAGCCAGAACCATTAATGTCCCAGACATTCAATCCCTGCACTTTATCACAAATCTGTACACATCGCATACATTTCACACACTTGGATGCTTCACGAATCAGCGGCAATTCAAAATCCCATCTTGTCTTTTCATGTACATCTTTATAAGGCTGTTCAATAATGCCAAGGTCATTGGCAATCTTCTGCAAGGTACAGTTTCCGCTCTTGACGCACTGGACACATTTACAGTCATGATCTGAAAGAATCAATTCTACATTAATTCGTCTAACTTCTCTGACCTTTGGGCTGTTAGTCAGAATCTCAACACCCTCTTCTACTTCTGTATTACAAGCGGTGACCAGCTTTTCCATGCCGACTTTCTCGACCAGACAGACTCTGCAGGCGCCGATTTCATTGATATCTTTTAAATAACAGAGATGTGGAATTTTAATTCCTACTCTTGCAGCAGCATCTAAAATTGTGGTACCAGCAGGTACTGCAATTTGCTGCCCATCAATTTTTAACTTTACCATTTTTCTATTCTGCCTCCTCTAAATGAACCAAATCCGCAGGCGTCGCAGCGCAGACATCTTGATGATTCTGCCAGAGATTCCTCTCTGGTCATTGGAAGTTCTACTGCGCCAAAGTCGCCACCTCGTTCTGAAGCATACCGTTCTTTTAATTCAATTCTGCCTCTTGCCTTCTGATCCTGCACTGGCGGCACAGGAATGTCTATATCTACTGTAATCTCATGATTATATCCGAGGTAATTGTCAATATTGGCTGCTGCAACCTTACCAGCAGCTACAGCGTTGATTACGGTCGACGGACCAGTTACGCAATCTCCTCCAGCATAAATGCCCTGCACTTTGTCTACAACGCTGGATTTCTCTGTTTTGATATTTCCTCTGAATACCGGCACCCCATACTGTTCAAAGAATGTAAAGTCTGTAGCTTGTCCGATGGCAGAGATAACGATATCACACCGCATTTTTACTCTTGGAAGATCTGCCGCTACCGGTTTTGGTCTTCCGGACTTGTCCGCCTCTCCTGCTATCTGCGGCTGCACATACAGTCCTCTTACATTACCGTTTTTATCAACGATAATTTCAGATGGTGCCATTAATTCCATCAACTGGCAGCCTTCTGCAACAGCTCCGCCGATTTCATCAGGAAGTGCTGTCATATCGTCCCGTCTTCTTCTATAAACAATACATACTTCACTGGCGCCAAGTCTCTTGGCTGTTCTGGCTACATCCATGGCAACATTTCCGCCGCCGACAATGATAACAGATTTTCCATTGAAGTCCGGCATTGCATCATCGCCAATACCTCGGAGCATCTCCACAGCAGGCACTACGCCCTTTGCGTATTCGCCCGGAATGCCCAGGTTCTTATGGTTGTGGGAACCGATGGACAAATACATAGCATCGTAGTTTTCTTTGATCTCCCTGATGGCTTCCTCGGACTCCACATCAGAGTCTGTGCGGAATTCTACGCCAGTGGACGCGATGGCGTCGATATCCCACTGCAGTCTTTCTCTCGGCAAGCGATAGCTTGGAATCCCGTAACGAAGCATACCTCCAAGCTGGGCTCTTTTTTCAAATACTGTTACATCGTGACCCATGATGGATAAAAAATATGCTGCGGAAAGTCCTGACGGACCGCCGCCAACTACTGCAATCTTCTTTCCTGTGTGATCCATTTTCTCCGGAACCGGTACGCTTTTGGAGCAGTTGTCCACTGCAAAGCGCTTCAGGCCTCTGATATTAATCGGCGCATCAATGATATTTCTTCTGCACTTGTCCTCACAAGGGTGTTCACAAATCAGCGCGCATACCGTTGGGAACGGATTATCTTTTCTGATAAGGCGTACCGCATCGTCATATCTTCCCGCATGAACAAGCGCTGTATAGCCGGGAACATCTACACCCGCCGGACAGGCTCCTCTGCATGGTACGGATTCTCTATGATTGATTACATTATCTGCACAGGCGTGGTTGAGAATATGAGACTCGTAGTCTTCTCTAAAGCCTTCCAAACCGCGCAGTACCATAGACGCTGCTTCAAAGCCAATGGCGCAATCCGCAGACACCTTGATGGCCTTTGCAGTTCTCTCAAGCGTGTCTAAAATGCTCAAATCCAAATTCGTGTCCATGGACAGAATATCTTCCAGCATATTCTGCAGCTGCCCAAGTCCTGTCCTGCATGGAACGCATTTGCCGCAGCTCTGTGCATGGCATAGCTTTAAAAACGCTGCCGCCATATCCACAGGGCACTGCCCTGCCGGACTTGCTGCAATTCTGCGCTCCAAATCTTTGTAAAGCCCTTCTACCGCTCTTTGGGCACGGTCCTTCGACTTCACGTAAAGTCTATCCATTCAAACTAACCTCCATTCATTTCCTTTTGAAACCTAAATGCTCCAAAATATTACATGTTATATTATAGCATCCAGCTCATTTTTTGTCAAAGTATACAAAAAATATTCGAAAAGTTTATTTTTTAACACAAGTTTAGTTTTATAATCTAACATAAATTCAGAAATATCTTTTTTCGAAAACCGAACAAAATCCCCTTTCTTCTTTCATTTGCTAAAGGAATTTTCCACACCAAAAATCTGGCAGAAAATACACCACCAACCACCTTATGCACAATTATTTCCAAATCGTATACAATTTTTTCAACTTATTCATGTGGAAAACTTTACAGCTTGTACATTAGTGATTTCAATCATTTCACGTTTTTTAAAATTTGTCAACAAGGAAGTTATCCACATATTTTGTTCTTTATCCCGCTGCAGGTTGCTTCTACCCGCCGCTCCTAACTTGTCAGATATTTTTTGGAACAAAGCCGGGAATCTGTGATATAATATTATGGTACAAGGCGAGTTGGGCCTTCTGCGATTTTCGCATCTGCCCTCTTGCCTTTTTCTATTTCTACATTTTATATTTTTTTGATGGGAACGGCTTTACCAGCCGTTCTTTTTATGTAAGGAGGTCAATTATGACAAAGAAAAAAACACCCAGCGCCCTTTGTAATCCGGTTATGTTCAGCACGGTCATGAAAGATGAGGAGCTATTCCGAGGTCTTCTCGCCCGCATCTTGCCGGAAAAAAGGGTTCGCAGGCTTCATCTTCACGACTACGAAAATGAAATTCAGATTTTTTCAGCTGAGACGATTCTCCACACTGAGCATTCCATTATGATTAATCCATACGCAAAATCAGTTCGTTTCGACGTCTTGTTTGAAGATGACGACACCTGGTTTGATGTGGAATGTCAAGCTGCCGATACCAAAGAACTTCCTCAGCGCAGTCGCTACTATCACGCCGTTGCAGCGGTCGATTCTCTTATGCGTGGTCAGGAATATAGGGAGCTTAGACCGGGATATGTCATCTTTATCTGTTTATTTGATTTGTTTGGGCAAGATGAGCCTATCTACTCATTTCAAATGATTGACGATAAAAATCACTTGCATTTAGATGACGGTCAAGTTACAATATTTCTAAACAGTAAGTGCAGCAAAGACGATATTCCTTGCCAATTAAAAAATCTGTTTCAGTATCTGGAAGAAGATACTGTGCCAAAGTCAGATTCATGGCTGCTGCGTCTGCAGACTGCAGTAAAAGCCATGGAAAACGAAAAGGAGGTGCGGAGCAGAATGACACTTTACGATGAATGGGTACGAACCGCCACCGCATTTGAAAAATGCAAGCAAATGCTGGAAGAGTCTGAAAAGGCTCTGCAGGCTGTTGAAGCTAAAAGACAGCAGGCCGAAATCGAGAAAAAGCAGGCTGAAGTCGAGAAAAAACAAGCTGAAACCGAAAAAATGCAGGTTGAAGCCGAGAAGAAACTGATGGAATACCTTCTGAATGAAAACCGTATCGAAGACCTTAAAAAGGCACTAAAAGACCCTGTCTATAAGAAGCAACTATTTGAGGAACTGAATAACTAATGAACAATAAAACACTGCTGTCCCAGCGTTCTTCTTTGGGACAGCAGTGTTTTTATCTTACTATTTTCTTTAAAACAACCTTCGCTGCCTGGAGCCGCATCTAACTTTCGTTAGCGCGTCGCAGGCACGACTTCCGCCGTAGTGCGATTCCAATCAAACTTCGCCTATGCTCGTTTTCTTGGTCGCACCTCGCATGAGACGTTCCGCGGGCTGCTTATGCAGTTGGGGATACGACTTCAGGTAGTCTTTCTTCCATCAGATTCATCAAAGCGTCAGTTGATGGCAATTCATCTACCATCTTTGCATCTGTTGCTGCGATAAACACTGGATTTACTGGAGTCAGCACGCCACCCAGTACTTCACCGATTTCAGCATATTTGTACAGTGGCAATGTGTCATCCATTTCCCAGGAAATATCCGCTTCGTCTTCGAAGCCAAATTCTTCTTCGAACACGTTTGCAAGTTCTGCAGCGATTTCCCAGTTGCTTAAGTCAACATCTTCCACAATTGCAGCTTCTACCGGCAGCAGTCTTCTTTCAGTATTGGTGAAAGTGCCGTCAGTGCTTGCAGCACCAGTTCCCGGAATAAATACATCTGCTTTCTTTGCAGTTTCAGTCATGTAAATATCGGAAACCATCAGGAATTCCAGCTCAGACAAGTCAAAACCTGCGGCAATCGGATCTTCACCGAAGATAACTAGCCCCTTTACACCTTCCAAACTTTCCGCGCCTGCACGAATGCCCATATCAATAAGCCCCTGAGAGTTATTCTTTGGTTTTACTGCCAGAATACCGTCTCTAGGTTTTCCAATGTGACCGGACAGCTGTGCAATTTCTGCAACGAGTGCAGCTGCTTCGTAGGACAGCACATTCTGCTGGAATACAACCATAGCTTTCTTAGCTTTTGCATACATTTCAGCAACTGCCTTAATTTCATCGCAAACTACAGCGTCTGCAACGGAAGCTGCAAATGCGTCAAAGCCTTCAGCATCGCTCTTCTTGCCCATGTCAATCAGAGCTTTTGCCAGACCCTTTAAGAACGCTGTGCTGTTGTCTGTATCAATCACTTTCTCTGCAAAGGCATAAGAAGTCTGTGCCTCTGGCGTATTGATTGCAACCACCTTAGCACCTGCTTCTGCAGCCTGCTTGATCTTATTCCAGATTACAGGATTATTCTTCTTGATGAAGCCCGGTACCAGAATCACTTCTGTGGACAGAAGTTCATCGATGGTATTTGGAGAAGCATCCAGCCCCAGTACATCATCCAGCGCATTCTTTCTGGTGTTGAAACAGAAAGTCTTAGCGCCTGCAATGCGAGCAAACTTCTTCATTGCGTATGCTTCTTCGTTGGTGTATCTGTCAGAAATTGCAACTGCGATAGAATCAGCTCCATTTCTAACTTTTACTGCTTCCAGTTTCTTGGCCGCCATCACGATAGCCTCATGATAATCGGTCATGCGGAAGTCATCGCCGTCTTTTACAAGCGGATCCACTTCTTTATCTTCTAATACAGCCACATCAAAGCCCCACTTGCCTTTTCCGCAGCAGATGCCGGCATTGACATAACCTTCTTTAGAAGGATTTGCCTTAATCAACATATCGCCATAGGATTCTAAATCTAAAGTACAGCCAACAGAGCAGAATGCACAAGTTGTTTCTGTAATTTCAGCATCAAGAGGAACTTCCTTCTGTACAGTCTGTCTTTCCTGTAGTGCGCCTACTGGGCAAACGCTGACACACTGACCGCAGGATTCGCATCCAGACTCTGCCAGCGGTTTTTCCAAGTTCGGTTTTACAACAGTATCAAAACCACGCTGTACAAGACCCAGTGCGCCTACGCCCATTACCTCGTCGCAGACTCTTACGCAAAGTCCGCAAAGGATACACTTGTTCGGGTCTCTCACGATGAACGGATGATCATCGGTAAACTCGATCATGTTCTTGTCTCCTGCAAATCTTTCAGGTTCTACATCGTATTCGTTTGCGTAGTCAATCAGCTTACATTCGAAGTAGTCGTGACAGCCGCATTCCAGACATCTGGAAGCCTCTGCCAGCGCTTGATCTTCAGTTAATCCGTCAAAGATTACTTCTGAGAAGTTATCCTTTCTTTCTGCAGCAGAAAGCTGATCAGCTTTCTCTCTACAGAGTCTTTCCCTATCTTCAAAAGTCTCTTCAGTTGTATCATCTCTTTCTACAAAGAACGGTTTTTCATAGCTTACAGCTTCGCCGTTCAAGTAGGAGTCGATAACAACTGCAGCTTTACCAGCATCAGCAATAGCTTCTACTGCGATGGAGATCTTGTCATTACCGCAGTCACCGCCTGCAAATACGCCAGGAATGCTGGTCATGAAGGTGTCAGGATCGTATGCGATAGCATTCTTTCTAGTCTTATCTACATCGAAAGCGCTCGCATCTACTGCCTGACCAATTGCCAGAATTACAGTATCTACATCGATGGTTTCCGTTTTGCCCTCTACCGGAATCGGCTTTCTTCTGCCGGAAGCGTCAGGCTCACCCAGTTCCATTACCTGCAGTACCATCTGTTTTACATGACCCTTTTCATCTTTGATGATTTCCAGTGGGTTGGTCAGGTTCTTAAAGATTACGCCTTCCTCTTCACCCTCTTCAATCTCAATTCTGTCAGCAGGCATTTCGTCCTTGGTTCTTCTGTAAATGTTATAAACTTCCTTCGCACCCAGTCTTACAGCAGTTCTGCAAGCGTCCATTGCAGTGTTACCGCCGCCGACGATGGCAACCTTTTCACCGAAGTCGATGTGCTGATTTCTAACAACCTTTCTCAGGAAGTCGATACCGCCGATGACGCCGTCAGCGTCTTCTCCCGGACAGCCAACGCCGGTGGATACCCATGCGCCGATACCAAGAAGCACTGCATCGTAGTCTTCTCTGATTGTATCAAAGGATAAATCTTCACCGACTTTGCAGTTCGGTACGATTTCAACGCCCATGGATTCGATGATGTCGATTTCTGCGTCCAAAACTTCCTTCGGCAGTCTGTATTCAGGAATACCGTAGCGAAGCATACCGCCCAGCTTCGGCATTGCGTCAAAGATTGTCACTTCGTGACCTTTCTGTCTCAGGAAATATGCTGCGGAAAGACCCATCGGGCCGCCGCCGATAATGGCTACGGATTTGCCAGTTTCATCTTCGATTTCAGGAACAAATACAACATCCTCCATCATGTCGTAATCAGCAGCAAAGCGCTTCAGGGCAGCAATGCTAATCGGTTCATCTACAAGACCCCTTCTGCAAGCGTCTTCACAAGGGTGCGGACATACACGGCCGATGGAAGCAGGAAGCGGAATTCTATCCTTAATCAGCTCGTTTGCAGCTTCAAATTCGCCGTTTGCAATCAGACCCACATACCCCTGACAGTCAGTTCCTGCAGGACATGCCTGTGCACAAGGCGCTTTGCAGTCACCGTTATGGTTGGAAATCAAAAGCTCCAGGTTAGTCTTTCTGGACTCTACGACTCTGTCTGTATTTGTCATTACTACCATGCCAGGAGCAACTGTAGTTGCGCAAGCCTTGCAGAGTTTAGGGTTTCCTTCTACTTCTACAACACAAAGTCCGCAAGCTCCGTAAATGGTAGTTCTTTCATCATAGCAAAGAGTAGGGATAAAAATATCATTATCTCTGGCCACTTCTAAAATGGTCTGTCCAGGAAGTCCAAATACTTCTTTGCCATCAATATTCATTCTGAATTTATTCATGTGTATTCCTCCTCCCTACTTTTTCTCAATAGCGCCAAACTTACAGGATTCTGCACACTTGCCGCACTTGATACACTTAGTCTGGTCAATAACATGCTGACCCTTTACTTCTCCGCTAATCGCGCCGACAGGACACTTCTTTGAGCAGAGGGTACATCCCTTACATGCGTCAGTGATTTCGAAAGAAATCAGTTCCTTACATGCTTTAGCGGTACACTTTTTATTGTAAATATGGTCTTCATATTCGTTTCTGAAATATTTGATGGTAGTCAGAACTGGGTTCGGCGCTGTTTGACCCAGACCGCACATTGCGCCGTCTTTAATCTTAGCTGCCAGTTCTTCCAGCAGTTCAATATCTCCGTCTTTACCTTCGCCGACAGTGATTCTTTCTAAGATTTCCAGCATTCTCTTGGTACCGATTCTGCAGTAATTACATTTTCCGCAGGATTCTTTCTTTGTAAAGTCGAGGAAGTATCTTGCCATGTCTACCATGCAGGTGTCTTCGTCCATAACGATCATACCGCCGGAACCTACGATGGCGCCAGTCTTGTTGATGTCTTCGTATGTAACCGGAGTGTCAATCAAATCAGCCGGAATACAGCCGCCGGAAGGTCCGCCCATCTGAACAGCCTTAAACTGCTTATCCTGTTTGATACCGCCGCCGATACCAAAGATAACGTCTTTCAGAGGAAGACCCATTGGAACTTCCACAAGTCCGCCCTTCTTAATCTTACCAGCAAGAGCGAATACCTTAGTTCCCTTGGACTGCTCTGTACCCATCGCCCCAAAGGCTGCTCCGCCGTTTGCGATAATCCATGGCACGTTAGCGAAGGTTTCTACATTGTTGATGTTGGTCGGCTGCTGCCAGTACCCCTTTGCTGCAGGGAAAGGAGGTTTCAGTCTAGGCATACCTCTCTCACCTTCCAGGGAGGCGATTAGCGCAGTTTCTTCACCACAGACAAATGCGCCGGCGCCAGCTTTGATTCTGAGGTCAAAGTCATAGCCAGATCCAAAGATATCCTTACCCAGGAATCCCTTTTCTCTTGCCTGTTCCATGGCGTTTTCCAGTCTCTTAATCGCCAGCGGATACTCAGCACGACAGTAGATAATACCCTCGGTAGCGCCCATAGCAAAACCGCCGATAATCATACCTTCAATCAGTGCGTGCGGGTCGCCTTCCAGGACAGATCTGTCCATGAATGCACCTGGATCACCTTCGTCAGCATTACATACGATGTATTTGTTCTTTCCAGGATTTCCTTTGGCAGCATTCCATTTGAACCAGGTCGGGAATCCTGCGCCGCCTCTGCCTCTGAGACCGGAAACCTTGATTTCTTCGATAACTTCATCCTGGGTCATGGAAGTAACAACCTTTTTTGTTGCTTCGTAGCCGCCTACTGCCAGATATTCGTCAATCTTTTCAGGATTGATGAGACCACAGTGTCTGAGAACGACTCTCTTCTGTTTTTCGAGGAACTGTTCATCCTCAGCAGAAATAGCGTATTCTTCAACAGGCTTTCCACCTTTTAAATGCTCTTCTACAATCTTTTCGACTTTCTCAGGCTGTACCTTGACATATCTGGTCATTTTACCAGCATCATCATAAACATCTACGATCGGTTCCAGATAACAAGTACCAACGCAGCCAGTAAAATCGATATCTACGTTTACGCCCTGCTTTGCAATCTGGGCTTCAAATTCAGCTTGGGTTTTCTTTGCACCTGTGGCAATACCGCAGCTGCCCTGTCCAATAATTACTTTCACACTCGCACCTCCTAAGCTCTTTCTTTGATTTCAGCCAGAATCTGCACTACTTTATCCTTGGTAAGATTTCCGTAGGTTTCATCTCCGTCAGCGCTCTGAATCATCATGACCGGTGCTAAAGAGCAGCAGCCAAGACAGGCTACATTGTTCAGAGTGAAGATACCGTCTTCGGTAGTTTCTCCATCCTGAATGCCTAAATATTCGCAAACTGCTTCTTCAATCATTTCAGAACCGTTTACGTGGCAAGCTGTACCTTGGCACAGCATAATCAGATTCTTGCCAATCGGCTGTAATCTGAACTGTGCGTAGAATGTAGCTACGCCGTAAATCTTTGCCGGTTTAATGCCGGTCGCCTCTGAAATGTGATTAATTGCATCGATGGAAAGATATCCATAAATATCCTGGGTCTTCTGTAAAATTGTAATCAGACTGCCAGGAACTTTGGCGTACTTGTCTAAAACCGGCTGCAGTTCTTTAAACTGCGCGCTTCGACTTCCGCCGCAGCAACAACATTTTTCACTCATTTTGTGTTTCCTCCTGTTTCCATGAATTGTTAAAACAAGCGTACCTTTGCAAAGCTACAAAGGTGGTTCCCCATTTTTGAAACTATAGCTTTCATTATACTTTTTTTTTGAGTGGAATGCAATGGGTTCGGAATTTATTTATTAATTAACAGAAAATTGTTTGTATTTTCACAAACAAGCGGCAGTTCCTGCTAATAGATTAATTCATGGGTACATTCAGTCATCTTCTCTATCTTATGAAACATTATCATTTTTAGTAATGGCATCATAACTTCTATTAATTTTCATATTATTCAAAAATATGTTATAATTTTTCTATGAAAAAAGTAAAACACAAGACACTTTCTGCTTCGTTCATCGTTGCAACAATCAGCATACTTTTAGTACAAATTCTGTTTTTCAGCGTACTGTATTTTTATAGGAATGAGTATGTCCTGCCAGAGCCGCAGCTTCGCAGAATTTCATACGCAGAGTGGAACTTCTATGTTGCACAGCCAAGTACAAATATCTACGATTCCACACTGCTTCAAATATGCGCTTTTAGACCGTATTTGACCCTGACCATGTGGATATTCAATGCTTTTCATATCAAAACCTGCAAAATCGGGTTATTCATTAAGGGGCTGCTCTTTCTAATTTCAATTTTGGCACTCGTTATACCTGCTTTGCTGATGAACTTTTATGTAACGCACTGCACCCTGCCGATGACACTAGTAGCACTAGAAATGCTTTCTTTGCTTCTCTCTGTCATATTGATTATCAAGGCAAGAGTGAATCCTGCTTTATAAGAGGCTGAGGCGGCTGCCTATTTCAGATAAAAAAACCTACGCTTCATATTAAACAGTTTCTGTAAAATATGAAATGTAGGTTTTTTCTCTTTTCCTGCAAAGCTATGATTATTTTCCGCACATGGACATCGCAACAGCAGCAAAGATTTCCACTCCATAAAGAAGCGCATCTTCATTGATATTTAGAATCGGGCTGTGCAGTGTCCCCGTTTCCTGTCCCTCCTGCGCGCAGCCAAGCATAAACATTACGCCGGGTATCTCTTCCTGATAATAGGCAAAATCCTCTGAACCCAAATGCGGTCTTTCAATTTGATAGACATCTTCTTTCTTTTCTAAAACCTGTTCTGCTGCATCAATAACCATTTTAGTAAGCCTTCCGTCATTATTTACCGATGGAAACCCCGGAATAAATTCAACTTCACCTTGTCCGCCAAAAGCCCTCGCTGTATGTTCTACAAGTTCTTCCATACGGGCACGGATTTTCATCTTATCGCCCTTTTCCACGCAGCGTATCATACCCTTCATTTCTACAGTATCAGGAATTACATTGATTGCTTCCCCTCCCTGTATTTGGCAGATAGAAAAGGTTGCAACCTGAAAAGGCCCCACGTTGTTACTCAATATCGAATCCAGCGCAGTCACTACATGAGAAGCCACAACTACTGCATTTACTCCCATTTCGGGCTCTGATGAATGGGCACTCTTGCCATGAACCCTGATTAAAAACTCATCATCTGTCGCAGATAAATGTCCCGGTTTGATGCCGATGGTTCCACAAGGCAGATCAGGCATCATATGAAGTCCAAAGATTCCCTCTATATCCGGATGCTTAAGCCCTCCATCATTAATTACACACTTGGCGCCGCCATTTGCTTCTTCGCCTGGTTGGAATATAAATCTGATGGTTCCCCGGATTGCAGACTGCATCTGAGAGAGCAACAGTGCCGTGCCTAAAAGAACCGCCATATGCCCGTCATGACCGCAGCCATGCATCAGCCCTGCCTTTTCCGACTCAAAAGGAAGTCCTGTTTCCTCCAATATCGGAAGGGCGTCCATATCGGCACGAAAAGCAATCGCAGGACCTTTCCCGCCGCCTTGTAAATCTGCAATAATCCCCGTTCCTCCAATATTTTTCTGCACCTGATATCCCATATCGGAAAGTGCTGCCGCAATATAATCAGATGTATTAAACTCTTCAAAGGAAAGCTCAGGATGGCGGTGAAAATTCCGTCTCCAAGCAACCACCTTTTCATGATTTTCTTTTGCAAGTTTTTCTATTTCTTTTAAATGCCTCATCCGTTTTGCCCCGTATATTATAAACTGTGAATTCTTTCCAAAAGCTGCTGCGCAGTTTCACAATTTGCATAAATAAATTTGATCCCCTGCAGCGCTCTGTCATGACGTTCCTGACTCATGGCAGTCATCGCATCTTCGATCATATCCACTTCATACCCAAGGTCTGCCAGGTCACGAATAGAAGTGCTGACACACTGATCTGTATAAAATCCCACCACGATTACTTTTTTAATGCCCAAATTGCGCATTACCCTGTCGATCGGGGTTCCCACACAGATGCCGGAACAGGTTTTATTCAAAATAATCTCCCCATCGAGAGGTTTTGCTTCCTCGCAAAACTCCGATGCCATGCCGCCCGGCGGATAATACATGCCAGCAGATGCGTGCAGTCTACCGGTGTCCTTACCATCAGGAAGCAGAGATTGAATACGTACATGAATCGGGCGAATTCCTTTTTCTCTGCAGGCTGTAAGAATACGCTCAATATTTGAAAGCGCCTTATTTGTATTCTCTTCCAGCTGATCCAAAATCGGCATTAGAGGTTCTGTGTCAATTCCCATGGCACGATAGCCTTCTACAAAATATTCCTTTGTTACACACTTTTGCGCATCAATAATAACCAGCGCTGTATCCTGAGGGTTGATTTCTACAGGTGTGTTATACACTGCGCTTGACAACTGTCCATAGTACTGCGCCGCAAATTCGTTTAAAGCTTTGTTATGATCCATCTCATTTCCTCCTTGTGCATATCATGCAAGTTGTTAAGTTTCTTTGCAATATATTACAGCAAGGACTGTGCCAACTTGTTTTTGCTCGATTTTCCAATGTTTAACCCCATATTTTTTCTGCCCCGAACTTCATTTTGCAAACATTTGCTGCAAACTATTGCATTTTTGCAACAAATTGCAAAATCAAATTCCATACTTTTTACATTTATAATATAACGTTCTGATCGGAAGGCCTAAGGCTACAGCTGCTTTATTTTTGTCACCATGGTAAGCATGTATCGCTTGCAAAATGCACCTTTTCTCTGTCTCTTCAACAGCCTCATGCAAATTTACGGGAAGCTCTGCGCCTTTTTCACAAGCAGGCGTTTCCACTTTCTTCATGACTCTGTATTCCCCAAAAAGCGCTTGTTCAATCCCTTGCGCCTCAAGACATGAAGCACTTGGATCAAGATTAATAAACGCTCTTGAAAGAACATTTTCTAGTTCTCTGACATTGCCGTTCCAGTCCTCCTGCTGCAGAAGTGACACAGCTTCTTTCGATATCGACTTAACATCTCTTCCATAAAATTCATTATACTGATGTAGAAGGTATTCAACAATAAACGGAATATCCTCCTTCCTTTCCCGAAGGGGCGGAATATGCAAAGGAAATACATTGAGCCGATAATAGAGATCCTCTCTAAAACTTCCGTCTTCTATCATCTTTTCCAGAGGCTTATTAGTAGCGCAAATAATTCTCACATCGACTTTAACCGGTTCTACTGCCCCTACCGGCATGATTTCTTTTTCCTGCAGCGCCCGCAGCAGTTTCACCTGCATTCTGGGAGAAACATCACCAACCTCATCCAGAAAGAGAGTTCCCTTGTCAGCCTCCTGAAAAAGCCCCTTGCGTCCGCCTCTAAGGGCTCCTGTAAATGCACCTTCCTTGTATCCGAACAATTCACTTTCAAGCAGCTCCTCCGGTAAAGAAGAACAATTAATTTTAACAAACTTTTCATTTCTTCTCGGACTGTTATTGTGAATCGCATTGGCGAAAATTTCCTTACCTGTACCGCTTTCCCCTCTAAGCATAATTGTTGCTGGCGTCATGGAGGCAACCTTTGCTGTTTCAACGATATGAAGCAGGCAAGCACTTTGACCGATAATATCTTTAAAGGTGTATCTGGTCTGCGCCTTGCGCAACTTTTGATTCACACGATCAAGTTCACGCTTCAACCGATTAACATCGGATATATCATGATATACAATGACCTTTCCAATGGGGACATTATTTTCAAAAATATCCTGACCGTCTGCTACAAGCTCCGTGCTGCTGCGCCGAATCATCTTTTCATACGCCTGATTCGTATAAAGAGTTCTGCCCTTAGTATCTTTAATACAAACTGCATTCTGCATCACATCAAGAATCATGTGGCTGTGCAAAATCAATGCTTCAAGCCTTTGGTTCATCGTGCTCCCTCTTCTTTCCGCTAAAATCAATTTCCGTTACAAAAAGTGCTGCCATCATAATCACTGCGCCCAGATAGGATTTTACAGTCAGCACCTCTCCTGCAAAGAAATACGCCACCACCGCTGCAAAGACCGGTTCCAGGGTGAAGATAATGCCCACGTGAGCAGCCGTAGTATACTGCTGTGCAATGGCCTGCACGATAAAGGCAACACCGGTGCAAAATATGGAGAGAAAGATTACACTGCCCCAGATCATCGGCGTCGTCGGCAAATGGGGCTGTTCAAAGATAAACGACATAACAAGCATATAAACGCCGGTTACGCCAAGCTGGAAAACCCCCAGCTGAAATGCGTCAACCTCTTCATGTGAAACCGCTTTCTCCGTCAGTATCAGATCGATGGCATAAGCCGTCGCACCTAAAATACAAAGAAGATCACCTCGCAGATTTGCCATATTGATAGAAAAATCGTCCTTTAAAGTCAGCATCATAATACCGATAAGACTCATGGTCACTGCAAAGATGATTTTTTTCTGCGGCTTTTTCCTGAGCACCAGAATTTCTATAATCGGCACGAAAATCACCGTCAGAGCGCAGAGAAATCCCGAATTTGAAAGAGTCGTATATTTGACGCCAAAAGTTGCACCAATATAAACAAAGACCAGTACCGACCCAATTAAAAGACTGTATTTCAGCGTCTGTTTATTGATACCTTTCAGTTTTCGCAAGCTCAAAAGCCCGCCGATAACAAAGGCGCCCAAGAACCGGTATGCGTTGAGCGTAAACGGTCCCATATCTGTCAGCGAAACATCCATCAAATAATAAGATACGCCCCAGCAAAGGGTTACCAGCACCAGCATCATATCCGCCCGCAATTGTTTGTTCATTTCCGCAAAATCTCCTCGAAATTAAATACCTGCAATAAATAGTTCTAACGCCATCTGACTGTCTAAAAGCCCCGTTTTAATCTGCCTGTCCACTTCATAAATCGCTGACAGCGTTTCCTTCAGTTTTTTCTGCGTATACTTGCCCGCATAAGGCATCAGTTTCTTAATTCGAAATTCGCTGCCGCCCAGTTTCTTGTGCATAGCGGAAACATCAAGCCCGTCATCCCGCAGTTCCTTAACAGCAAGCAGCAGTTCAAACTGGGATACAATGACCCCAATGATAGAAAACGCATCCTTGCCGCTGTATAAAATGTTATATAAAATCTGAAAAGCTTTGTCTTTTTTGTTGGCGGTAATAGCATCCAGCATATCAAAGACGAAAGTTTCCAAATCACCGCTGACCGTGCGCAAGATGTCCTCTTCTGTGATTCGAACTCCATCGCTGTGCGCGATGACTTTCTGGATATCATTGGCAAAGTGAAACAGTCTGTAATCACTTTCCTTGTTAAAATATCCCGTTTCCTCGATAAGCAAAGAAAGCACGGCAGGACCAATCTCAACCCCCGCCTGCTTAAAACGCTTCTTTGCAAAGGAAGAAAACTCCGCCTTATCTATTTTGTCAAAGTCATAGCACTGCGCAGACTTTTTCAGCGCCGCGGAGAGCACCGTAGTCATCTTTACCTCTTCTGCCGAAAAAATCAAAATAGTCTGTTCATTGCTTTCCTTAATATAATTTGCAAGTTCTTTGATCTCCTCTTTTGAAAAACCTCTGGCACTGTCGCTCAGCAAAGGTTTAAAATTCCTGACCCAGACAATGCGGCGTGCTGAAAACATGGAAAAAGTCTCAGCAGCTTCTATAATCCTGCTGCAGGAGGTCTCCTCGCCCTCGAGAAGTACATAGTCCATAGACGTCGTCGCCGGATTGACATATTTCTTAACCAGCGTCTCCACTGCCCATTTTACCAGATACTGTTCTACGCCATACATCAAAAGAACCTTCTCAAAAGTTTCATTCTTTAAGTGCTCTGAGAAGACCTTAAAACTGTGTTTTACGGGTTTTTTGTACATACTGAAAGTTTACCTCGTTTATCTATAATTCCAACGGCTCCATCTAAATCCGTTCTATATACCATTGTATCAGATTTCCTTAATTTTTCAATGACCTTCTGGCTTGGATGTCCGTAATTATTTTTCCCAACACCGATGACGGCAATGCGGGGACGTACTGCTGTCAAAAAATCATCACAACTGCTATAGGCGCTGCCGTGGTGCGCTACCTTCAAAACGTCCGCCGAAAGCTTATCTGTCCCCTGATATTTTTCAAGGAGCATCCTCTCTCCTTCCTCGGTAATATCTCCCGTAACCAGTACGGTAAAATTTTCCAGATGTACTTTAAAAATCAGGCTGTTCAGATTTTCATCACTTTCATCCACAGACGAGCTTTTATCAGGCCAAAGGATTTCAATCCATTCCTTGTCACCAAGACGAATCTTCTGACCAGCCCTGCCCTTGGTCAGCATATGCGCAACCGGATATACCTCTTTCAGCTGGCAAAGTCCCAGATAGTGATCGGTGTGAAGATGGGTTGCCGCCGCAATATCCAGAGAGGAAATCCCATTTTTTAGAAGATAAGGTTTCAACGTCTTTTCGCCAACATTGTATCGAATGCTTCCTCCCCCATCCAACAGCACCTGCCTGCCGCCTGCGTCTTTTAAGTGAATGCAGTCGCCCTGTCCCACATCAACAAAGACTACTTGCGCCTTGTCAAAAGGGCTTGCACTTATCACTGCAGTCATTGCCACCGCCATACCTATTAGACCTGCCGTTTTACCCAGAAGTTTCCAATTTTTTCTCCGCAAATAGACTGCAAAAAATTCTGAGGCAAGTAAAAAGCTGCACCCGTAAAACAGCACCAGCAGCCAGAGCGGCGGCGAAACTGTATCGAAAGCCAATTTTCCACCTGCACCAAAAAAATGATTCACTTTTATCATCATCTGTACCAGTCCTTCCAGCACCTGCCCACATCCAGGAAGCACCATACCAAAAAACAGATAGACAAAGAATGCCCCGGTCCCAAGAGGCACAATGACGGATGCCAGAAAGACCACCGGAATATTGCAGAAAAATCCTGCGAGAGAACAAACATTGAAAGTATATGCCATATACGGTAAAAGCCCCAGCTGCACGCTGAGCACTGCTGCTGCACTTTCTTTCATATACCGCTGAAGTATCGGTGCAAAAAATGCCATAGAAAGAACTGCAAGAAACGACATTTGAAAACCCGCTCCAAAGATCACATACGGATTTTTCAGAATAGAAAAAAGCGCTGCTGCTGAAAGAGCAGTCAGAAGGTCATACCGTCTGTGCAGAAATTTTGCTCCCATGGAAAGCAAAATGAGAAAAATCGCTCTGTTCACCGAAATTGACCACATGGCAGCTGTGCCGTAGATAAGAAGTAATACGATAAAAGCTGCTGTCAGAAATCTGCTGTTTCTCTTTTTATTTATGGCGCAATATAAACTGTATAGCATGCCGATATGCAGACCGCTGACCGCAAGAACATGAGCGGTTGCATTTTTTCTGAATTCTTCATAGGTTTCCTCATCCAGCTCCTTCGTGTCACCAAAAAGAATACCTCTGAGAACGGCTGCCCCGGACTTTGACATAGAAAGATTTTTAATCAGCTGTTCCCTCTTTATAAATATTATGCTTTTCCCCTTACTCAACAGACTATCCGGCTTTTGTACAATGCGAAAGGAATCCAGCGTGGTGATGTAATGAATGCCCTTGGATTTTAAGTAAAGCTGATAATCAAAGGTTCTCGGATTAGAAGCACTGCGGGGAATTTCTGTCTGGGCCGCAAAAGAAACAGTGCAGCCCAGAAGCTGTTCGTAATGTTCTATCCTCTGATAATAGCGGCACAAAAGCTTTTCCCTACCGATTTGGCAGTAAATGCGATACTGGTCATCTTTAATTTTATCAATCTCGGTGACCACTGCTGAAAAGTTCTCTGCGCTTTCCAAGCTTTTTGAAAAAAGACTGCTGCCCGCTTCCATCTTTTCTAAAGACAGCAAAAATCCCCCTGCCAGAAAAGATACCAGCAGAAGTAAATAAAATTTTTTTCGCGCCCTATCGCTCTTTACACAGATGAATGCACACACCGCCGTACAGACAATTGCCGCAGGCAGCTGAATCTTTTCGAAAAACTGCATGCAAACAATACCGCAGATAACAGCTGTCGTCATTGATAATAGTTTTCGTCTCATGGTTTCCTCACAAGACGCACAAGTTCCATTTATAGTTTAATCAGTCACTGTGGTATATTCAAGTTATTATCAAGAAATTACTGTGAAATTTGGTATAAAAAGGAATAATAAATTTGAGAAAATGGTCAATTGCCAAGGTGAATTCCAGTTTGCCTAAGTAAATGTCAGGTACGCAAGAGTGGAGGATGTAAAAAGCTAT